>JFMF01000341.1 GCA_000635535.1 Prochlorococcus sp. scB243_496M6 | reverse complement strand
TGAATTAAGGGAATTGGTAGTGCCAACCCACTTGTTTCGATAGTTATTGATCTGTTAGGAGATCTTTGCACACCTTGGGTTATTGCAGATGATCTGAGTTTATTCATATTCTTTGTGATCCTTTTTTATTCTATTGCCCCAACTCTTCAAGTTGCTTCCTTACATCAGCAATTGCAGAATTAAGTTGCTCAACTTTCTTCTCCAGATTTTCTCCTTCAACTTCATTTATGTTTTCATTTGAATCAATCGCTTCTGAGCCGTCTTGAATTCTGGAGGAATACATCATTGCTTTT
>JFMF01000340.1 GCA_000635535.1 Prochlorococcus sp. scB243_496M6 | reverse complement strand
AATAAAAGCACCGCTTATTAATGATAAAAGATTATTTGAAGACGAATCTCTGTATTCAGACATTGGTAAAAAACTTACTCCTATATTCTATATTAGTTCTTATCTTGAAATATAGTACTTAAACGCGATAGAGGATTCCCAATACCCGGTACTAATAATTGCGTTTTTTCGTCTTCCTCATCTATGCAAGAAGTGTAAATTACCTGATTAGGGAATAATTTCGCAATTTCATTTAATCCTTTATTTGAGCAAATAGCAGTTATTAAAAGAATCCTATTTGAATCAACACCTAATTCCTTTAATTTAATTAAAGTTTCTAAT
>JFMF01000339.1 GCA_000635535.1 Prochlorococcus sp. scB243_496M6 | reverse complement strand
GATGCACTAGCTTATGCAACAGACTTTACAGATGCTGATCTTTCAGATGTTAATTTTACTAATGCTTTATTAATGGAGAGTAATTTTGAAGGCGCAAAAATAGATGGTGCGGATTTTACTGATGCTGTTCTAAGTCGTACACAACAAAAACAATTATGTGCGATTGCTAATGGCACAAATAGTTCTACAGGAGAGAGTACAGAATATAGC
>JFMF01000338.1 GCA_000635535.1 Prochlorococcus sp. scB243_496M6 | reverse complement strand
GAAGACGACTGCGTTATCGAATTAAACAATGGATGCTTATGTTGTACTGTTCAAGATGACTTTGTTCCATCAATAAAAGCTCTCCTAGAATTTAATCCTCCTATCGAATCAATAATTATCGAAACAAGTGGGTTGGCACTACCAATTCCCTTAATTCAAGCACTTAACTGGCCTGAGATTAGGTCTTCCATCTACCTTGATGTTGTTGTTGGTATCGTTAATGGAGAATCAATGCTAAATGGTTCACCAATTAATGATTTAAGTAAAATAACAAAACAATATAACGAAAC
>JFMF01000337.1 GCA_000635535.1 Prochlorococcus sp. scB243_496M6 | reverse complement strand
TTTAAAAAAGAAACTTATAAAGAATTTTTAACGGAAGAACATGACCATAATCATGTTGAGCTTGTAACAGATTCATTTAAATTAAATTATTTCCTTGAAAAAAATGACTTTGAAAAGGAGATGTCAAAAATCTTGGATGAATTAAACATTCTTCGAATAAAAGGACGTATTTGGATACCAAACAAATCATTGCCTTTACAAATACAAATTGTTGGAAAGAAAATTAATACTTGGTTTGAAGAAGCTCCAGACAATTGTTGGAGA
>JFMF01000336.1 GCA_000635535.1 Prochlorococcus sp. scB243_496M6 | reverse complement strand
TGTCGTGATACTTACTACAGTAGACAGTCCAAGATGGAAAATTCAAAAATTGCTTTAAAACAAATAATCTCTAACGAAGTTTCTTCAATTGATAGAATAAAATGTTCAAAATGTGGAGGGTCGGGAAATTTTAAAACACCTGAAAATTCAAGAAAAACTTGTTTAGTTTGTTTTGGTAGAGGCTACATAGACATTTAATAACTCAGAAAACCTTAAGGTAAAAAAATATTTGTTTATTAATCAATG
>JFMF01000335.1 GCA_000635535.1 Prochlorococcus sp. scB243_496M6 | reverse complement strand
ATCAATAGTACTTTTTATTAAAATTTAAACTAATCTTCTAGTAGAAATTAATTTTTAATTGGACCAATTTGCTGTAAAAGTTTTTGTAAGACTAAGACCCTCAGTTTTAGATCCAGCAGGGGAAGCTACTAAATCTGCTTCTATAAAACTTGGAGCCGAGGGAATAAAATCATTACGTATAGGAAAAATGATTGAGGTGAAAATAGAAGGTAATGGTGAAAACGAAGTAAGAGAAAAAATTGATTTATTGTGTGATAGGTTATTCGCAAATACTGTTATTGAAGATTACGAGTATTCACTAGAAAAATTATAGGATGGATAATTTTACTGTAGGAGTTGTTGTCTTCCCTGGTTCTAATTGTGATCGTGATGTTTCATGGGCATTGGAAGGTTGTCTAGACATAAGAACAAAATTCTTGTGGCATGAGTCTTCAGATTTAAGTGATGTAGATGCAATAGTTTTACCTGGAGGATTTAGCTATGGTGATTATTTGAGATGCGGAGCAATTGCGAGATTCTCTCCATTAATAAATGCCTTGGATGAGTTTGTTAAAAGCGGGAAAAGAGTTTTAGGAATTTGTAATGGGTTTCAAATCTTGACAGAATCAGGCTTTTTGCCTGGTGCCCTTACTGCAAATAAAAATCTTAATTTCATCTGTGATGATGTTGAACTTGATATCATTTCTTCAAAAGG
>JFMF01000334.1 GCA_000635535.1 Prochlorococcus sp. scB243_496M6 | reverse complement strand
AAAGTAATTGGTGCTGTTTTGCTTGATCTTACTTGCTTGACCTTCACACCAGAACTGTTTGTATCTGTCAAGACAAACTTGCTTCATGTATTTTCTAGCAGGTTTGTTGAAATGTCTTGGGTCAAAGTTTGCCTTGTCAGCAAATGCGGCCTCTCTTACTGCGGCAGTGAAAGCAAGCCTGTTATCTGTATCAATGTTGACTTTCCTAACTCCATTTCTTATTCCCTCTTGAATCTCTTCAACAGGAACACCGTATGTTTGAGGGATTTCACCACCATATTTGTTAATGATATCCAACCATTCCTGAGGAACTGAACTAGATCCATGCATTACAAGGTGTGTATTTGGAAGTGCTTTATGGATTTCAGCAATTCTGCTTATTGCAAGAACTTCTCCTGTAGGTTTTCTTGTGAATTTATAAGCACCATGACTTGTACCTATAGCAATAGCTAATGCATCAACTTTTGTTTTAGCAACAAAATCTGCAGCTTCTTCAGGATCAGTCAAAAGCATATCTGTAGAAAGTTCACCTTCAAAACCATGACCATCTTCAGCTTCTCCTTTCCCTGTTTCTAATGAACCTAAGCAACCTAATTCTCCTTCAACACTAACCCCAACTGAATGAGCAAAATCTACAACTTTTTTAGTGACTGCAACATTATATTCGTAACTCGCGGGTGTTTTTGCATCTGCCTCTAGAGAACCATCCATCATTACTGATGTGAAACCATTTATTGCTGCTGAATAGCATGTTGATGGCTCATTACCATGGTCTTGGTGCATTACAACTGGAATATTTGGATATGTTTCTGTAGCGGCAAGGATTAGATGACGTAAGAAAATTTCTCCTGCATAATTTCTTGCCCCTCTTGAAGCTTGGAGGATAACTGGACTATCAGTTTCATATGCTG
>JFMF01000333.1 GCA_000635535.1 Prochlorococcus sp. scB243_496M6 | reverse complement strand
CTACCGTTTTTAGAAATCGATGATAAAGATACCTGACATGGAATAAGATTCGAGCTGAAGTTTGATATTTCTATATTGGCTAAACATACATCTTCACTCGTAACATCATTTAAATCAGATGAATTAGGTAAAGGTCTTTTTTTTATTGATGTTGCTAACTTTCCAGACACGTTTATTGCTTCTCCAAAAAACCAATTCAACATATCGAATGCATGAGTACCTAAAGCGCCAATAACTCCTCCACCTTTTTCTTCCAATGAATACCAATTCCAGGATCTTTTGGGGTCGGATCTACTGCCCATTAACCAATCTAATTTGACTAAATAT
>JFMF01000332.1 GCA_000635535.1 Prochlorococcus sp. scB243_496M6 | reverse complement strand
GTACTGCTCTGTATTCAAAATCAACACATACGCTTAAATTATTAATCAAAGATATTCTCTGAAGCTCTTCAATTTCTGAGGAGGATATTGAAACGGGTTTTTCTAAGAGCAAATTTTTATTATTCTCAAGAGCTTGTTTTGCTAACTTAAATCTTGATTCAGGAGGGGTGGCAATAATAATCCCATCAATTTCTTGAGATTTAACTAAGTCTTCCCAATCATGAAAAAACTCTAATCCAGTTTCTTTTTCTAAAATTGATTTTTGCTTTTTGTCATAATGCTAAATAGCAACAGGCGTTAAATAATTCGACTCTTTTAACGCTTCTAAATGTACTTTTTTTGCCAAACCCTAGTCCAGCGATTGCTATTTTTAATTTTTTATTTTTAGTATTCATTCTTATTCATTAATAAACTCTGAACAACTATTTTCAATAACAACATCTATAAGTTCATCATTATTAGAAGTTTGCCATTTTGAATTGAATTGAGGAATTCCATTTATTGGTGTATCTTTGAACTTTTTTTCATTGCAATTAATTCTCATTACATAAAGTGATAATTCTCCATCATCATCAGAATTAGTTGGATTCTTAAAGAATTTTGTTAATACACTTATTTCACCATTTGGTAGTGGCTTAATACTCCCTTTATCAAGCCATTCTTTCCCATCATCATTCTCTTTAAGGAGAACTCAATCAACATTTCCTATCGCATATGAATAGGAGGAAAAGTTTAAAATAAAGAG
>JFMF01000331.1 GCA_000635535.1 Prochlorococcus sp. scB243_496M6 | reverse complement strand
TGCATGAGACTTAACATACCTTCTTGCATCCTTGCTCCTCCGGATGCGCAAACAATAAGAATTGGAAAATTTTCCAAAGTTGCTCTCTCCATTATCCGTGTAATTTTTTCACCAACTACTGAACCCATGGATCCTCCCATAAATCTAAAATCCATAACAGCTAATGCTACGGGCATTGAGTTCACAGAACAGATACCTGTTACGACTCCATCTCTTAAACCTGTACCTGCTTGACTTTCTTTAATTCGATCAGCATACGCTCTTCTATCTTTAAAACCCAA
>JFMF01000330.1 GCA_000635535.1 Prochlorococcus sp. scB243_496M6 | reverse complement strand
TCTATCTTTAAAACCCAAAGGATCTGTAGGACTTAGTGAACTATCAAATTCTTTGAATGAATTTTTATCAGCAATTATATTTATCCTTTCATCGCTATTAATCCTATTGTGGTGTCCACAATTACTACAAACATTGAAATTTGAAATTAAGTCTTTTCTATAAGCTACTTGCGAACACTCTGAACATTTAACCCACAAACCATCTCCTTCGTCAGTATCTTGGGAAACTTTCCCAACAAATTGATCTTTG
>JFMF01000329.1 GCA_000635535.1 Prochlorococcus sp. scB243_496M6 | reverse complement strand
ATTTATCAACAGAACATATTTTTTTATTTCTTTGGTTAGCAATTTTTATTGCTATTTCAGTTATTCTTTCTATTTCGGTCGAATCATAAACCATCGTATTGAAAGCTTTTGGGGATTTTTGTATTTGTTATATGTCCTCTTGGTTTTCCAAAATAAATTCCTCCTATTAATTCTCTTACAACAATAAGATCTACATGCTCAAC
>JFMF01000328.1 GCA_000635535.1 Prochlorococcus sp. scB243_496M6 | reverse complement strand
AAGCGTTATTAAAGGATTCTCGTGAATTGAAATCAGCTTTAGTTATTAAAATTTGAGCAATATTAAGACCTAATTTATTAAATACTTTATCGTATAAGGACATTAAATTAACTTGACCTACTGCAGCAGTAGCTTGAAGGGTACTTAAATCATTTGGTCTTGTTTTAATATTTAACTTTTGGCAACCCAATCCAACGGCTCC
>JFMF01000327.1 GCA_000635535.1 Prochlorococcus sp. scB243_496M6 | reverse complement strand
ATCCTAATAAAGTCACAAAAGTCAGGATGAATCCTAACCAATAAAAAATTAAAGCCAAATTATTCAATAAGTTAATTTTTAATGGTGTAAAGAAGGTAATTACTGAAATAAAAAAGAAAAATGTTTTATATTTTCCCAACATTGATGCTGGTAAACCGTCTTTTGAAGAGTTCCTGAGGCTAGAGATAATTAATTCTCTAAATAAAATTAATGAC
>JFMF01000326.1 GCA_000635535.1 Prochlorococcus sp. scB243_496M6 | reverse complement strand
AATTTCAGATACAAGAACTAACGTATTTTTAGATCCTATTATAGAGGCTCAAACACAATCAGAAGATGAATTTGCGAACATACTGGGCAAGGTTAAGTTTGCTTCTAATCAACCCTCGGCAATCTTATTAATAGATAGTGATTTAAAGAAAAAATAAATTACTTTCATATTTATTTTCATTCAATGTCCTTTTAGTTATTTCAAAAAGTAAATTCGAAAAGTTGATTTTCCCATTATTTTTATTTAAGAGTTCAGCAATTCTATAAATTTCCTTAA
>JFMF01000325.1 GCA_000635535.1 Prochlorococcus sp. scB243_496M6 | reverse complement strand
ATCATGAGCAATTTCTGAGACTTGTTTTTCTGTTAAACAATGATCTGGATGAAGTAAATCACAACATGGGATTCTCTTTTCGATCAATTCATTTAGATTGATTTTTATTTCGTAATCTTGATGGACAGTCATTGAATTTATAGCTTTATTACTACAATTCTAATTATGTTTAAGGTTTTGTATATCTTTAGTCAAGAAACAAAGTTCTTTAATAT
>JFMF01000324.1 GCA_000635535.1 Prochlorococcus sp. scB243_496M6 | reverse complement strand
TGACTTTACAGATAATGCAAAGCTCTCAATTGATACTAACTTAGGGAATCATTTTATTCCTAGTAAATCAACCCATTTAAATGAAGAGAATCAGGAGGCTTTTGACTTGCAAACTTATAAAAAGTTTTTATCATTCCTTAGATTTCAGGAAATGATGGATAAATATAAAACTTTATAAAGTGTTGCAGAGTGATACACTG
>JFMF01000323.1 GCA_000635535.1 Prochlorococcus sp. scB243_496M6 | reverse complement strand
GAATAAACCTGTAGGTTTAAATTGTAAAAATATAACAATTAGTGCAAATATCATTACTCTTGCCATACTTGTGGTTGCAAAAAAGTTGATTGTATTTGATAAAGGTAAAGGCATATCTGGCCATATTGATAAGAGCCTTCCAGCACCAATTAAATCAGTCATTATTCCTATTCCAAATGAAGCAAGTACTGTTCCTAATA
>JFMF01000322.1 GCA_000635535.1 Prochlorococcus sp. scB243_496M6 | reverse complement strand
TGATAAATATGTAGGGTCTATAGAAAAGGGTAAAATTGCGGATTTAGCATTGTGGAAACCTTCCTTTTTTGCTGTAAAACCAGAATTAGTTGTTAAAGGAGGATCTATAGTTTGGTCCCAAATGGGTGATGCAAATGCTCCAATTCCTACTCCAGGTCCAGTACATGGTCGACCTATGTTTGCAAGCTTCGGTCAATCTC
>JFMF01000321.1 GCA_000635535.1 Prochlorococcus sp. scB243_496M6 | reverse complement strand
AAGTTATTTCACCGAGCATTAATTTTTCTGGGGTTGATTTCACTAATAAGAACAATCAGATTTTATTCGGATTATCTGCAATTAAGAATTTAGGAGATTCTGCAATAAGAAATATAATTGAAAACCGAAATAGCTCAGGAAACTTTAAGTCATTATCAGATTTGTGCGACCGTTTGCCTTCTAATATTCTTAACAAAAGAAGTCTTGAATCTTTAATTCATTGTGGAG
>JFMF01000320.1 GCA_000635535.1 Prochlorococcus sp. scB243_496M6 | reverse complement strand
ACTAGACGAGTTTTCAAATGATAATAATAGAGCTCAGTTATTATCAGATCTTGAACATGTTATTGAATGGGCCTCTTCAAGAAATCGTGATAGATTATCTGGCCAAGGAAATCTATTTGACTCTAAAGAAGAATTTTCTAATGTTGCTTTTTCAGATTCACAATTAGCTAAGGTTGATGATTATTCACTTATTGAGAAGTCAAAGTTAGAAAAGCAGCTATTAGGCTTTTATTTATCTGATCATCCTCTAAAGCATTTAACTAAGCCAGCAAAACTTGTATCACCTATAAGCATTTCTCAATTAGAAGAAACAAAAGATAGAACCAAAGTATCTTTAGTTGGAATGATACATGATTTGAAGCAA
>JFMF01000319.1 GCA_000635535.1 Prochlorococcus sp. scB243_496M6 | reverse complement strand
AGGAGATAGGATGGCTATAGTTCAGCTAGAAGATCTTTCTGGAAGTTGCGAGGCAATAGTTTTTCCAAAAACTTATTTAAAATTATCAGAATTTCTTTTGACAGATACTAGATTATTGGTGTGGGGAACAATAGATAAAAAAAGTGATAAGACTCAATTAATAATTGATGATTGTAGAGAAATAGATAACCTTAAATTACTTATTATTAACCTTGAAAGTTCTCAAGCATCAGATGTAAGAGTACAAAATACCTTGAGAAACTGTTTAACTAAATTTAAACCAGATAAAGAAAGATGTGGAATCAAGATTCCCGTTTTAGCTGCAGTGAGAAATAAACATAGTGTTACCTACGTTAAATTTGGTGAACAATTCTGCGTTGGAGATATTCAAGGAGTATGCAAATTATTAGAAGATAAATCATTCAAAGTTAATTTGAAATCTTTAGTTTCCTAGATTAACTTTTATCCTCGAAATTTTGAGTTGCAGG
>JFMF01000318.1 GCA_000635535.1 Prochlorococcus sp. scB243_496M6 | reverse complement strand
TGCCTTGAAGCGAAATCATGAATGTTTCCTTGGAGGTGGTCACTTAATTTCGATATTCTTTTTGAAAGCAGTGCTACTTGAACTTCGGCTGAGCCTGTATCAGTTGCATGTACTTGATGAGTCTCAATCAGTTTCTGTTTTTCAGCTGTATCTAATGACATAAATTTTATTTCTTTTACTCTATGATACTACGTCAGCTAGCTATATTAATACTTTCCTTATC
>JFMF01000317.1 GCA_000635535.1 Prochlorococcus sp. scB243_496M6 | reverse complement strand
AATTAAGTAGATTCTTATTCGATTTTGACCTATAACAAAGAAATTATTATATGTTTTTGATAAAAATCTCAATGGTTCATTCTATACACCCAAGAACTATTCAAGAGGTTAAGGAAAAAGCAGATATCGTTGACGTTATATCTGAACATATTGTTCTCAAGAAGAAAGGAAAGGAATTTGTTGGGATTTGTCCTTTTCATGATGATACTAAGCCATCTATGACAGTATCACCAACTAAACAATTCTATTACTGTTCTTCTTGTGGTGCAGGTGGAAACTCTATTAAATTTTTAATGGAATTTACTCGTGCAAATTTTTCAGATGTTGTACTTTCACTCGCTAAAA
>JFMF01000316.1 GCA_000635535.1 Prochlorococcus sp. scB243_496M6 | reverse complement strand
TCTAAAGATAATTCTGACAAGATTTATGATCGTTTTAGAAATAGATTAATTGTTCCAATCCATGATATGCAGGGAAGAGTAGTTGCCTTTGGAGGAAGATCTCTTGATGGTCAGGAACCTAAATATCTTAATTCTCCTGAATCAGAGATATTTGAAAAGGGAAAAATGTTGTTTGCCTTCGAAAAAGCTTCTAGTGATATTAGAAAAAGAGATAAAGCTATTATTGTTGAAGGCTACTTTGATGTTATTTCTCTTCATTCAAAGGGTATAACTAATTCTGTC
>JFMF01000315.1 GCA_000635535.1 Prochlorococcus sp. scB243_496M6 | reverse complement strand
CGGTACCGCATTAAATAAGTATCAAATTTCTCAACTATGTAGATGTACAGATAATAAAAATATAATTTTGAATTTTGATTCAGATAATGCAGGAATTTTAGCTACAAAAAGAGTAATTAAAGAAGTTGAGACCCTATCCCTTCATGATCAAATTAATCTTAAGATACTTCAACTAAGCAATTTTAAAGATCCTGACGAATATTTGAATAGTCATACACCTGAAGATTATTTTAATTTAATTGATAATTCATCCTTTTGGATTGATTGGGAGATTGATCAAATCTTCAAAGATCAAGATTTAACTAAGTCTGAAATTTTCCAAAGTGTTATTTCTTCATTGGTAAAATTGTTGAGTAAATTACCACAATCATCAACCAGAACTCATTT
>JFMF01000314.1 GCA_000635535.1 Prochlorococcus sp. scB243_496M6 | reverse complement strand
TATTAATCCAAATGAGTTGTTTTTAACATTGCTGAGTAATCCTAAAGACAATTTACTAGGAACATTATCACTTCTTGAGAAATATAATTCTTTAAAAAGATGTAGACACTTAATAGAATCTTGGGGATCTCAAAGATTAAAAACTTTAGAAAATTGTATATCTATTTTAATTGATAATCCTTCTTCAGGTTCTTCAAATACAA
>JFMF01000313.1 GCA_000635535.1 Prochlorococcus sp. scB243_496M6 | reverse complement strand
TTCTTTCGCATAAGTCCCAGAAAAATTTGAACTAGAGAACTCTAATGCTTTTCTTTTACTTTGATGTAATTTGCTTTCTAATTTTTTTATATCCCCTATTGTTTTATTGTCATTACATTTTTGTATCGCATGAGTTGCTTCGTGTCTTAATGCTTTTCTTATCGCCCTTTCTGTTTTGAAGTTATCTTTATTTGGTTGTTGATTCTTATTTCTAAAATTTGTTTTTCTTTTTGCATTTTCAGTACATAATATTATTTTATTTTCCTTGAAATTATGTAGCCCTTTTATTTCTTTGTTTA
>JFMF01000312.1 GCA_000635535.1 Prochlorococcus sp. scB243_496M6 | reverse complement strand
GTTATGGTAATCCCTAGATTCTGATATATTAATGATCTTATGCTTCTTGCCCAAGGATATAGATTTTTATCATTAGGTCTAGAAATCGAGACGAATGCTTCGTCAATGGAATAAATTTCTATCTGTTCACAGTAGTTTTTCAGTAAATTCATCAGTCTTTTGCTCATATCCCCATAAAGCGAGTAGTTTGAGCTTAAGACTGCTACATCTAATTTATTTAGTCTTTCTTTGACCTTAAAATACGGAGTTCCCATTTTAATTTTTAAGGCTCGCGCTTCAGGGCTTCTTGCAATGATACATCCGTCATTATTAGATAAAATTACTACTGGTTTATTTCTCAAATGAGGATTAATATTTTGTTCACATGACGCGTAAAAATTATTAGCATCTATAAGA
>JFMF01000311.1 GCA_000635535.1 Prochlorococcus sp. scB243_496M6 | reverse complement strand
TATATAACAAAAAATCAAAAAATAGTTAGTTATTAAACTTTTATAGATTAATTTTAGATTGAATCTAATCTTTTAAGAACGATGGTAAGGGGAATTGTTTGATATAGAAATAGCTCTATAGATTTGCTCGATTAGGATTAATCTAGCTAATTCATGAGGAAAAGTTAAAGGAGACAGGCTTAGTAGAAGATCAGATTTTTCTTTTATATCTGAACTAACTCCATCAGTATCGCCGATTAAGAAATTAATTTTTTTATTTTTAAAATTCAAGAGTAAGGAACATAGTTCAACTGAATTAAACTGTTTTCCTTCTTCACTTAGGCAGATAATAATATTGTTATTGGATCTAAGATTATTTAAATTAAAAGTCTTTAACTCATTAATGATAAGTTGAAGAAAATAAAATTGAATGTCTATTAAACA
>JFMF01000310.1 GCA_000635535.1 Prochlorococcus sp. scB243_496M6 | reverse complement strand
CAAGATTTAGCTGAAAAGAAAATTAACCTAAAATCTCCTGCCAAAATAAATTTGCACCTTGAAATAATTGGTAAAAGAGAGGATGGATTTCATGAGTTAGCAATGATTATGCAAAATATCGATCTTGCTGATTATTTAGAATTTGAAATTAATAATGAAGGTTTAATTAAACTTGAGTCTGATTGTAATGATTTAAGCCTATCTGATGATAACTTAATTGTTAAATCGGCAAACCTATTAAGGAAAAAATC
>JFMF01000309.1 GCA_000635535.1 Prochlorococcus sp. scB243_496M6 | reverse complement strand
TGCTTTGCACTCTTTAAAGATATAGAGACTGCTAAAAAAGAATTTACTGCAAATTCTGAATTATTTAAAGATAAAGGCTATGACTCATGGGTTTGCACTCTCCTTGAAAAGGGAATAACATTCATTTAAAATTTTTTTTATAAAAATCTATTGTGGCTGATAATAGTAATGAGAATATTGAAAAAAATATTCCGGAAAAAGGACCTTTAAATTTTATTGTTGGATCATTAACAAGTTTTTTATTGTTTATATTTTTT
>JFMF01000308.1 GCA_000635535.1 Prochlorococcus sp. scB243_496M6 | reverse complement strand
GTATGCTTAGATATACAAGTGGCGGAAATTATAAAATACCAGCAGTTGTTCGAGGACCTGGTGGAGTTGGTCGTCAACTTGGTGCCGAGCATAGTCAAAGACTTGAAGCATATTTTCATGCAGTTCCTGGCATAAAGATTGTTGCATGTAGTACGCCCACAAATGCTAAAGGTTTAATGAAAGCAGCTATAAGAGATGATAATCCAGTTCTATTTTTTGAACATGTTCTTCTATACAATTTGTCTGAAGAATTACCTGAGGGTGATTATACTTGCGCTTTAGATCAGGCTGACGTTGTAAAAGAAGGGCGTGATATTACTTTATTGACTTATTCAAGAATGAGACATCACTGCCTTAAAGCTGTTGAAGAATTACTAGAAATG
>JFMF01000307.1 GCA_000635535.1 Prochlorococcus sp. scB243_496M6 | reverse complement strand
ATGGAGGTATTGGTGCAGAATTAATTGCCTTGATAACTGGAGAGTGTTTTGATGATCTTGATGCCCGACCAATTAGATTATCTAGTCAGGATATTCCAACTCCCTATAATGGAAATCTTGAGAATTTGACAATAATCCAACCACATCAAATAGTTAAAAAAGTTGAACATTTAATTAATGGGAGTATATAGAAAATGAAAAGAAGGCGAGGTTGGCTTTTTTTTATTTTATTT
>JFMF01000306.1 GCA_000635535.1 Prochlorococcus sp. scB243_496M6 | reverse complement strand
ACTTACTTTATCTGTTTATCTATTAATAAATTATCCCTTACAGTTGGGATTGGATTTACAAGGGGGTTCTCAACTTACACTACAAATTATTAAAGAGGAAGGTAAGGTAACAAGGGATGAACTTGAATCTGTTAATTCGGTTATAGATAAGCGCGTTAACAATTTAGGAGTTTCTGAGTCTAATTTACAAACCCTCGGTGGAGATCAACTGATTTTAGAATTACCAGGCGAACAAAATCCATTAGTTGCTTCAAGGGTATTAGGTAAGACTGCTTTATTAGAGTTTAGAACCCAAAAAGAAGGAACATCTACAGATTTAAAAACCCTGCAATTACAAAGATTGAATATTAAAGAATTAATTGAACAATATTCCTTTGAAGAAAAAAATCAAAATAATGATAATTTATTAAAAGTTATTCAAGATGATCTTAAAGATATAGAGCAAGAATTGAATTACTCATCTACTAGTAATGATTTATATGGGAAGTTAATTGAAATTAAAAAATATATTGATAAAGAAATTACAAATTTATTTATTAAAACAGATTTATCTGGTAAGGATCTTATTAACGCAGGAAGGAGACAAGAACAAACAAATAGTAATTGGGAAGTTTTATTAACTTTTAGTAATTCAGGAGGTGAAAAGTTTGCAGAAATTACAAAGTCAATTGCTGGCACTAATCAACTATTGGCTATTATTCTTGACGGCGAATCTATAAGTGAAGCTAGTGTTGGTAACCAGTTTGCTAGTACTGGTATTACAGGTGGATCAGCAACAATAAGCGGTAATTTTAGTGCTGAAAATGCTAGAGAATTAGAAGTTCAACTTAAAGGAGGCTCATTGCCATTGCCAATTGAAATAGTAGAAACTAACACTATAGGGGCTCTATTGGGATCCAAAAATATTTTAAAAAGTCTTTATGCAGCTATTAGTGGATTAATTTTTGTTGGTATATTTATGATTTTTAATTATAGAATTCTAGGTTTCGTTTCTGTTCTATCTCTAGTACTTTATGGTTTCTTTAACTTAGCACTATATTCTTTAATTCCTGTAACTTTGACTTTACCTGGAATATCTGGCCTTATACTTAGCATTGGTATGGCTGTTGATGCAAATATTCTAATATTCGAGAGAATTAGAGAAGAATTATATGACGGCAATACTCTTACAAGATCTATTGATAGTGGTTTCCAAAGAGCTAATTCGTCTATAGTTGATGGACATATTACAACTCTTCTAAGTTGTTTTGTATTGTTTTTATTAGGAACAAATTTTGTTAAAGGTTTTGCGGCAACATTAGGTATTGGAGTTCTAATAAGCTTGTTTACCTCATTAAATTGTTCTAAAACTATTTTGCGATTTTTTACAACATATCAATCTTTAAGACAAAAAAATCTCTATCTACCCAAGAATAATTTTTCAAATTAAATTTTTTGTTTCTAATTGCCCATGAAATACAATCTTGAACTTATAAAAAATAAAAGAAAGATAATTAATTTTTCAACTTTTCTTATTTTGTTAAGTCTTTTAGGAATTTTATATTCAACTTTTAATACTTCTTATAAGAAACCTATAAATTTAGGGATGGATTTTGTTGGAGGAAATGAACTAAGAATAGAAAGAGTTTGTGAAGAAGAATGTTCTAATCTTTCCCCTGATTCAGTTTTAGAAAATTTAAGAAAGAACTCTAGTAATAAAAACTTTATAAATAATATTAAATTACAATTCCAAAATAAAAATAAATTAATTTCAATAAGAACACCTTATTTGAGTATCGAAGAATCAAATAATCTAATTACTAATCTTGACAATATTATTGGACCTCTAAATT
>JFMF01000305.1 GCA_000635535.1 Prochlorococcus sp. scB243_496M6 | reverse complement strand
CCTCTAAATTATGAGAGTAAGGATTCAAGATTAATAGGTCCAAAGCTTGGGAAAAGATTACTTACCAATTGTGTTACTTCATTGTTGGTTTCTTTATTTGCAATATCTTTATATATAACTATTAGGTTTGATAAAAAATATGCATTGTTTGCATTATTAGCTTTATTCCATGATTTATTAATTGTTTTCGGTATATTTTCCTGGTTGGGTATTATATTATCTGTTGAGGTAAATAGTTTATTTGCGGTGTCCTTGTTAACTATTGCTGGTTATTCTGTAAATGATACAGTTGTTATTTTTGATAGAATTCGTGAGAATTTAAAATCAAAGGAAGAAGGCTATAACGAAACTATTCAATTATCAGTAAACGAATCATTTAGGAGAACAACTTTTACCAGTATTACAACCCTTATCCCTTTAATAAGTATAATTTTGTTTGGATCTTACTCGCTGTTTTGGTTTTCTTTGGCCTTATCATTAGGAATTATTATTGGAAGTTATTCAAGTATTTTATTGGCTCCATCTTTGTTGCTTAAAGACTGAGCTTAAGCTTCTCATTTTATGAAATTGAATTACTATTTGATAATTTTATTTTCTTTAGTTTTAATAGATCTTTCAACTGAGCTAAGAATATTATTTGATCATTTTACTTTTAGTTCTCTATATTTTGCTATAGGTAAACATCCCTTATCTATCTTTATACTTTTTTCCTACCCATATTTATATAAAAAATTAATTAAGTAGTCGTTAAATTTCTTTAAATGATTCTTTAAGTAAAACCTGTATTACTACAGCTAATGGAAGAGATAGTATTAAGCCTAATGGACCAAAAATGAATGTAAATCCAAATTGTGATATTAATGTCAAACCAGGAAGTAGGTTCGCTTTTTTCTTCATTATAGATGGCATTATGATATAGCTTTCAATATTTTGAATGACTACATATGATCCTAAAACTGCCAGTGGTTTCCAAAAATTATCAAGGAGTGCAATTGAGATTGGAAATATACCACTAATAACCGGACCTATATTCGGAATTATATTAAGAA
>JFMF01000304.1 GCA_000635535.1 Prochlorococcus sp. scB243_496M6 | reverse complement strand
GAGACAACGTATTTGACATCTAATATAGATAAAACTATTAATGATAATAAACCTACTGATAATGAGCTTATGACCATAGAAAAGGTCCAATTTGCTAATGCAATATTGCATTTTTCCAGAATATTTCTAAATTTATTACGGTAATTTTTTGGAATTAATAGAAGTACATTTTCTTTATATTGTTTTGGTTCAATAGAAATCATCAAACTCACTGCTAATACGAATATTAATCTCAAAAGACCTGAACCTAGATTCCCCGCAATATTAATTAAATTCTTTAAACTTTCTTGAATAGCTTTTGCAAAAGTTGAGACATCTGGAATGGTAACTACATTATTTATTAAACTGAATATGTCTATAACATTTTCTGATTGTTCGCCATAAAATAAGCTATTAAATTTGTTCAGATTTGTATTGATCAATATATTTATTTTTGACAAACCATTTGGAATGTCAACTAGTATTTCATTGAATTCTTTTATAAACGGAGGTAATACAAGAATAAAAATAGTAAATATTATTACTGATATGACGACTAAGACAAGAAATAAAGAAATCGATCGAGGAATTTTCAAACCTTTTTGGATTTGATTAGATAAATTACATACAATATTTGAAATTACTAAAGAGCAAATTATTAAAAGGAGAAAATCTCTTAAAGTCCATACTATTAATAAAGAGATTAATATTACAACTAACTTGAAATATGATGAACTATTCAATTTTCATAATATTCTACTTCTTTTCAGAATATCCTAATCCATTTGATTTGGCATAACTATTTGCAAATCTCATAAATCTGTCAAAATCTGGTGTGTTCTTCCAAATATAAACCGCTTCTAAAAATATTGGTTCTCCATCAACAAACTTTACTTTAACTTCTCTAGTTAATATTTCACCTTCGGAATCTATCATCCTCATACCTGTGATTTCACCGTCTGTAATTGAAGATAATGCCTGAGGTTTTTCAAACAAAAATAATGCTTGACCTGTGGTACCGTCTTTACTCCTAGTCAGTCTTATTTCAGGCACTACTGGTTCATCAGTTCCCTCATAAAATTGTATTTTTGCAGTTTTATTTGTTGTCATAATATTCGGTTGATAATTTTTTATCTTAGGAAATATTTTTCATATTCGTTTGTAGTTATTTTATAAAACATTATTTATTAACTCAAGGATACTTTCATCAAATTTTTTATCAGTTAAATCTATTATTTTTATATTAGTTTTGCCAACTTTTTCATGTTCATAACACTTATCGTAATAATCTAAAACTGATCTGCAAACTAAGTCCCATTTCTCATTATGAATTGATTCTAGAGCTATTTTTGTCCTTTGCGGTCCTAGTCTTTTTTTTATCCTTAGTACTGATTCTTGGAGTTCCTCTTTTTTAAATACACTGTAAGTATCTATTAACTCATCTAATCTGTTAGATTCGCTCCTTATAATTTCAATCCTCCTAGAGTTTTTCATCTGATTGAAGAATTCATGAGGAATTTTACATTTACCTATATTTGCACTTTCAGCTTCGACAAAAATATTATTAGAACATTTAAAAGAATTTAATTTTTCTGCAATTATATTTTCAAATTGTTCATTTGAAGGTTGCTTTTTCATTCCTAAACCTCCAAATGTACTTCCTCTATGACAAGCAAATCCTTCAAGATCGATAGTTTGATATTTATATTTATCAAGTAATGATAATAATCTTGTCTTCCC
>JFMF01000303.1 GCA_000635535.1 Prochlorococcus sp. scB243_496M6 | reverse complement strand
CTTCCCTGTTCCTGTTTTCCCCCCAATAACTACTAAATTCAACTTATTTGAAAAACTATCTAATACCCATCTTCTATATATTTTGTAACCGCCATTAAATGTAACTATATTTAATTTAAATTTATCTAATAACCATCCAATACTTTGCGAACGCATTCCTCCTCTAGAGCAATATATCCTGATAAATAATTCACTATTTTTATTTGGAATAGTTGTATGAGACTCAATACTCTTAAATAACTTATCAAGAAGTAATT
>JFMF01000302.1 GCA_000635535.1 Prochlorococcus sp. scB243_496M6 | reverse complement strand
CAAAAAATTTTAATCCCTCTATGACTGCTTTTTTTCTACCTTCTTTTTTGTAAATTGTACCAATTATAGATCTCTCATCATCATCAAATAGTGGAATATTAATAGAATTAGGCATGTGTCCTTTATAATATTCACTCGGGCTCCTAACATCTATAAGTGGTCCTTTCAAACATCTAAATTTCTCTAGTTCTTTTCTTTTGAAATACATGGATAGTTTTTATTTTTTTAGATTGATTTTTTTAAAATGAATAACAAAGAACAGGATAACTATAGTAATGCTACATTAGATCTTATAAAAAAATTTGTAGATTCTAATCAGAGAAAAAGAATAAATTCATTAACTCAAATAGAATCTGAAGTCGAAAATATTTTTAATCTTGGCACATCACTGTTTGATATGTTTGATAGAGAAGGAGATGATTGGGCTGCTGGTTGGATATTGCAAGTTTTAAAAAAATTTAAGCCAGAATTCTTTGAAAACAATAAATTCAACAATTGGTTTAATACATATTCAGATAT
>JFMF01000301.1 GCA_000635535.1 Prochlorococcus sp. scB243_496M6 | reverse complement strand
ATTCAGATATTGATATTAATTATGAAGATTTGCAATTGATGTTAGTTGAGCAAAAATTTGAAGATGCAGATAGATTAACAAGTTCTTATTTAAGAAAATTAGCAGGAAAATTAGCTGAAAAACGTGGATATGTTTTCTACAGTGAAGTTAAAAATATGTCAGGAAAAGATCTAGAAACAATAGATAGATTATGGACTATTTATTCTACTGGTAAATTTGGATTTTCAATTCAAGCAAAGATATTAAAATCAGTAGGGAAAAAATATGAATTAATGTGGCCGAAAATAGGGTGGAAAAAAGAGGGCTTATGGACTAGATATCCTGGATCTTTTTCCTGGTCATTGGATGCTCCTGATGGACATATGCCTTTAATAAATCAACTAAGAGGAGTAAGACTTATGGACTCAATCCTACGGCATCCTGCTATTTCAAAGAGACACAATAATATTCTTTAAATTGAGGTATTTAATAAGTTAAAATTAAGACAGTTTAAAAATATTATTATGTCCTTATTCCGGGGCAAAAATATTTTAAAAAGATTTTTTAAAAGACCAAAAATTAACTGGTCAAACTACGAATTCGAATCATCATTACAGTTAAATGAATTTGTCGATCAATTATTAGAGCCTATTAAAAATTCTCAATCAAGCTATCTTATAAAACTTGGTTTACATGAAGCACTAGTTAACGCAGTAAAACATGGAAATAAATTAGATCCTAAAAAAA
>JFMF01000300.1 GCA_000635535.1 Prochlorococcus sp. scB243_496M6 | reverse complement strand
TAAATTAGATCCTAAAAAAAATATTAGAGTAAGAAGAATAATTACTCCTAATTGGTGTGTTTGGCAAATTCAAGATCAAGGTAATGGTTTAGAAATAAAAAAAAGAGACTACAAGCTTCCAAAAAAAATAAGTAGTGTAAATGGCCGTGGCCTATACATTATTAATGAATGTTTTGATGATATTAGATGGAGTAGTAAGGGTAATAGGCTTCAGTTGGCTTTAAAAAGG
>JFMF01000299.1 GCA_000635535.1 Prochlorococcus sp. scB243_496M6 | reverse complement strand
GCGCCACACCTTACCAGACAATTCTCCAAGTCCATTTCCTATTTCTATTCCAAAGTTTCTTAAAAGGTGATTTTTACTAGGGCAAGGTTGATCTACGTTTATTTCTTTTAACCATTTAACACTTTCTTCTATATACTCGATAGTTTCCTTATCATTGCAAGAAATAATTAAATGGCATAATCCAGCCGAAATTAGTTCTGCAGCTCGTTTATATTTATTACCTTTATCTTTATGCCATTTAGAATGATCAATCTTTAATTTGTCATTAAGACTTTGAACAATCTGAATAGTATCTTTATCCCAATAAGTCATA
>JFMF01000298.1 GCA_000635535.1 Prochlorococcus sp. scB243_496M6 | reverse complement strand
TTTTACTTTACAGCAGACCATACTTTGGTCATAAAAAAGGAATTTGATTTTACATCTTTAAATCCTACATCCTCAATTTTAGAATCTATATCCTCTTTTATGTAATCACAATAAAAAGGCTCATGAAAAGATTTATAGAAGCTTTCCATTACGGATGTGAAGTCAGGTGAATCACTAATTTGAATTGAATCAGCTAAAACTAATATTCCTCCAGGTTCAAGAACTCTAAAAAATTCATTTAGTACTTTAGCTCTAATTGTTCTAGGTAATTCATGAAATAAGTAAACACAAGAAATGCATTGAAAACTATCATTTTCAAAAGGTAATTCCTCAGCGTTACCTTTTATCAACTGAATTAAATCTCCATCTA
>JFMF01000297.1 GCA_000635535.1 Prochlorococcus sp. scB243_496M6 | reverse complement strand
TTAAATCTCCATCTGAATCTGAAATATATCTACTTGCCTCTTTTAAGTATGAATCAGATAAATCAATACCTGTAATTTTTTCTTTAGGAAATGCTGCTCTTAATTGTTTTAATGTTCTGCCTGATCCTGTAGCCACATCAAGTATTTTTATAGAGCTTTTTTTTCTGTCTCTAAAAATTTCTAGTCCTTCTTTTATTGGCTTAATTATTCTTCTCCTCATTGAGTCAGCACTACCATTGAAAAGTATCTCAACTTGTAGGTCATAAATGCTAGCTGAAAAATCTGATAAATAACCATCTGTTTGATGATGAAAATTTCTTAAGTAATATTGAGGATAATTATCTTTATCAATTGATTTTGGAAGATCATCAAAGTTTTGTTTTCTGCGTCTATCCCATGTAATAGGCATATCAAGCCAAATTTTAGGATATTGAGTTAGATATCTAAGCCATGGTTCATCAAACAATAATTTTTTTGGGTAAATATTTTTTTCTGCATCATTCCAATCTTCTTCTCTTAAGATATCCATTGAATTTTGGATTTGCATTAGAAGGTCTCTATCTATATTAAAATTTTCAAGCTTTGAATCAGGAAGAATAAAGTTCATTAATCTTGAACTAATCTGCTTGTGAGCAAAACCTGCAATGCTTTTACTTTGTTGTAGCGTTTTATATGCAATTTTTGAGATAGATTCCCTAGCC
>JFMF01000296.1 GCA_000635535.1 Prochlorococcus sp. scB243_496M6 | reverse complement strand
TATATATATTCCAACAAAAAAAAAATCAATTTGAGAATATTTTGTGATATTTCTCAAATTGATTAATTTAAACTATTGTTTTCTTTTATTTACGCATCGTAATACATGAAGAATTCATGTGGATGAGGCCTTTGTCTTAGTTGTTGTACCTCTTCGTATTTTATATCAATAAAGTTATCAATAAAATCTTCAGTAAATACTCCACCAGCTAATAGATAATCTTTATCTGCTTTTAGCGCATTAAGTGAGTCATTTAGAGATGAAGGTACTGTATCAATTTTTGCAAGTTCATCAGCTGGAAGTTCAAATAAATCTACATCTACTCCATCACCAGGATCAATTTGATTTTTAATTCCATCAATACCAGCAAGCATCATTACAGAGAACGCTAAGTAAGGATTTGCAAGTGCGTCACCTGATCTGAATTCTAATCTTTTAGCTTTGGGGCTTGGTCCTGTTAAAGGTATTCTTACCGCAGCTGATCTATTACCCTCAGAATAAACTAGATTTACA
>JFMF01000295.1 GCA_000635535.1 Prochlorococcus sp. scB243_496M6 | reverse complement strand
TTTGGTGAACATGCATTCCTGTTCCGTTGTCATTAAAAACAGGTTTTGGCATAAATGTTGCTGTTTTTCCATATTTTTTTCGAACATTTCTGACAACGTATTTATAAGTCATAACGTTATCTGCAGCATTTATTAACGAATCAAATTTCATTCCAAGCTCGTGTTGGCCAGCACCAGCAACTTCATGATGATGTTTTTCAGTGGGGATACCTAATTCACCCATAAGAAGAAGCATCTCTGATCTGATATCTTGGGCAGTATCATTTGGAGCTACTGGAAAATATCCTTCTTTGTATTGTATTTTGTATCCTAGGTTTCCACCTTCTTCAATTCTCCCTGTATTCCATGGAGCTTCAATAGTATCTACACTATAAAAACAACCTCCTTCTTTAGAGTCATATCTAACATCATCAAATAAAAAGAATTCTGGTTCTGGCCCAAAAAATGCAGTATCGGCTATACCAGTCGAGTCTAAATATTTTAATGCCTTTTGAGCTAAAGATCTTGGACACCTATCATAAGGTTCCCCGCTTCTTGGCTCTTGAATAGAGCAAATCATACTTAAAGTTTTATGTTTATAAAAAGGATCTATCCAAGCTGTACTTGCATCGGGCACCATTGACATATCCGAGGCATTAATTGCTTTCCAACCTCTTATTGATGAGCCATCAAATGCCAACCCTTCTGTAAAAGAA
>JFMF01000294.1 GCA_000635535.1 Prochlorococcus sp. scB243_496M6 | reverse complement strand
TAAGCGCTCTTTCATTGAATCCTATTGGTCACTTAGATGAAGCATATATTTCATTGATGTCTGATGTTCAACAACTTCTAAGATATACCTGGCAATGTAATAATCGTCTGACTCTTCCAATGAGTGGTACTGGAAGTGCAGCTATGGAAGCATCAATAGCTAATTTTATAGAGGAAGGAGAAAAAATTCTTATCGCTAAAAAAGGATATTTTGGAGACAGACTTGTTGATATGGCAACAAGATATAAAGCAGATGTATCTGTTATTGATAAACCTTGGGGTGAATCCTTTTCTTATGAAGAAATCAAGTATGAAATAGAAACTAAAAAACCAGCAATTTTTGCTATTGTCCATGCTGAAACATCAACTGGCGTTTTACAACCTCTTGATGGTATTGGGGATTTATGTAGAAAAAATAACTGCTTGTTTTTAGTTGATGCAGTTACTTCTCTTGGAGCTCTAGAACTATTGATTGACGAATGGAAAATTGATCTAGCATATAGTTGTAGTCAAAAGGGATTAAGTTGTCCACCAGGATTAAGCCCCTTTACTATGGGTAAAAGAGCTGAAGAAAAACTAAGTTCAAGAAAAACAAAAGTACCTAACTGGTATTTAGATTTATCTCTATTAAATAAATATTGGGGTTCTGATCGTGTTTACCATCATACTGCTCCAGTAAACATGAATTTTGCTATTCGTGAAGGTTTACGGTTAATTGCGAATGAGGGTTTAGAAAATGTTTGGAAGAGACATAATACTAATGCAAAGAAACTGTGGAATGGCTTAGAGAGTCTTGGAATGGAATTACATGTATCAGAGGATTATAGATTGCCAACTTTAACCACAGTTAAAATGCCTCCAGCCGTTGATGGTGATGGTTTTAGAAATCATCTTTTAAGAAACTTTGGAATAGAAATAGGAAATGGACTTGGAGAATTGTCTGGTAAGGTGTGGCGCATAGGATTAATGGGCTTTAATTCAAGTGAGGAGAATGTTGATAGATTATTAAACCTATTTGATACTGAGTTAAAAAAATATTCTATTTTTGAGTCCTCAACTTTTTAAACCATAATTGTAAATTTTGACTGCATTCGTCTTCTAATATACCTCCTATAATTTCCATTTTGTGATGAGCACTTTCATGTTTTGATAGGTCGATTGAGCCTCCCAATCCACCTCTTTTCTTATCGTAAGCCCCGAAAATAACTTTACCCATCCGCGCTTGAATAAGAGCAGAAGAACACATAGTACAAGGTTCTAGATTTGTGATAATAGTACATTCATTAAATCTCCAATCATTTTTAATTAGAGATGCCTGTCTTAGTGCCATAATTTCAGCATGACCTAATGGATCATTATTTATATTTCTCCTGTTAACCCCTCTTCC
>JFMF01000293.1 GCA_000635535.1 Prochlorococcus sp. scB243_496M6 | reverse complement strand
AGTATTTTAAAATATTAATTACTCTCTGTTCATCATAATTACTATTTAGATTTTCAAAAATATACCTCATTTACCAATATTAAGAATAAACTTATTAATAGATATCTTATCTGATGGCTGAAGATTTAATTAATAAAAAAGATATATACTTCCCTTCTTATTTAGGGACTAACGATAACTTAATTACTCTCCTAAATAAAACAACTCAAATTCTTTGTGACTGGTTCTCAAAAGCCGATAAATATGGTCCATTACCATTTGATGAGAATTTCAGGT
>JFMF01000292.1 GCA_000635535.1 Prochlorococcus sp. scB243_496M6 | reverse complement strand
TTTTCTGATATTCAATCCCTTCTAAATAATTCTTTTAATCCTGTTCATCCCGGTTCATTAGCTCATCTTGATCCTCCACCTTTGATATTTTCAATTTTAGGCGATTTAATTGCTGCTGGTTTAAATAATAATCTTCTTGCTTATGAGTTGTCTCCAAGTATTACTTTGCTTGAAGAATCATTATGCAAATGGTTTGCAAAGAAAATAGGGTTTAATGATTCTTCAGGAGGAATAGCAGCTAGCGGAGGTACTTTAAGCAATTTGAATGCACTTGTAGCAGCTAG
>JFMF01000291.1 GCA_000635535.1 Prochlorococcus sp. scB243_496M6 | reverse complement strand
AGACATAATTCTGGATTAGGTTCAGATCCCAATTCTGTATTACTTGTTAGTGAGGGTGCTCATTCCTCCTTTATTAAATGTATAAGAATAATGGGTCTTGATGAAGCAAATCTTATCAGGATTAAAACTGATAATAACGGCAGTATTGATATACAAAATCTTAGAAAAACTATAGATAGATGTTTTATTGATAATAAAAAAATATTTGCTAT
>JFMF01000290.1 GCA_000635535.1 Prochlorococcus sp. scB243_496M6 | reverse complement strand
GAATTTTTGCAATAACCTCTATTCCAATAGAGGGTTTAAATAATATTAATCAGGCTAATTCCATAACTATAAATCCTCAAAAAATAATTGGCATTACAAAGACATCATCTTTGTTATTAGTTTCAGAAATGAGTACTTTAGAAAATACATTTTCTACTGGTCTACCTTACCTATCATCTAATGAAGATATCCTTAATAGAGGAGAATTAGGCATACAAGGTTCTAGACCTGCAGAAGTTATCAAACTATGGCTTGGGTTACGTTCTTTAGGACTGGTCGGAATAAAAAATATATTAAAATCATCAATAAAAAGAAAAGATTTTTTTATAAAAAATATTAGTAAAAATAAATTTGATATATATTCAGGTCCTCTCCATATTGTATCA
>JFMF01000289.1 GCA_000635535.1 Prochlorococcus sp. scB243_496M6 | reverse complement strand
ATATTGTATCATTCTTACCAAAGAAACTTGAGCCAAAAGACTCTGATGCATGGACTCAAACTAAAGTTAATGAACTAATTAACAATAATTTTATGCTTTCTAGACCGAAATTTAAAGGTAAATATTTTTTACGGGTTGTCATGGGAAATTACAACACAAAAGATTCTCATATTGAAGAACTTTTAAGACTTTTAGATGCTTAACTAATGAATATGGGTAGACCAAAAATTATTGCAATAGTAACAGGGTCTATAT
>JFMF01000288.1 GCA_000635535.1 Prochlorococcus sp. scB243_496M6 | reverse complement strand
TTATTTCATATATTTTTGATAATTCCATTATCATTTGTAGATTTACGGAGGTAGTAGTTAGGAAATCAACAGCTGGTAGTGGATTAACCAGTATTACTCCTCCTGTTATCCACATATATTTATTAATCACTTTATTTGACATTAAATATCTTTGTTCTTGCACGAAATTTTTACTTTTAATACCTAACTTATTTGAGCGAA
>JFMF01000287.1 GCA_000635535.1 Prochlorococcus sp. scB243_496M6 | reverse complement strand
TTTTGCGCAAGTTATAGAAATTATATTTTCTTTGATGAGGTTATTTTCATCTCTAGATCTCAAATCACATTTATTTAGAACTATTATTATTTTTTTTCCTATTTTCAATAATTCTTTAATTAAATAATTTTCGTATTTATTTATGTCCTGATCTAACACAAAAAGAACTAAATCAGAATTTGATGCTTGTATAATCGTAGCCTTTTCTCTTTCTTCACCTAATCTAGATGGTTCGAATAAACCTGGGGTATCAACAATATTAATGTTTCTTTTTAAGATTGGGATACGAATTTTATAGCTAT
>JFMF01000286.1 GCA_000635535.1 Prochlorococcus sp. scB243_496M6 | reverse complement strand
TTATTTTGATTAATGGATAATAACCTAATAAATAACCAAAATTTGGAGTAAGCAAATAACCTATTGAACCTCCTTGATGAAAGACAGGAAATATAAATATCCCCAAAATTATATATAAAGAAAATGCTCTGAAAACTACTTTTTTATGAAGTATAAGTGTTAATAAAATCATGGTCGGAATTTGCCATGTGATAGGCAACTCAAAGTTATTACTAGATTTATATATAAAAGGTAGTGGAATATAAACAGGTAACATTGACGTTATTACTAATG
>JFMF01000285.1 GCA_000635535.1 Prochlorococcus sp. scB243_496M6 | reverse complement strand
AGTTGTAATTCCTACCGATGCAGGTAGAGGTGTTAACAGAGATAAAAGAAAAACACCTGATAATCCAGTCGTTGATCCAATTAATCCTCCAATTGTAGATAAAATCAATGCCTCTATTAAGAATTGAACTAATATATCTGATTGTTTAGCTCCTATTGCTTTTCTAAGTCCAATCTCTTCAGTCCTTTCGCTTACAGAAACGAGCATAATATTCATGATTCCTATGCCTCCAACCACTAAAGATACAGCACCAATACCAGCCAATAAAAATGTAAGTCCACTTGTTACGTTTGTTACTATATTCAATGCATCTTCTTGTGATCTAACCGCAAAGTCATCATCTCTGATTATTTTATGTCTTTGCCTTAGTAAGTTAGTAATTTGAAATTTAGCGGCACTAGTTGCATTTTTATTTATCGCTTCAACACTAAGGAAGCTTAAACTTATTCCATAAGTAGGGTCCTTCCCTGTAATTCTATTGACCATGGTAGTTAATGGAATATATGCATTTTTGTCTTGATTACTTCCAAATACAG
>JFMF01000284.1 GCA_000635535.1 Prochlorococcus sp. scB243_496M6 | reverse complement strand
AATTCGTCTTTAAGATCAGGACCTATTACAACATAACTTCTTGCACTATTAACATCACTTTTTGACAAAAATCTACCCTTATCTACTTCAAAGCTTCTTACTTCAAGAAATTCAGGAGTAACTCCAGCAATTGATATATTTAAACTTTTAGAATTTGATTGCACTATTTCGTTAGCAGATATTTGAGGAGCTACTTTTTTAACTGTTGGTACTTGATTACTTATTGCTATTGCATCTTCTAAAACTAGGTTTTTAGGAAATGAAGTGCCCCTTCTTCTTGTGTCATTATTTCCGGGAACAA
>JFMF01000283.1 GCA_000635535.1 Prochlorococcus sp. scB243_496M6 | reverse complement strand
GCACCTCTACCAAGTCCCACAAGTGTAATAACTGAAGCATTTCCGATAATTATCCCCAGCATTGTTAACGAACTTCTCAATTTGTTCGAAACTAAAGTTTTTGTGGCCATGCCTAAGGCTTCTTTTATTGATATATTCCTAGACATATTTATATTTATCTATTGCATCATCATCTTCTATTTGTCCCATGTATATAACACCTTCATTAAGCTGAAGTGTAATAAGGTCGCCATTGCTGATTTGATGAATATCGATATTTTCTAAATTA
>JFMF01000282.1 GCA_000635535.1 Prochlorococcus sp. scB243_496M6 | reverse complement strand
ATACAATCTTTCTTACTAAACCGACTTTTATTAAATCTGTAGAGCCACTAATTCCAGTTAATGTACCTGCAGTTTGGACTACTAAATCTCCTTGATTTAGGATTCCCATCTCCTGAGCAATTTGCATAGCTAAACTAAAAGTTTTTGCTGTTCTTTGATCATTTTTAACTACTATTGGAGTAACTCCCCAAACAAGTTGCAATCTTCTCGCGACACTTCTCTCTGTAGTAATAGCCAAGATAGGTGTTGGTGGTCTGAACTTACTTACATTTCG
>JFMF01000281.1 GCA_000635535.1 Prochlorococcus sp. scB243_496M6 | reverse complement strand
AACCCCATCACATAAGGGTAATACTGAATCGATCTGATCAATTGCTTCAAATTTTTCTATTTTTGCTACTACAGGAGTTGAATGCCCATTATTGTTTATTAAATCTTTTATCTCGTTTATATCGGATGGATTTCTTACGAAACTTAGTGCTATCCAATCAACTCCTTCAGATAAACCGAATTTTAAATCCTCTTTATCTTTTTCTGTTAAAGCTTTTACTGATAATTGAACATCTGGAAAATTAACACCTTTATTGTTTGAGAGAACCCCTCCTACAGTTACAATGCACTCCAAATTATTAGCTTTTTTATCAA
>JFMF01000280.1 GCA_000635535.1 Prochlorococcus sp. scB243_496M6 | reverse complement strand
CTAACTTCTTGGGAAAGTTTGTTGTAGGTTACATTTGCAATAGTATTTGTACATTCAACTTGATTTGATGTCAGTGTGAATTTATCACCTTTTTTAACTTTTACTGGCCCATCTTTAAAGCGCCCTAATCGTATTTTAAGTCCTTGAAGATCTTGCAATATTCCAATATCTATTTCTAACTTTTTTGATACTTCTCTTATGGTTTTTATTCTCTCAGCATGATCTTTATGATCTCCATGTGAGAAATTTAATCTGAATGTTGTTACTCCAGCTTTGATTAAATTTGTAATTATCTCTTCAGATTGAGTTG
>JFMF01000279.1 GCA_000635535.1 Prochlorococcus sp. scB243_496M6 | reverse complement strand
TAGCCAATGTCCTTAATTCGGATGTTTTCAAATCAGAAGGAAGTAAATCATCGACGAATTCATTAAGACTAGATTTTAGTTCGAGAGAAAAACTGTTATTAACTGCATTTAATTCAATAGCTGAGTTGGGATTAGAGTATTTATTTTTTAGATCTTTAATTGCATCATTTATTGAGTTTATATCAGAATTAGTAATTTCTGAAA
>JFMF01000278.1 GCA_000635535.1 Prochlorococcus sp. scB243_496M6 | reverse complement strand
TATTATGGGTGGACTTTCAATGGATGAAGGTCTTGAATTAACTAATAATTTTCCATAAAATCACTTCTTATCAAAAAACCAGCAATAGAGATTGAGTGAGGTAAAATTTTATGCTCAAGCATTTGTATTTTGTTGGACAGTGATTCAATATCATCATCATTTCTAATTGGCAATGCAGCTTGCATTATCAATGCTCCACTATCTACCT
>JFMF01000277.1 GCA_000635535.1 Prochlorococcus sp. scB243_496M6 | reverse complement strand
AAAGGCACACAAGCTTTGCCATTAATCGCTGGAATGTATGAATCATTGAAGAATATTAAAGGAAAAATAAAATTACATGATTATATAACTGAATTTCCTTCTAATAATGTTGAAAAACTTAAAAATTATTTTTTTCATAAAATTAAGGATAATAATCATATAAAAATTACGGGTAGTATTAACCATAGACTTCCCAATCATATTTCGTTTCTACT
>JFMF01000276.1 GCA_000635535.1 Prochlorococcus sp. scB243_496M6 | reverse complement strand
TGTCATACAAAATTTAGTGATGGAAGTTTAGAACCATATGAACTTTTAGATCAAGCTTATAAAAATAACTTGAAATTTTTATCAATAACCGATCATCATACAATTAAAGCTCATGAATATATAAAAAAAAATAATATACTCAAAAATTATCCTAAAGATTCCTTTACATTAATTTCGGGAATAGAAATTAATTGTTTGAT
>JFMF01000275.1 GCA_000635535.1 Prochlorococcus sp. scB243_496M6 | reverse complement strand
AGGATAATTACAAGATCCAAGATCATAACCTTCTTCTTTTAACCAGTTAAGAATATTTATTATCGAAGATGGTGTATTAAGACCAACACCATTACCGATTCTTCCATTTTTTACTGGATAATTACTTATTATTAAACAAATTTTTTTATCAAAATTATTAAGTTGTTGAAGTTTCACATAATTTGTTGCGAATTTTGAAATCTATTTAAT
>JFMF01000274.1 GCA_000635535.1 Prochlorococcus sp. scB243_496M6 | reverse complement strand
TGAATTAAAGGAATCATATAAAGAACAGATATATGGTCTTACGGATGGAGGAGTTGATCTACTTTTAATTGAAACTTGTCAAGATGTATTGCAAATAAAATCTGCCTTATTAGCTTCTAAAGAAGTACTTGATAGTAAAAATATAGATATACCTATAATGGTATCTATAACAATGGGAACAACAGGTACTATGCTTGTTGGATCTGACATTGCCTCTGCACTAACAATATTAGAGCCGTTTAATATAGATATCCTTGGACTAAATTGTGCTACTGGTCCAGAACAAATGAAAGAACATATTAAATATTTGTCTGAAAATTCTCCCTTCGCTATAAGCTGTATTCCCAACGCAGGACTTCCTGAAAATATTGG
>JFMF01000273.1 GCA_000635535.1 Prochlorococcus sp. scB243_496M6 | reverse complement strand
TCGTCTGCTGTAAGATTTAAGTTCTGAAATGATGTTCCAGTACCTCCGTCAAAAATTATTAATGGCTTTTAACAATGAAGATATTAGTGTACCAGTAATATTAGGAGGTGCAGCCTTAACCCCAAAATTTGTAAATGAGGACTGCAGCAAAATATATAAGGGGAAAATTTTATACGGAAAAGATGCGTTCACTGATCTTAAATTCATGAATGAATATAT
>JFMF01000272.1 GCA_000635535.1 Prochlorococcus sp. scB243_496M6 | reverse complement strand
TGAATGAATCATGTCCAAACTGCTTAATGCCTGGGAATAATCAGAAATTCAATAATAAATCAATAAATTATGTCCTTTAAATGTCCATTAAATTAATAAGGGCTAGAAAGCATTGCTATAAAGGCTTTTTATGTGCCTCCGTACTGCCTTAAAGACAGTACTACTTAGATTGCAGCTTTTCAATGACAGTTTGTTTATCAATACTAGGGACATCGCTTAGTCCATTAGCATCA
>JFMF01000271.1 GCA_000635535.1 Prochlorococcus sp. scB243_496M6 | reverse complement strand
TCAAATCCTTCTCCAAAAGTATTATCTGGTGCAGTTATATACCAGTGCCATGATGCATCTGGTATGTCAACAGCACATTTTGACCAATCATCTGACCACTGAGGTACTTGCACCCAAAGCACCGAAGATAGAAGTAGAGATAGCAAATTGATCATGAACTTTATCATACAACATTAGATACTTTTATAGGATTATCATTTATCTTATATAAGAATTATATATAGACTAATTTA
>JFMF01000270.1 GCA_000635535.1 Prochlorococcus sp. scB243_496M6 | reverse complement strand
ACTAGCTCCTAAGAGATTAGAAACATTTATGTTAAATAAATAAATTTTTTTTAATGACTTCCTTTCTAATATTAATTTTGGATGTATTTCACCAAAATAACCTGCATCTTTCCCTTCAATAACTAATTTTGCTGTTCTTCCTGGATGAAGAAAATCAATTGAATCGGTAGGTTTATCATCAATTTTTATGTTTAATGATGATAAAGCCTCTTTTAACTTTCCTCTGGCCTGGAAATAATTAAGATCGTTATCCTTACCCGAATTTATCCATTTTCCAAATTTTTTATTTCCATAAATCGCACCATTCAGAACTTCCTCTTGTATGAACTCGGTTTTCTTTTGAAAAACATTTCCAATTTCAAATACATAACAACTTAATTGTCCAGCTTTTATATTACGGTTCACTATCTCCAAATGTTCTTTCCAGATATTATCTCTAAGACAGCTTGTTTCTGATAACAAAGGATTAGAAATCTTTATAAGTTTTTCATCATCTTCAGGTACAAGAGAG
>JFMF01000269.1 GCA_000635535.1 Prochlorococcus sp. scB243_496M6 | reverse complement strand
AATTAGATTCTATAGCCTCTGGACAAAGTTTAATTCCCTTAAGTAAATGGATATTGTATTTATGGTTTAATTCTGGAAAATTTAAGGTAGATTCTAAAAGGGCAGAAATTTCACGAGCTATACCTATAACAGACTTTCCATCAGGTCTATTAGCTGTAATGGCTAAATCATATATAAAATCATTTAATTGAAGCAATTCAGACCC
>JFMF01000268.1 GCA_000635535.1 Prochlorococcus sp. scB243_496M6 | reverse complement strand
ACAAAGAGATCTTACATTAGCTGTTAAGAGAGCTAGAATTGTAGCTCTTTTACCCTTCGTAAATCCTGAAGGATAATTCCATATTGAATATAGTTAGGACTATAATTAATATTACAAATATTTGAAAGATTTAACTGATTTAAAAACATATATTATTGACTCTGATGATCCACATGAGGTTGATGACGCTATTTCATTAGAAATAAAAGAAGGGAATAAAAAAAATTTATGGATACATATTAGTAATCCATGCAAACTCTTTTTGCATGACTCTAATGTTGATTTAAA
>JFMF01000267.1 GCA_000635535.1 Prochlorococcus sp. scB243_496M6 | reverse complement strand
AAGTTCTAAGTAAAGATTCAGTCTCTAAGATTATTGATTATTCCAAAAATAGACAATCAGAGAATAATAATATATTTAAAAATGATAAATTTAAGTATTTAAAATTATTTTTTAAGTGTGAAAAAAAACCGTTTTATAAAATAACATTCGTTAAGTGGATTAATCATAAAAAAAATATTGCTTTGGTTTATTTTCCAGATTATTCACTAGAAATGCTTATTGCTCTTTTTGTATCAATAG
>JFMF01000266.1 GCA_000635535.1 Prochlorococcus sp. scB243_496M6 | reverse complement strand
AAAAGAATGAGGATATATTAAATGCTGATAATTTTATTTGGAATATAGATAATGCAAACTACCTATTAGAGGGAAATATAAGATTTGAAAATCAAAATATCATCTTAAATTCAGGAAAAGCCATATTGGGTTCAGATAACATAATTGAATTTTTTAATCCAGTAAAATATATTATTAAAGATGAAAATAACGAAAATAAATATGAAATAAACTCAGAAAATGCTTTCTATAATTTAAATACTGAATCAGTAAGCTTTGAAGCAAAAGATAAAAGAGTTAAATCAATAATATATT
>JFMF01000265.1 GCA_000635535.1 Prochlorococcus sp. scB243_496M6 | reverse complement strand
TCCGACCACATACGCAAATGAAATCAATAGTATAAATAAATATTTTGGTATTACTCAACAGAAGACTGTTATAAATTACGAAAAAAGTCAGCCCTCATCTATCGACAACCCTGTAGTGGATCCAAATTTTAATACTATGAGATCAAAAGATACTGAGAGTTCAACTGCTACTTATATCGTTATAGGTTTGTTAATTGCTGCTACAATTATTCCTCTAGCAACATGGTGGTATTTCTCTAAATAATAGAGAATTTATGAATACCAAGGATATAAGTATTAGTGAATATTCATCTTATATAGTTTTTATTACAGGGGGGACAAAGAGTGGCAAAAGTGAATTCGCGGAGCATCTTGCAAAAGAGGTAAAAAAATTATCATATGTTGCCTTATCTGAAAATAATTTGGATGATAAAGAATGGCAAGATAAAATTAATTTACATCGAAAAAGAAGGCCAAAAGATTGGAAATTAATAGAAACGACAGATCTATTAAATACATTAGGGAAAGAAGAAGGTCCATTATTAATAGATTCTATTGGCGGATTCGTTATGAAAAGTATTAGCAAGGAACAGAATGAATGGTCAACAAAAATGAATTTACTTATAAGTCTCTTAATGAAAAGAAAAAGCATAACAAT
>JFMF01000264.1 GCA_000635535.1 Prochlorococcus sp. scB243_496M6 | reverse complement strand
TCTGAATATAAAATTGGTAATAGATATATCGAAAGAATCGGCGAACTTCAAAAGAGAATAACCAAAATATCAAAAGATAATTGGCTTGCCATAAACGGCAGAGCAATAAAAATAGATGAAATAAGTATTGAAATACCTACTTAAAATTGGAAGTCGCTCTTTTTGAACCTAGAATCCCACAAAATACTGGTAATATTGCCAGATCATGTGCTGCATTTAATATACCTTTAAATCTTATAGAACCCTTGGGTTTTAAGCTAGAAGATAAATATTTAAAAAGAGCAGGATTAGACTATTGGCCTCTAGT
>JFMF01000263.1 GCA_000635535.1 Prochlorococcus sp. scB243_496M6 | reverse complement strand
GACTTTTTAATATCAATATTTATGCCGAATATACAGACTGGAACCATGATAAAAAAGGTGTTAGAAGTCTAAACCTTTCTGTAGCATGCGGAATTGCTATATATGAGGCCCACAAACAAATAAATTTTCAAAATGGCAATTAAGTACAACCAATGCCTTACAATATTCGCATGTCTCGGTAGCTCAGCTGGTTAGAGCGGCGGATTCATAGCCCGCAGGTCGCGTGTTCAAGTCACGCTC
>JFMF01000262.1 GCA_000635535.1 Prochlorococcus sp. scB243_496M6 | reverse complement strand
AAGTAAGATTGACAGAAAAATTTTGGCTTATAAATTCGAATCGTTCAAGGGTTAAAAGGTTTTCAAAGAATAATCAAAATAAAGATCAATTTTTTGAATATATGTTTATTGACTCTGGAAAAATTCTTGGTGTTTTAGGAAAAGAACCACCTCTTATGACAACCAGAGAAGAACTTAAAGTTGATAAAGCTAGAGATGAATGGAGAAAGTTAATCACTCAAGGTTGGAGGAGAACTAAACCAGTTTGGGAAGACTATTAGTATCCAATATTGTTACTAGGATTAGTTATATAAATTATGAGATTTAGGACGTAGTTAGCGGGTAAATTTAATGGCTTCAAAAGTAACAAAGCCACTCCTTGAGTCACATTAAATTCTTTATTTTTCATAAAAAAATGAAAGTCTCATTTTAATT
>JFMF01000261.1 GCA_000635535.1 Prochlorococcus sp. scB243_496M6 | reverse complement strand
AGAATCTCATATCAAGCAAAAGATTAAGAGCTTTATTTGGTATTGGAATAGTTGCTATAAGTATTGGATTAATATCAAAAAAAGTAATTAACTATCCAGCTGGAGGATGTATGAAGAGTACTCAAGAAATGACCTTATATATCTAGCCATTAATCAACTTACATTTTCCTTAATTCTTATAACCAGTCATCTTTGATAACTCTTTTAGTGAAAGTACACCTAAAATTAGTTTTCCATTTATTTCCCATGTGGGAAAGCCTTTAATTTTTTTATTAATACATAATTGAGTTTGACTGTTTATGCCATCTTTTGCACATTCAACTACATTAAGTTCTCTATAAGCCTGTTTACCAAATAATTCACTTTGATAGAGGCAATTAGGACACCAATATGCTGAATATTTAACTACACCATTATCTTTAAGGTATTTTGCCAACTCGATTGATTTGCTAGTGCTTTCTGAGGTGACTATAAGTTCTCTCTGATTATTTAAGTGAGAGCTATCTACAAAA
>JFMF01000260.1 GCA_000635535.1 Prochlorococcus sp. scB243_496M6 | reverse complement strand
CGGGGAGGGCATAATAAAAAAAAAGTAGTGTAACACTTGCACATTATAAGTGTTGCACTATAGTTGATTTAAGTCAACTAATTTTGCTATGCATATTTTACTATTTCCTGTCGGATTTATTCTTTGGTATCTAGCTTATGAAGCAAAACCTATCATTAATGATGAAGTAACACTTAATTGGGAAGAAAAAAATATGATTAAAAGAAATAAACTTTTAAATATAATCAAAGAATGCTTTTAGAATTTAATGTTAATCGATTCTGACCATTCCTTGTGCTTATTATCAAGATCTGAAATTAACTGTTTTTGATAAGTAAATTTGAGTTGATTTTCGTTAAGTGTTTTTTTTGTGATAATCATCT
>JFMF01000259.1 GCA_000635535.1 Prochlorococcus sp. scB243_496M6 | reverse complement strand
AACTCTTAACTAATTCAATTTACTTTTAAGTATCTCTTATGTAAATTTCAAGAATTAATAATTATCAAACAATGAATTTATGTATTTAAAATATTTTGATGAAATGATTTAGGACTTTCCCATTTCAAGTTATCTTTTAAATCATTGATATCATTTGATATTGAAACTAAATTAACCATTTCAAGAATTTGACTTTTACTAAGCCTAT
>JFMF01000258.1 GCA_000635535.1 Prochlorococcus sp. scB243_496M6 | reverse complement strand
AGGAGGTTATTCGTTTGGACTTTTTCAAGCAGTTCAAAATGTCTAATTAATCTTTTCTTTAATGTAAAACTTGCTAGATGATAAATTAATATAAGTTTAAGTATTTATTATGAGGGAATATATTGAGGCAAATCTTACAGTGATAAGAAAATATTTAAAAAAACGAAAAAAATATGCATCAAAATTAAATAATGCTTCAATAATGGAAGAATTCAAAGAATGGAGCAAAGAACCATTACCTGAGACAGAATCAATTTGGACTTTACCTGACTTAACGAGGAATGAAAGATTAACAAATTTTTGTCGCTCCATAAA
>JFMF01000257.1 GCA_000635535.1 Prochlorococcus sp. scB243_496M6 | reverse complement strand
TTAAGGAATCTTAAAAAAAATAAAATTTCTTTTAATTCGAATTTTTATTGTCAACCCTGTTAATGGGATATTTAATTAACTCCTTTTTGAGATTTTTTAAAAGTTTATTGTGATTCAAAATTGTAAATTTCCTAGTAAAGAAATAGTGCCATTTCATTGAATTAAAAAAAAACTTGCTAATTCATTATTAATAAAATTATAATACTTAGTACGGTCATTCAGACCATACATAATTTAAATAAGGACAAATTTTTTCATGAGTTTAAGAGTTGGCCAAGAAGCACCAGACTTTAGTGCTACAGCAGTATATGATCAAGAGTTTAAGGAGATTACACTTTCAGGTCTAAGAGGTAAATGGGTTGTTCTATTCTTTTACCCACTAGATTTTACATTTGTATGTCCAACTGAAATCACTGCATTTAGTGATAGATACCAAGATTTCTCGGAACTTAATACGGAAATTCTTGGGGTATCAGTTGATAGCAAGCACTGTCA
>JFMF01000256.1 GCA_000635535.1 Prochlorococcus sp. scB243_496M6 | reverse complement strand
GCCAAAGATAGAGAGAAATCAAAATAAAATTTACCAATATTATTTTTTTTAACAGAAACCTAGATTCCTTAAAAATTAATAAGATAGATATTAAAAATATGAAAAAACTTAACTGTGGAATATCCGGTTTTGGTACAACAATTCCTTCAAGAAATAAATTAAATATAAGATCAAAATTTATATATATATAATCAGCTATTAAGTAAGAGAGAAATGTTAAATTTATTGCTACTAAGAATAATAATCTTTTTCCTTTAATTATTTTTATACTTTGGATTTTATTCTTAGAAAAATTATAGTATGTGTAGTTTTTTAAAGAGTTTATATAGACAAAAGATGGACATATTACACCACTCAAAAAGTAAAGGATTGAATAAAAGGAAATATCATTAATATTAAGTGAATTCAAATTTAACCATTGTTTTTGAACAAATGGAAGAA
>JFMF01000255.1 GCA_000635535.1 Prochlorococcus sp. scB243_496M6 | reverse complement strand
TAACTAATAACTTCGTTGTACTGTTTTTAATTATCAAGAAAATATTTTTTTTAATTTAAAGCAATTAAATCAAACTTTCAACAATTTAGAAGTTGTTAATTTAAAAACTTTTTTATCTATAGTTTCTTGATTTAAAAGTATATCAACTAATTTATCTAGTAAGACTCTATTTTTTTTCAATATTTTTATTGAATTATTTAATGAAATTTTAGAAATATTTATGATTTCATTATCTATTCTAGAACTGGTATTTTCTGCTATTAGAGGCTTTCTTCTAAATAATCCATCTCCTAAATACATTTCATTATTATCAGAATCCATTGAAATTGGACCAATAATTGAAAATCCATATTTTGTAACCATTTCCCTTACGATATTCGTCGCATAAGAGATATCATTTATGGAGCATTGTGTAATCTCACCTTCACCAAAAACTATCGTTTCTGCTGCTCTTCCAGCTAGAGCAATTTCAATTTTTGAAA
>JFMF01000254.1 GCA_000635535.1 Prochlorococcus sp. scB243_496M6 | reverse complement strand
ACCTGGTCTTAATAGTGCTGCATCCAAAATATCTGGTCTATTTGTAGCTGCTAAAACAATAATCCCAGAATTATCAGCAAAACCAAGTAATTCAGTTAGAAGCTGATTAAGGGTTTGTTCTCTTTCATCATTTCCACCTCCGATACCAGACCCTCTTTGCCTACCAATGGAATCAATTTCATCAATGAAAATTATACAAGGAGATTTTTCCTTAGCTTTAGAGAACAGATCACGAACTCGGCTTGCTCCAACACCAACAAAAAGTTCTACAAACTCTGATGCCGATATTGAGAGAAAAGGCACTCCTGATTCACCAGCAATTGCTTTAGCTAATAATGTTTTACCAGTTCCTGGTGGGCCTATCAGAAGAACTCCCTTAGGAACTTTAGCTCCAAGATTTTCAAATTTC
>JFMF01000253.1 GCA_000635535.1 Prochlorococcus sp. scB243_496M6 | reverse complement strand
AGCTAATATGAATATCAGGAAAAGACTTATAGAAGCAAATGAATTAGCAGCTGAGGCTTCTTTTCTACTATTATTAATAGTTAGATCTACCTTATTTTCAGTAGCCTTTTCAAGGATTAATTGATCGTTATAAAGGATAGGTATTTTAAATTTATCGCCATTTTTATACAGAACATCAATTTCTCTCTGCCTTGGATAAAAAAATATTGATTCTATTTTCCCTGTCTCTATATCATCAAGAAGATCCGAATAACTTGATTTAGAATCTGAATATTGGAATTTTGATCTAAACACTAATCTTTATGAGTGATTAATAAAGCATATATGCTTATTTAAAAAATTGACGTATATAAACAAAATATAATCAAAAGTTTTGGAGATAACCAGTTAAAGGTTATATTATT
>JFMF01000252.1 GCA_000635535.1 Prochlorococcus sp. scB243_496M6 | reverse complement strand
ATAAATTCCAAGGTCATTGAAAGCATTATTAAAAGCAGGTAAATGGGCCTCTAATTCAGTATTTGCGATGGTACCATCTAAATCCCAATAGACACCCTCTAGATAAGTCACCAAAAAGATATTCTTTTATTTACGGTAAAATACAAGAGCAATTATTGCTGGTCCTGCTAACGCAACTACAGCCAAAGGAATAAGTGTTGCCATGATTAATGATTATGTTTTGTGATACTATTTTTACAAATAAATGATGAAACTGTACTGATACGTTACAAGATTGAATTAAATTATGAAATCATGGACATGTATAGAAAATTGTGGAGCTTGTTGTAAATTCGACTTGAACGAAAGAAGCGATTTGGCAAACAAACTTAACAAAGAAGATATAGCTTTGATAAATTCGATGACAGCTAAAGACGGTTGGTGTAAAAACCTGGACAGAGAAAATAAAAAATGCTTAATTTATGAAA
>JFMF01000251.1 GCA_000635535.1 Prochlorococcus sp. scB243_496M6 | reverse complement strand
GGCTCTATTTCAAGTTTTTTACCAGAAGTAGTTCTTAAGTCAATAGCGTCCATTACACTTTTCATCATTGGTATAAAGCTTTTTATCAACTCTTTCACCATCGAAAAAGAAGAAAAAGAAGAGAAAGAAAATAATTAGTTTTAAGCTTGGATAATAAGGTGTAATAATGAAGAGTATAACCCTAAATTTATTTATAATTTCACTTAGATCATGTTCACATCATCTTCAATAATTGATAATCTTAATCAGTCAGATGGGTTAGAATATAAAAAATTATGCAGATTATTAAAAATAACGAAGAAATCTGATAAAGATGAACTAGATATTGCTTTAACAGCTCTAGATAAACTTGAAATAATTAATAAAAATGAAAATGATGAATATACTTGCATAAAGGATAATGATCATCTTGTCGCCAAAATAAGATGTAGTAGCAAAGGCTATTGCTTTGCTGTAAGAGGAAAAGACAAAGAAGATATCTACATTAAAGAAAATCTACTTAACTATGCTTGGAAT
>JFMF01000250.1 GCA_000635535.1 Prochlorococcus sp. scB243_496M6 | reverse complement strand
GGAATGGAGACAAAGTTTTAGTAAGGATAATAAAAGAGGGATATAGAAGAAGATCACCTGAAGGAATAGTTGATTGTATTCTTGAAAGATCAAATCAAATACTTCTTTCTAAAGTAGAAACAATAAACAATGATGTATATGCAATCCCAATAGACGATAGGATCCTTTCTAAAATTAAACTTCCAAAAGAGAATAAAAAATACACTTTCAATCCAGACAATAAGAATATAGTAAAAGTTCAGATTGATAGATTCCCCAT
>JFMF01000249.1 GCA_000635535.1 Prochlorococcus sp. scB243_496M6 | reverse complement strand
AGGAGAAGGATTAGGTCATGTGATACAAGAACTAAAACTAAGCAATAATGAAAACTATGATACAGACTTTGTTTTATCTAAAAGCAATATCGTTAAATCATACAATTTAAATCATATTGAATCAAAAAAAATAGAACAAAAGGAGAGGTTAGACCTTACAGATAAAAACTCTTATTTATTCAAAAGTTGGAATTCTAATAATTCTCCAATGCTCCCAATGATTCAAATAGAGCAAGGAAAAAATAAAAATACTAAATTATGGATACATACAAATAACCTTGCAGAAAGAGTAGACTTAAATAGTAAAAAATCTCTAGAAATATTATTCAAAGGCTTCGAATCATTACCCTTATTAAACGATTGGCAAAACTACCTTAGTGAAGCCATAAGAAATGATTCTGAATTTAAATTTGGCGAAAAGAAAGAAGCTATAAGCCTCTGTATCAATTTAAATAGTGATAATGAAATAATTGATTGGTCATTTCATCTTACTTTAGTAAAATGCACACTTATTGTTGGAAGTGATCATACTGACGCGCTTCTATCTAGAAAAAGCAAATCAAGAATAACCTCTCGGGTATTAAAACCTATAAAGGAATATGTCGACGATTTAGATAAAATACTAGAAATTTCATGTTCATTCAGAGAAAACCATCTTTTTGAGGGTAAGGTGGAAATTCCTGCGCCACTCAATAAGATTGAAGCACTTGAAGAATTTTTTATTCACAATCCTGCTGAATATTCAAAAGGATATTTTGAATCATTAAATAAAGAAGATTGCCAAACTTACCTTTCACCAATACTATATGAAGCTAATTTAATATGGTTCAAACATTCAAATCAATATGGCTTAAAAAGTGCAGGATACATCTCAAATGGAATAGATTACGTTAATGCTAATGAAATTATCAAATATTCAGAATTTATTGATAATGATGTAGAGCTTAATGAAGATGGTAATTTGACATTTAGTCAAGTAATTAAATTATGTGAAGACGATAATAAAAAAAGAATCTTACATAAACTTCTAATTAATG
>JFMF01000248.1 GCA_000635535.1 Prochlorococcus sp. scB243_496M6 | reverse complement strand
AAGGAAGAAATCAAAGAAAAATAATATAAATGGAATAAATATATGTGAGAGTAATTCATTAGAATTAGTAAATTGGGATATATTTAATTCATCAATTACAAAAAATCTAGAAATATTATTTAACAAGTTTGTGATAGATAAACTTAATGAATTCACGTACAAAGTTAACCAATATAAATCTAATATGATAAATATAAAAAAAGTAAGAAAAGCAGAAAAATTACTAGGTAATATTTATAGTGGGTTTATTTTATCAGTGCAAACATATGGTTTCTTTGTTGAGATATCAGAACTAAATGTAGAGGGTTTAGTAC
>JFMF01000247.1 GCA_000635535.1 Prochlorococcus sp. scB243_496M6 | reverse complement strand
TTAGAATTAATATAAATAAATCTTCACAAAATATATTATGGAAATATTAACCAAAAAAATTTAAGATAACTTTATATAATTATGTTTAAGAAAAAATATTTACTTTTAACTCTTTTTTGAATAATTATTTTTCAATTTTTATTATATACAAATAATAATCAGAAGACTTCATTTAGATACTTTAAATGGACCCTCCAAGAAGTAAGTATAGGTAAGTTAATCAATATTTCGTTTTTTTCTGGTTTATTTGTAAGCACTCTATTGAATACAACAATTACTAGTACAAGTTTCAGAAAAAAACTTTCGAAAATGTGGAAGATGATTTT
>JFMF01000246.1 GCA_000635535.1 Prochlorococcus sp. scB243_496M6 | reverse complement strand
TTAATTAAAAAATGTTTTTTAATTTATAATGAAATAAATAGTTTTTTTTTATGGAAGAAAATTTAGACAAAAATATTGAAGTAAATAAAGAAATATCTGACAACCCTACTAGATCAAACTTTGAGGAAATTAAAGGACCTAAATCAGAAAAAGTTATCAATATGGACGTAAATAATGACGATTCTGCTACTAAAATTGTTAAAAAAAATGAAATCAATACACCCGAAAAACCTATAACAAAAATCAAAAAAGAACTCCCAGTAGAGAAAAAGCCTTTCGAAGAATTTATTAATATGCACCTAATTCCTTCACTTACTGAGGAAATTAATAAAAGAGGATTAGAAATAAACAATATTGACCTCACTAACACAAATAGACCTATTGCTGGAGATAAATGTTGGGTAATAAATTGTGAAATTAAAGATACATGTAACTTTTGGTTATCCTTTGAGAAGGATGACATTAGTTCATTAAAAAGTATTTCTTTATCAAAACCTAATCAACAACCCAGTATTATTGAATCCTTTCTTATTGACGAAAAAAGAATTACCCTAAAATTAATAATTTCAAGAGTACTTCAAAGATTGAATGGGCAAAAGTTAATAGGAGTTAATTAGAAAAACAATAACACCAAGTTAACTTTTCCCTCGAAAATACAAATCATAGTAAATAATAGTATTAATAAACCGAATAAAAATGGCTCAATCAACTGTTGAATCAAAAAATAAAAAAGATATTAATAATGGAAAGATACCAGCACAAGAAACAAT
>JFMF01000245.1 GCA_000635535.1 Prochlorococcus sp. scB243_496M6 | reverse complement strand
CAATTTTGTCCCCAAGATTCTATACAACAGATTTTGAGGCTATGGAAAATATGGATTTATCAATAAACGAGGAGGAATTGGAAGCTATTTGTGAGGAATTTAGGAAAGATTACAATAGACATCATTTTGTAAGAAATAGTGAATTTGAAGGCGCTGCAGAAAAATTAGATCCTGAGACAAGAGAGCTTTTTGTTGATTTTCTCGAGGGAAGTTGTACATCAGAATTTTCAGGTTTTTTGCTTTATAAGGAACTTAGTAAGAGAATTAAAGTCAAAAACCCTCTACTAGCTGAATGTTTTGCTCATATGGCCAGAGATGAAGCAAGACATGCAGGTTTTTTAAATAAATCAATGAGTGACTTTGGACTTCAGTTAGATTTAGGTTTTTTAACAGCCAATAAAGATTACACTTATTTCCCTCCAAGAAGTATTTTTTACGCTACTTATTTATCCGAAAAAATAGGTTATTGGAGATACATAGCAATTTATAGGCATCTCGAAAAGAACCCTGATAGCAAAATTTTTCCACTATTTAATTACTTTGAAAATTGGTGTCAAGATGAAAATAGACATGGGGATTTCTTTGACGCATTAATGAAAGCACAGCCACGTACTGTTAAATCTTTAAGCCAAAAAATAACCATTGGCGGCTCTACTTTTACACACCCATTATTTGACTACTTCCATAGGTTTAGATATTTTTTGAATAATCTTCCATTAACATCCAAGTTATGGTCAAGGTTCTTTCTATTAGCTGTATTTGCAACTATGTATGCAAGAGATTTGGGAATTAAAAAAGATTTCTACAGTTCTTTAGGTTTAGATGCCAGAGATTACGACCAGTTTGTTATTAATAAAACAAATGAAACTGCAGCTAGAGTTTTCCCTGT
>JFMF01000244.1 GCA_000635535.1 Prochlorococcus sp. scB243_496M6 | reverse complement strand
TAGAGTTTTCCCTGTAGTAATGGACGTTTATGATAAATCTTTTTATGGAAGATTAGATAAAATAGTAGAGAATAATAAGGTTCTTTCCGATATTGCAAACAGTGATGGAAATAAAGTATCTAAAACTTTTAAAAAATTAACTAAATATTTATCAAACGGTTACCAGTTATTAAGACTATACTTATTAAAACCTCTTGATAGCAAAGATTTCCAACCTACGATTAGATAATCTTTAATACAGAGAAGATTCATAGACTCATATGCTTTCGTCACAAATCAAATCAAATGAAATAGTTTTTGTTAGTTGCAATAAAGATTTATTAGAAGAAATTATTTTCTACGGCATTGGACTTGGTGCTGATTTTGTAGAAATATTTATAGAGAATACTGACAACTCAAGCGTGTTAGCAGAAGAAGATTTTATTACAAGTGTAAGTCCATCATTTGGAAGGGGTGCTGGCATTAGAATCTTCAAGGGGAAAAAGGATGGATTTGTAAGTACAAATGATTTAACAAAGCATGGCTTGATGAGATCGGTATCTCAGGCTATTGAGATGTTAGACATAACAGATAATAAAAAAATAGAAGTATTTAACGGTCTAGATAAACATAGGGACTATAGTTTATCCAAGAAAAAATGGATTAATGAAGTCCCATCTATTCATGAGATAAGTGAAAAACTACTAGTTAGCACAAAGTCTTTAAAAAAAAATAATAAAATAATAACTAGAAAAGGAAGTTACTCCAGAAATCTGCAGGAAGTAATCATAGCTTCCAGTGACGGAACTTATGTCTCGGATATTAGATTGCATCAAACAGTTGGTCTCAACGTAATTGCAAGTGATGCCCAATATAGATCTAGTGGAAGTAGAAGATTTGGATCGTCAGGAATGCCTAATGAATTCAGATTATGGGATCACGAAAAAGCAGCTAATGATGTGTTTGAAAGTTCAATGAACATGTTGTATGCAGATTATGTTGATGCAGGACAAATGCCTGTTGTATTAGCTAATAAATTTGGTGGCGTTATATTCCATGAAGCCTGTGGGCATTTACTTGAAACTACTCAAATAGAGAGAGGAACAACACCATTTGAGAATAAATTGAATGAAAAAATTGCACATGAATCTGTAACAGCAATAGATGAAGGGATATCAGAAGGATCCTTCGGTTCATTATCAGTAGATGATGAAGGTATGGAACCCGAAAAATCAGTTCTTATAAAAGATGGAATTTTAAAAAAATTCATATCCGACAGGGCAGGTGAATTAAGAACTGGTCATAAAAGAACAGGAAGTGGAAGAAGGCAAAATTATTCTTTTGCTGCAGCTTCAAGAATGAGAAATACTTATATAGCTAAAGGTGATCACTCGAAAGAGGATTTAATCAATAGTATTAGTGAAGGTCTTTACTGCAAATCAATGGGTGGTGGCAGTGTAGGTGCTACAGGACAATTTAATTTTGCGGTAGAAGAAGGATATCTTATTAAAAATGGAAAATTAACTAGTCCAGTAAAGGGTGCAACTTTAATTGGTGAGGCTAAAGAAGTTATGCCAAAAATATCAATGTGCGGAAATGACCTCGAATTGGCTCCTGGATTCTGTGGATCCATTAGTGGAAGTGTTAACGTAACTGTTGGTCAACCTCATATTAAGGTTGATTCAATCACTGTTGGCGGAAGATAGGATATGAATTCAAGAGAAATCACAACTCAAATCTCCAAAGCTGCAGATTTCCTAAATCTTAAAAAATGGGATTATGGAGCGAGCTTTTCTAATGATTATTCTGTGCAAGTAGATAAAGGAGAAGCTAAACAACTTAAGGCATCACAAAAGCAAATTTTAACTATAAGAGTTTGGAATCAATCTAATCTAGTTGGTATTACTACTACAAGTGATATTAGTGAATCTGGTATTAAAAAGGCTCTTAAGCAAGCAAATATAGCTTCTGATTTCGGCAATAAGAATGAATCTACAGAATTTTCACCACTAGCAAAAGATCCTATTAAATTTAAGGAAGTTAAAAAAAGAAATCCTGTTGGAATAAAAAAATTACTTACACTTTTAAGAGAAGCCGAATTAAAACTAATAGAAAGTCATGAATCCATAAAATCTGTCCCATATAATGGTTTATCTGAGAGTTTCTTTGAGAGAGTTTATGCTAATAGTGAGGGTGCCTTTCGAAGTTACTCCAAAAGTCAAGCAGCACTATATTTATATGCAAGAGGAGAAGAGAAAAATAAGAAGCCTCGTAGTTCAGGTTCCGTAAAACTTGGATATGGAGCTGATGATATAGATATAGAGTCTTGTATTAAAGAGGCTTCAAATAAAACAATTTCTCATTTAAATTATTCATCTATTAAAACTGATAAATATTTAATATGTTTTTCCCCAGAGTCTTTTTTAACCATCATTAACGCTTTTAGCTCAATGTTTAATGCTAGAAGCATCATAGATGGAGTGAGCTTATCTAATAAAAATTCAATCGGAGAGAAACTATCTACAGAAGCACTTAATATTTATGATGATGGCCTTCACGAAAAGAATATTTCTTCAACACCATTTGATGGAGAAGGAACCCCAACCAAAAGACTATGTCTAATTAACAGAGGGAGAATTGAAAATTTTATACATTCTGAATCAACTGCAAGAATATTTAAAACAACTCCCACTGGCCACGCTGGACTAGGATCAAAAGTCTCAGTATCTCCTGATTGGATCGTAGTTGAAAAATCAGAAGAAAACTTTGATCTAAAAACATCACTAGATCACTCTACTTATGAGGAAGAATTTGTTTATGTAGAAGAGTTAAATGCAATTCATGCAGGAGTCAGAGCAAGTCAAGGTTCATTTTCTCTTCCATTTGATGGATGGCTCTACAAAAACGGTAAAAAAATCTCAATAGAATCTGCCACCGTAGCAGGGGATATCAAATATCTTTTGAAAAATATAGTAAATATTGAATCAAGCCAGGAGGTAACAACAAGTGGAATTTCTCCACATATATGGGTAGATGAATTATCAATAACTGGTGACGCGTGAGAATTATATTCTGGGGAACACCTGAATATTCAATTCCTAGTCTTGATATTTTTATTAAATCTAAGCACGATGTAATTGCAGTAGTTAGCCAACCGGATAAGAAGAGATCTAGGGGAAATAAATTAATAGCCTCACCTGTAAAAAGCATTGCTGAGAAAGAATCTATAAAAATTTATACCCCAGAAAAAATTAGGGGAAATATTGATTTTATAAATGAACTTAAATCACTTTCTTGTGATTTATTTATTGTTATAGCTTACGGGAAAATTTTACCCAAAGAGATATTGGAAATCCCAAAATTTGGTTGTTGGAACGCACATGCTTCATTACTTCCAGGATGGCGTGGTGCCGCCCCAATTCAATGGTCCCTAATAAAAGGCGATGAATTTACTGGTGTAGGAATTATGAAAATGAATGAGGGACTAGATACTGGCGACATATTGTTGGAAGAAAAAATTAAAATCAATAATAACGATAATTTAAATACATTATCGGAAAAACTTAGTATTTTATCGGCAAGATTATTTTTAAATGCTACATCTTTAATCGAAGAAAATATTAATAAAAATACTAATCCTCAATTAACAAAACAAAATACCCTTGGAAGAGAAATTACTTACGCAAGAATGATTGAAAAATCAGACTTTAAAGTTGATTGGGGTAATGAGGCAATTAAAATTTCTCAAAAAATAAAAGCATTATACCCACGAGCAAATACAACTTTTAGAGGTAAGAACCTTAAAATACTTAAAATCAAAGTTTTGGCTAGTGATGTAATTAAAAACGAAAAATACCCTTTCATGAGCAATTATTCAAGACCAGGTATTATTCTTGCTGTAATAGAAAATGAAGGAATTATAATTTCAACTAAAACTGATCCGATTATTTTGTTAGAAGCAAAACTTGAAGGCAAAAACATTTCTAGCAAAAAGCAATTGATTCAACAGTTAAAGCCATCAGTTGGTGAATATCTCTCAGACTAAATTTTAGATTCTTTTTTAGAGAATCCCCAAATAAAAGCAAAAAGAATCAAAAAATAAAAATAATAGTCTGGAAGAATAGATTCTTTAATTAACGTATTTAGTAAAAGTTTAATCCCAACTATTAAAATTGCTACGTAACCGGCTGTTTCTAATCTAGAAAATATATCCAGAAGTTTTAGAAAAATCCCCGATGTAAATCTTAAGGCTAATACTCCAATCACTGCTCCAAATATAATTAATATGTATTGATCACTTATAGCTACTGCAGTAGTGATACTGTCTATGGAAAAAGCAAAATCAGTAATTGAAAGAAGCGCTACAACCCTTAAAAACCTAAAATTATTTTTATTATTATCTGTCCCATTTTCAGTGCTTTCTATATCTGAATTTAAAAAAACATTAGAGAAGAATAAATAAATTAAATAAAAACCAGCAAAAACTCTAATGAGAATAAACTTTAGAAGAACATTAGATAATATAATTAAAATAATTCTAAATAATAAAGATATTGTTATACCAATATTTAAGGCTCTTGACCTTAATTCTGAACTATCGAGGGATTTTGTAAGAGAAGCTAGTGCTACAGCATTATCTGCCGATAATAATAATTCTAGAGCAATTAATATTGGTAAAAGTGTAAAGATTTCGTACCAACTGTCTACCTGATCTAGTGTGGGTATAAAAGAATTTATTGCGGCTGAATCCATCAAATATTATTCACAATCAGTATAAAATCTAATATAATGTATCGGATATTTGTAATCAAGATTGATAGTTATAAATGAGTTTAAATACTTTAGTTGATTATATTTCGAACACACAAATTACTTCTGAATTAATAAAAAGAATTTCAAGAAATAATGAATTAAATATTGTTGGTTCAAGTAGATATGCAAAATCAATAATATTAGATAGCATCGCAAAAAAAGAGGGAAAAAATATATTATTAATTTGTCCTAATGTAGAAATTGCCTACAAATGGATAGGTTATTTTGAAAGTATAAATGATAAAGCAGTTTTATATTATCCTCCAACAGAACATCTACCATACTCATCAATAAATAAATCAAAAGAGATTGAATTTAGTCAGCTTACTGTTTTATCCAAATTAATAAAAAAAGAGAAAAATGAACCTAATATTGTTATATCAACTGAGAGATCACTACAACCTCATCTAATAAATAAAAACCTATTAATTGAAAACAAGTTAGATTTGCAAAAAGGGGTTCAAATCGAGATTCAAGAATTAGCAAATAAACTTACTTTGCTGGGCTATACGAAGGATAATGTTACTTCAACTGAAGGATTCTGGAGTAGGAGAGGGGAAATAATAGATATTTATCCTGTCAATAATGAGTTTCCTATAAGATTAGAATTTTTTGATAATGTAATTGACAAAATAAGAGAATATGATCCCCATACACAGAAAACATTAGAAAGTATAAATAATATTGAAATAATACAGGCTGGATTTGATTCGCTAATAAAAGATAAGTTAAATAATTTATCTAAAAACAATCTTTTTAATTCAGAAGATATAAATAAAAATAATCTTGATCGTTATTTAGGAATAATTGAAGAGGAACCCTCAAACATAATAGATTTTATAAATAGGGAAACAATTCTTGTAATTGATGAATTAGAAGATTGTAAAAAATTTACAAATAATTGGTATCAAGATTCAGAAAGTAATTTTGATAATTATGCGTATGAATTAAATGAGAACCTTAAAAATAATGACATTAATTTAGAGGCCAAACCTAATTTACATTTAAATTTTGACAAAATATTTAATTCAATAGGAAATTTTAATTTAATAAAATTTTATGAATTTGAATCTAAAATCAATATTGATAATAGATTTTTATTAAACGATAAAAGATTAAATTCATACTCTAAAAATGTAGGGAAATTATCAGATGATATAAATAAAAATATAAAAAATAATGAAAAAGTATGGATATTATCAGCACAACCATTGAGAACAAGGACTTTACTTTTTGAGCACGAATGTAATGCAAACTTCTTAAACAATCCTAATGATATTGATGAAGCAAATAACTCAATTAATAATTCAACTCCTCTAATTTTAAAAAATAAGAACAATTACGAAATCGAGGGGTTTTATCTTCCAATATGGAAAGTTGTCCTGATAACAGATAAAGAATTATTTTCACAACAATCTCTTTTTAATAATGTATTCATAAGAAGAAAAAAAAGAAGTGTCAATTCAAATATAAATGTAAATAAGATTAGTCCGGGTGATTTTATAGTTCATAAAAATCATGGAATAGGAAAATTTTTAAAAATAGAAAAAATAAATATAACTGGAGATTCAAGAGATTATTTAGTCATTCAGTATCAGGATGGGAAGATAAGTGTTGCCGCTGATCAACTTGGAAGTGTTAACAGATATAGATCGAGCGGAAAAATAACGCCGAAAATAAATAAATTAGGAGGGACAGAATGGGAAAAAATAAAAGAAAAAAATAAGAAACAAATCAAAAAAGTTGCTGTCGATATTTTAAAACTTTATGCAAAGAGAGAAAAATTAAAGGGTTACATTTACCCAGAAGATGGTCCTTGGCAAGATGAATTAGAGGAATCATTCCCTTATCAACCAACACCTGACCAAATTACTGCTGTAGAAGAAATAAAATCTGATATGGAAAGCGATAAGCCAATGGACAGGCTAGTTTGTGGAGATGTAGGATTTGGCAAAACAGAAGTAGCTGTTCGGGCTATTTTTAAGGCTATTACATCAGGCAAACAGGTAATATTACTAGCACCTACAACAATCCTAGCTCAGCAACATTGGAGAACAATAAGTAATAGATTTTCACCTTACCCAATAAAAGTATCATTACTCAATAGATTCAAAACCGTTAATGAAAGAAAGGAAATCTATGTAGGTTTGAAAAATAACAAAATTGATTTAGTTATAGCAACGCACCAAATTTTAGGAAAAGAAATAGAAATTAAAAACTTAGGACTACTAGTTATTGATGAAGAACAAAGATTTGGAGTAAGGCAAAAGGAGAAAATAAAAAAAATCAAAACCAACATAGACGTTTTAACTCTTTCGGCAACTCCAATTCCAAGAACTCTTTATATGAGCTTATCTGGACTAAGACAAATGAGCTTACTAAACACTCCTCCACCATCAAGAAGATCAATAAAAACATATTTATCTGAAATAGATATGGATGTTATAAGAACTGCAATTAATCAAGAACTTGACAGGGGAGGTCAAATTTTTTATGTTCTTCCAAGAATTTCTGATATAGATCAAGCTGTAAACAAATTAAAAAATATGTTTCCCAGCTTAAAATTTATTGTTGCTCATGGGCAAATGAACGAAACAGAGCTCGAAAATGCAATGATTGCTTTTAATAATGGAGAAGTAGATCTAATGATATGCACAACGATAATTGAAAGTGGATTAGACATCCCTAAAGTAAATACAATTATTATTGAAGATTCTCACAAATTTGGGCTTTCACAACTTTATCAACTTAGAGGAAGAGTTGGTAGAAGCGGTGTTCAAGCACATGCTTGGTTATTTTATCCAAATATAAATAAAATTAATGACGCTGCAAAACAAAGATTGAAAGCGATAAAAGACTTTTCAGAACTTGGTAGTGGATACCAACTTGCAATGAAAGATATGGAAATAAGAGGTGTTGGTAGTTTATTAGGAGAAGAACAAAGTGGAAAGGTTAATGCTATTGGATATGATTTATATATAGAAATGCTCCATGAGGCTATTTCAGAAATCAGCGGGCAAGAAATACCTGAAGTTAACGACACCCAAATTGATCTACCAATAAATGCATTTATACCAGCAACATGGATATTAAACAGAGAAGAGAAGCTTGAAGCTTACAAATCTGTTACTGAATGTTCAAATAATGATGAATTAACTGAATTAGCGACAGATTGGATTAATAGATATGGAAACTTACCCAAACCTGTTGAGTCCTTAATTATGATAATGAGACTAAAATTACTCGCTAAAAAATGTGGTTTTAATAAGATCAAGCTCAAAAAGCCAAACATCTTGATAGAGACAAAATTAAAAAATTCTACTTTTAAAATTCTTAAAAATTCTTTGGCAAGTAGTGTTCAAAATAAATTTAATTTTAATGAATGCGAACCATTTTCAATCATCACTATAAGGGGCTTAGGTGCAACTGAAATTCAAAATCAAATTGATCAACTAATGTTGTGGTTCGGGTCTTTTGAAAGAGAAATAAAGAATTTCGATAAAGAACTTATTAAAAGAGATTAAATTATTAAATAATTATTTAAAATCCGCGAATCAGTTTGATTTCGGTTAGGTTTATAAAAATTTATTTATTTTATGGGTGAATATATAGACGTCGGAATCCAAACTTCGATTTTACCCTTATCAATTATTCTTTCATCAATTGCATTAGGCATATTTGCATTATTTGGAGAAGAAACAGAAAATGATGATGATGATTCTGATTCAGGAAGTGGTGGCCTAATGCAACCTATTTGAAATTATTTATAAACAATTTGTTTTGACTTTCGTTTAGAGACTTTAAATAACCTATTAAATGAACCTATCATTAAAATAAGAGCAATAAAAGAAGATACAAAAATAAAAATCACCAAAAATATCTCATAGAGATATGAAAAAAGATCAATCAATAATAAAAAAGTTTTATTAAATGTCGAAGGTAGATTTTGTAACAGCAATTTTTTATTAGGAATTAAATAATTTATATAAACTAATAAAAAACTCAAGATAAACAAAAAGAAAGATTCAGTAAATAGTCTCCTTTTAGATTTTCTTCGTAAATTTAATTTTTTTTTAAAAATATATTTATCAGGTTTAATATTCAAATTTGGGATGTTTAAATCTGCCATAAATCAAAGCTCAAAGAAAAAATTTGAATAACTCTGAAAAGAAATTAACCTATAGTATCGTGTTTGTATTTAAGATGCTAATTGCTCTTTATTCAGGATTTGATAGTTCTTTTTTTTCTAAATTTTCAAAAGGACTATAAAAATAAATAAAAGAAGAAGAGAATAGAACTAACGAGCAAATTGCAAAAAACGGTGGAATAAAGAAATTGAAAAATTTAACTTTTTTATTTAACCCAAATTTTAAATTTTTTGGAATTTTAGTAGCTGAATCTGTTTTTTTTATTCTTACTTTTGGCGATTCATTTAACTGATCAAAACAATTTATGGTATCTGAAAGCAATGAATTACCAATCTTTAGAACTAAAGGCTTTACATTTTCTTTAGAGCTCTTGAGAACAATATTATGTATGTGGAGATTATCGGCTTTTATATCGATTAATTTAGACTCATATATTGGAATTTCGTTTTTGATTAAAAGATTTGAATAAATATAAAAAGCATCCATAATAGGCCCTAAATGTTCAATTTTGCCTTCAATAAGTGGTTTATCAACTATGGTTAATTTCCATTGAGAAATTATTGATATTTGATCTTTATTTTCATTATTGGAATAATCTGGCAATCCGATTATTTCGAGACTTACTGAAGATTGATGAAATGACAATTTATTTTGCATCATATTAAAAATCGTATAAAAAATTCTTCAACTTTTGATAACCCTGATTTGAAATACAAAAAGATAAAGTAAGTAAAGATTTTATTAAAATCTCACCATTTTCAGCTTGATTTAAAAGTTTTTTCACTCTCATACTATCTATATTAAATCTCTCTTTAATCAACTCAATAAATCTCTTATTAAAATCATTCCAAATAATTGAATTCTTTTTAAAATCTTCTTTAGATTTTAGTATCTCTCTGATATAAGGATATAAATATTTGGACATTTCAACGGTGATTTTAACTAAGGCATCGAATTCGTTTACTTTAATATTGTTATTGACATAAGATTTTCTCAATGGATTATTATTCCTTAATTTCCAAATAGTAATTTTATTTGGCAGAACATCATTTAAATCAAGTCTATTTGATAGAGCGTAGAGGGATTGAATACCATTTAAATCAATAGTTTCTAGGATTAATAATAATAAATCAAGCTTCTCTATAGATTGTCTTGATACCTGATTTCCCTTAGTTAAATCTGTAATTGTTCTCGATTAAATATAAGAAAATTATAACAGAATTATTAATCCATTTTTTGAAATAAAAATGAATATAACTTATCTAGTTCTTCAATAGTTAGCATTCCATAACTCCATAATAATATTGGTAATGGAGTGTTATTTTTTATAGATAATTTTATACCAAGTTCAATAGTAGATTCATCTAAACCTAATACATTAAATAAATAAATTATCATTTCTCTAGATAAATAATTATTCATGAATTCTATTTAATACTTGAGTAAATGAGAGATTTAGTCATTTGATTAAGGACTAATTTTCTTGTAAAAAGAAATTTATTTAAAAGTAAAAATGAAAATTTCCTTATTGGAAATAAAAAAACATTTCGATTAGCAAAAATTGATATCAACGAATCAGTTATAAAAATAGTGACAATAATATCTAAAATTCTGCTTGAAAAATACCTAAATTTAAATAATATCAATTGCAATTTATTAATAGCAGTATTTTTATTAAAAAGATCATAAATAGTATTAACATCTCTCCAGCAAGTATTTAGACCCTGACCACCAACAGGATGAAATGTATGAAATGCATCTCCTACAAAAACTAATTTTTTAAAATTTAAAACTGGTAAATTTAAGGATAATGAAACAGGAAAAATATTAAATTCGCCAATTATTTGGTCCAACTTAAATTCATTAGGCAAGATTGTTGATAAATTATCCATTAAAAAATTCTTGTCAGAATTCAACCTTTCAATTGCCTTTAATGTACTGGAAGTCCAAATTACTTGATATAAGTTTTTTTCTAAAGGTAATAATGCAAGTGGGCCTTCTTTTCTAAAAATTTCATAAGCTCGTTTTTCACAATGACCTCTAAGAGAAACTTTAAAAGTTAAACAAGACTGACTATACGATTTTTTTATATCAACAAAATCTATAAATTTTTTATCAAGTGAGTTTGCTCCTGTTGAAAAGAATTGATAATCAAATAATATTTTTTTGCGTAACAATCTCTGTGGTGTTATAAAAAAAATATTTTCATAATTGTCAATCTCTTGAAAAAATACGTTCATGAGATCCGAATGTTTAACTACCCAGCCTATATTTTCGGCAGAACTTATATCATCATCTAAGTCAGAAGTAGATAAATTAGTGAAAGCAGAAGTTACGCTATCTGAAATTGAAAGGGTATCAAAGCCAAATAAAAATGGTTCTAATTTTTCCCAAAGTCTGAATTTAGATAAGATTTTTCTTGTTGAGTGAGTAATTGCATAAGTTTTATCTTTATCAATTAATCTATCTTTTGTTAATAAATCAGTTAAAAAAATATTGCAATCAAATTTTGAAAGTGCAATTGAAAGTAATAAGCCTGTGGGGCCTGATCCAACAATTTTAAAATTCAATTTATTTTTCATTGTGTTATATGAGCATCAACTATCTATTCAGATAAATATAGCAAATTTCTTCAAATGCTGGTCTTAATAAATAGGGGTACTCACCAACCCATAAGTTAATTTCAGGAAGCCAAGCATCGGTCAAATAAAAATCTCTGTCAAAATTACGGTTATCAGATGTTATCAAACATCTAATACTTGAACCAACCCTAATTTGACTGTGTTTATTTTCCATAGGAAAACTTAATTTTTCCAAATAACCATCTTCATCTTCTAATTCAAGTACTAACCAAGTCCTTTTGTTTTCGATAACTTCTAATCGACCTTGCCTATTAGATTGTTCTCTTGAACTTTCAATCTTTTCTGTTTTATAAATATCTGATACATATCCATCAAATATAGAAAAAAATTTATATTTTCTTAATTGCAAGTTTTTTCTACTTGATTCAAGAATAGGGCCCCAGATGATATACAAAAAGAAACCTACACATAAAAATAACCAGAAATTATTAGTTTGATCTCCAGTCGAACTAATAATTAATGAAATAAATCCACCAATTGAAGAAACTATTACTCTTTGAAGAATTTTTCTAGGATTCCCCAACGCGTACTTAAATTGACTTCCTGTACCAACTGCGGGAATAAGTTTTGAAATTTGACTTGAATTAATTGGAATTATCATTTTAAAAAATCAATTTTTCAAGTCCGTAAACTAAAGTTTCATAATTACCAATTTTTCTAATAGCCTGTAAAACTCCTGGCATATACGCCTTTCTATCAATAGTGTCATGTTTAATTGTGTAAGTTTCACCTGGAGATCCCATAATTACTAACTGATGAGCGAGTAATCCTGGTAATCGTACAGAATGTATATTGATTCCGGAATCTCTGAGCCCACCGCGTACACCTTTCAATGACTCAGACTCTTCTACTAAATTCTGATTAAATTTCTTTGGATATTCTTCAATCATTTCTGCAGTTTTTATACACGTCCCACTAGGAGAATCAGCTTTTTGATTATGATGCATCTCAATTAATTCAATATTGTCGTAAAACCTCGCAGCTACAGATGCCGCTTGCTGAAGAAGAACCATACCTACAGAAAAATTAGGAATTATTGCACAACCAACCGATGCTTTCTGAGCAAAAACAGACAAATCTTTTATTTGCGAAGGGCTTAGACCTGTTGTTCCTACTACTGGTGATACCCCATATGCAATAGCTGATCTGGTATTTTCATATACAGAATCAGGATGAGTAAAATCAACCAAAACAGGTTTGATTTTTTCATTTCTAAAGTTTTGACTAACGGAACATAAAGTCCCTTCAAAATCATTTGAAACAAAAACATCACAATTTTTTACCTTCAATAATTCAGAAATATTTGAGCCATTGTTCTTTTCGTTTATGTCGATTGCTGCGACAAGTTCACAATCTGTAGAATTTAATAGAGTATTAACAACTTCGCTACCCATTCTGCCTAAAGCTCCGGAAACTAGTACTGGTATGGGTTTTTTAGAATTTTCAATCATTTTTTTTAAAAATTTTTTTTTAAAGGTTGTTACACGCTATTTATATTGCACACAATAACGTCTTTTCATTCGTAGGCTGGTAGAAATACTTAAAGAAAATCAATGTTTACGCAGGTCCGCTCAGCAAACCGCAGAGTATCTCCTGTTGAGGATAACAAACACAAAGTTGTAATAAAAGCAGTTTATGTTGTCCTTGAGCCACAATACCAAAATTCCTTAACGGAAGCTGCAAAGTCAATAAATAAAATGAATGGGCCTATAGGTATAGACCTTAGCGGCTATCTTATTGAAGAACTTAGGAATGATAGTAATTTTGAAGATTTTAAAGAAGATATAGCTAATGCAGATATATTCGTAGCTTCTCTAATTTTTATTGAAGACCTTGCACAAAAAGTGGTTGATGCAGTATCTCCATTTAAAGACAAACTAAAAGCATCAATAGTTTTCCCCTCCATGCCAGAGGTAATGAGGTTAAATAAGTTAGGTTCATTTAGCATGGCCCAACTTGGTCAATCTAAAAGTATTATTGGAGATTTAATAAAAAAGAAAAAAGAATCTGATGGAGCAAGTTTCCAAGATTCTATGTTGAAGTTATTAAATACACTACCTTCAATACTTAAATATCTACCAGTAGAAAAAGCTCAAGATGCTAGAACATTTATACTAAGTTTTCAGTACTGGTTAGGTGGTACCACTGAGAACCTAAAAAACTTCTTGTTAATGATTTCTGAAAAGTATGCTGTTTCAGAGATCATAAAAGATCAAATAGAAGAATTCAAAATTCAAGACCCAGAAACATTCCCAGATTTAGGAATTTGGCATCCTCTTGCACCTTGCATGTTTGAAAGTCTTAAAGATTATCAAAATTGGGAAAATAATAGAAAAGATATAAATCCTAAAGATGACAAAACTCCAACAATAGGTTTAGTGCTTCAAAGGAGTCATATCGTTACGGGAGATGATGCTCATTACGTTGCTGTTATTCAAGAACTGGAATACAGAGGTGCGAGAGTACTACCTATTTTTTGTGGAGGTCTAGATTTCTCTAAACCAGTTAATGAATTTTATTATGATTCAATAAATAATGATCAACCTATAGTAGATGGAGTTGTATCTCTAACAGGATTTGCACTAGTTGGTGGGCCAGCAAGACAAGATCATCCTAAAGCTATTGAAGCTCTTAAAAGGTTAAACAGACCCTATATGGTTGCACTTCCATTAGTCTTCCAAACCACACAAGAATGGGAAGATAGTGATCTAGGGTTACACCCAGTTCAGGTAGCACTTCAAATTGCAATTCCAGAGCTTGATGGGGCTATTGAACCTATTATTCTTTCAGGTCGCGATGATGCTACAGGTAAGGCGCATACGCTCCAAGATCGAGTTGATGTAATAGCTGAAAGAGCCATAAAATGGTCAACTTTAAGAGTCAAACAAAGAAAGGACAAAAAATTAGCCATCACAGTATTTAGTTTTCCACCAGACAAAGGAAACGTTGGTACAGCAGCATACTTAAATGTTTTCGGTTCAATTTATAGAGTACTCCTTGAAATGAAATCGAAAGGATATCAAATAGATGAACTTCCAAGTAATTCAAAAGAATTAATGGAAAAAGTAATTAATAACCCTGAAGCAATGGACGGCTCTCCCGAACTAAATATTGCTCATAAAATGTCAGTAAAAGAATATGAAGAGTTCACACCATACTCACAAAGACTTGAAGAGAATTGGGGTAAACCTCCTGGAAACCTAAATAGTGACGGACAAAATTTACTTATTTATGGAAAACATTTTGGAAATGTATTTATAGGTGTGCAACCTACATTCGGTTACGAAGGTGATCCTATGAGGTTACTTTATTCAAGAAGTGCAAGTCCTCATCACGGTTTTGCCGCTTATTACACCTATGTAGAAAAAATCTGGGGAGCTGATGCTGTTCTTCATTTTGGAACTCACGGATCACTAGAATTTATGCCTGGCAAACAGATGGGCATGAGTGAAACATGCTATCCGGATTCTCTCATTGGATCATTACCTAATTTGTATTACTATGCTGCTAATAATCCCTCTGAAGCTACAATCGCGAAAAGAAGAGGTTACGCCTCAACCATTAGCTATCTAACTCCTCCAGCAGAAAATGCAGGACTCTACAAAGGACTTAAAGAACTAAGCGAACTTGTTGGTTCTTATCAACAATTAAGAGAAAATAGTAGGGGTATCCAAATAGTTAATGCAATAGTCGAGACTTCTAAACAATGTAATCTTGACAAAGATGTTGAGCTCCCTTCAAAAGATGTAGAAAAACTCTCAATTGATGAAAGAGATTTATTTGTTGGTAATATCTATAAACAGTTGATGGAAATTGAAAGTAGATTATTACCTTGCGGTCTTCATACTATTGGAGAAGCTCCAACAGCAGAAGAAGCAGTCGCAACTCTTGTAAATATTGCATCATTAGAGAGAGAGCAAGAGGGCTTAAGATCTCTTCCTGGATTGCTAGCTGAATCCATAGGGCTTAATATTGAACAAATTTATGATGGTAATAATAAAGGTGAACTCAAATTTGTAGAGCTAAATGAAAAAATCATAAAGACAGCAAGAGAGTCTATTTTTGCAATGGTCAACTCTCTAAAAATTGTTGATGGCAGAGTTTATTTAGAAAAATCACTTCTTTCCAAATTGTTTGACTTCCTTAAAGTATTTGGTTTAAATTTACCTACCCCTTGGCTAAGGGTCTGTAACTTAAATGGATTTAATGAAGTTAACCAGAAGGAATTAAATAAATTATTTGATTACTTACTTTTCTGTTTGGAACAGGTCTGTGCTGATAAAGAAATGGATAGCCTTATTAAAGCATTAGATGGAAATTATGTTTTACCTGGACCAGGTGGAGATCCTATACGAAATCCAGGTGTTTTACCCAGTGGTAAAAATATCCATGCACTTGATCCACAATCAATCCCTACTACAGCAGCAGTAGCTGCTGCAAAGTCGGTTGTTGACAAATTAATTGAGAGGCAAAAGGAAGAGCAAGGGACCTGGCCTGAAACAATTGCCTGTGTTTTATGGGGTACTGATAACATCAAAACTTATGGAGAATCACTTGCTCAAATCTTATGGTTTGTTGGTGTAAAACCAAAACCAGATTCTGTTGGAAGAATCAACAAATTAGAATTAATCCCTTTAGAAGAATTAGGTAGGCCAAGAATAGATGTAGTCGTTAACTGCTCAGGAGTTTTTAGAGATTTATTCATAAATCAGATGGCTTTAATTGATCAGGCGGTCAAATTAGCGGCTGAGGCTGATGAACCATTGGAATCTAATTTTGTAAGGAAACATTCACTAGAACAAGCAGAAAAAGAAGGCACCTCTATAAGAGAAGCTTCAGCGAGAGTATTCTCTAACGCAAGTGGAAGCTACAGTTCAAATGTTAATTTAGCTGTAGAAAACTCAACTTGGGAGGAAGAAAATGAATTACAAGAAATGTATTTATCACGCAAAACATATGCTTTTAATGCTGATAATCCAGGTGAGATGAATCAAAAAAGAGAGGTATTTGAGTCAGTAATGAAAACAGCAGATGTTACATTTCAAAACCTTGATTCATCAGAGATTTCATTAACAGATGTAAGTCATTATTTTGATTCAGATCCAACAAAATTGATCAAGACACTTAGAGATGACGGAAAAGAACCAAGTAGCTACATAGCAGACACTACTACTTCTAATGCTCAAGTTAGAACACTTGGAGAAACCATCAGATTAGACTCAAGGACAAAACTTTTAAATCCTAAATGGTATGAAGGTATGCTTAAATCTGGTTATGAAGGAGTTAGAGAACTTTCTAACAGACTTAATTACACTCTTGGTTGGAGTGCAACAAGTGGTCAAGTAGATAATTTTGTATATGAAGAAACTAATGAAACATTTATTAACGACGAAGAGATGAGGAAAAGATTGATGGATCTTAATCCTAATAGTTTCAGAAGAATTGTTGGAACATTGCTAGAAGTCAATGGTAGGGGGTATTGGGAAACTTCAGATGAGAATATAGAACAGTTGAAAGAACTATATCAAGAGGTAGAAGATAAAATCGAAGGCGTTAAAGAATGATAAATTTTTATTTTCTATAAATCCTATCAGCTACTTTAAGGATTTGATAATTTAGTTTGACGTTGTGAACTCTCACAATCTCAATATTAAATTGAGAACAAAGACAACTTATTGCAAGTGTTCCTATATCCCTTTCTTTTGGATTTTTCTCATTCAAAATTTCTCCTATAAATCTCTTCCTGGATGCACCTATTAAAATCGGCAAATTCCATTTTTTAAATACATCTAAATTTCTCAAGATATCCAAATTATGAATGATATCCTTTGAAAAACCAATTCCAGGATCCACTATTATATTTCTTTCAGATATATTTTTTTCTAAAGCATTCTTTATTAAATTATCAAGAGAGTACTTAACATCACTCAATACATTCTGGTAATCAGAGAGTCGATTCATATTTTGACTATTACCACGACTATGAGTTATTACAAATGGACAGTTGAATTTTGATACAACATCCAAAATTTTTGTATCTCTTCTTCCTCCCGTGACATCATTTATCCAATTAGCACCATTCAAAAGAGCTTCGTAAGCCACTTCAGAATTAAAAGTATCAATAGAAATTAAAACATCTGGAAACTCAGATTTTATTAATTTTAGATATGGGATCAATCTTTTTATTTCTGTACTAGATCCAACTTCTTCAGCTCCAGGTCTCGTACTTTGAGCACCAAGATCAATAACATCAACACCATTGTTCAAGAAATGATTTACTTGATCTAAAACTTTTTCTGAAGAGTTTAATTCCCCACCATCACTAAATGAATCAGGAGTTAAATTAATAACTCCCATAATTGAAGTTTTTTGGCCCCAGCCTATTGGCCATGGATTTTTCTTATTGATAATTTGCAATTCTCGCGAAACTATTCGGATCTAATGAAGCCCCTCCAACTAATACCCCATCTATATCACTCATTGTCATGATTTCGTCAATATTATTTGGTTTAACAGATCCTCCATATTGAATAATTACATCATCAAAACCTATTAATTTCCGAATCAAAGAACAAATCTTATTAGCCTCTTCTGCCTCACATGTTTTACCAGTGCCGATAGCCCATATTGGTTCATAGGCAACAATTAAATTAGATGGATCTGTATTTTCTAATCCTTGTTCAACCTGTCTAGTAATAACTCTATCAGCTTCTCCTCTCTCTCTTTGTTCTAATGTTTCTCCTACACAAACTATTGGAGTAAGTCCATTAGATTGAGCAAAAACTGCTCTTTTATTAATTTGTTCATCACTTTCACTAAAATATTTCCTTGGTTCACTATGTCCAACGATTGCATATTGGACACCATGTTCAAGAAGCATTTTTGGAGATATTTCTGCAGTAAATGCTCCTTCATCTTCCCAATGAATATTTTGACTGGAAATATCTAAATAATCAAAATCAGAATGATCAGAAAAGGTTGAAATAGCAGTAAAAGGTGGAGCAATAACAACTTTACGATCGTCTTTTAAGTTTTTTATTAAAGGAATAAACTCTTCTAAATAAGATTTAGCTTCAGCACAAGTCATGTGCATTTTCCAATTACCAGCAATTACAGATTTTCTCAAAATACTATCTCCAAGAAAAATATACTAATACAAAGTGAGTTGAATAAGCTAACTATTCAAAAATTAATTTATTTTTTAGAAATATTACTTTGTCCCCCTTGTTTAACTTTCTTCCTCTCCTAGTCTCAATTACACCATTAACCTTAACAGAACCGGATTTAATAAAAATTTTTGCTTCGCCACCAGAAGATACCAAATTTTTCCATTTTAAGAATTGATCCAATTTCATTGTTTTTTATACCAATAGATATTGATAAAGTAGGATAAACAATTAAATATATAATACCTTGAGACTAATACCACCAGTCAGACCATATTCAAATAGGTTTATCAAGGGTTTTATATGCATGCTTATTTACGTAGCTTGTTGGCCTTTATTAGCCTATTTAGCTGGAAACTTAATCCCAGCAATTGGGTCAGGTGATCTCTCTAAAGTCTCTAGCATAATAATTAAGTCGTTATTTGTATTTTTAGTTCAGAAAACTGCTCAATTTGGACAGGATGTATTCATAGCAAAACCATCTCTAGAAATTAGTGAAGTGATGAGAGGAAATTTATTTAGCAGAATTCAAAAAATAAAGATGAATTCTGTTGAAAATATTTCAGCCGGGGACATCACATATAGACTTACAGAAGATGCAGACAGGGTAAGCGAAATTATTTATAAAACAGCTCAAGATACTATTCCATGTACTTTACAGTTGTTAGCGGTAATAATCTATATGTTTTATTTAGACTGGTCACTAACAGTATCAACTTTTGTTTTAGCACCATTGATCATTCTTTCAGTTAACAGTTTTGGAAGAAGAGTTTTAATAGCATCCGAAAAAAGTCAAGAATCAACAAGTAATTTAGCAGGTTTAATAGGTGAATCTATAAATGGAATGTCCACTATAAGAGCTTTTGCTGCAGAAAATTGGATTATAAAAAGATTTCATAAAAGATTAAGTACAAATAAAAAAGCAAAATATATAACATTAAAACTACTTGCATTTCAACATCCAGTTGTAGGATTTGTTGAAGCATTTGGAATATTAGCAATATTAGGTTTAGGAGCCGCAAGAATCAATCTAGGCCTTCTTACAAGCGAAGAATTTAGTAGTTTTTTTGCAGCAATATTAATGCTTATTGATCCAATAAGCCATGTAAGTACAAATTTTAATGACTATAAACAGGCAGAAGCCTCAATAAAAAGGTTAAAAAATATAAATCAAGAACCTGTCGAAGATGATAAAGAAAATTTACGAAGGATATCCAATTTTGAAGGCAAAATAAGTTTCAAGAAAGTAAATTTCGCTTATAAAAAAGATAATCAAGTACTTAAAAATATCAATTTAGAAATTAAAAAAGGGGAAGTCACAGCATTTGTTGGAGCTTCTGGAGCTGGCAAAAGTACTATGTTGGCTTTGATATTAAAGTTTATAACTCCAAATAATGGAGACATTTTTATAGATGATAAAAATCTCAAAATATTAAATACTAAAGATATTAGAAAAAACATTGCATTAGTACAACAACAGCCTTTTTTGTTTTCAGGAACAATTATTGATGTAATAAGAATGGGAAGAAATTTCACCAAAGAAGAAGTTATAGAATCAGCAAGAAAAGCAAACGCTCACAACTTCATACAAAAACTTCCTGAGAAATATGAAACTGAGATAACTGAAAGAGGGTCAAATTTATCAGGTGGTCAGATCCAGAGGATAGCAATTGCAAGAGCAATACTTGGGAACCCATCAATTCTTCTTTTAGATGAGGCCACAAGTGCGTTAGATGCAGAATCAGAATCTGAAGTACAAAAAGGACTTAATAGAGCTATGAAAAATAGAACAGTTATTGTAATTGCTCATAGATTAGCTACAACTCAAGAGGCCAATAAAATTGTTGTTTTCGATAAAGGTGAAATTATTGAAGTTGGGAAACATATTGATTTAATAAATAAACCTGGAATTTATAAAGAATTATGTGAAAAACAGTTGATTAAAAAATTATAGTTTTAATTTATTTATTAAAAGAGTAGATCCATGAGCGAAAACACAAATGACTCTGCAAATCCAGTTTTAACCTTTGATGGCAAAAAATATTTAATAAATGAACTTTCTAATGAAATAAAAGAAACTATAAAAGTACTACAAATAGCTGAGACACAACTTAAGATGCATCAAGATACAATTAAATTACTTTCAATTAGTCGAAACTCTTTAGTTAATCAATTAAAAGAAAAACTAAAAAATTTAGAATAAAATTTTAATAATTATGGATTTCTTGTAAAGAGTAAGTATTAATTTTATTGCATTGCAAAGCCTTGATTGCCTTAATGGCAGCCTTTGCTCCAGGGATAGTTGTAAAAGTCGGTATATTATATTCTAAAGCGGCACGTCTTAAATAAGCATCATCATGAAGAGCCTGTGAACCAATTGGAGTATTAATTATTAATTGAACAAGTCCCGATCGAATTAGGTCCTCAATATTTGGTCTTCCTTCATGAACTTTTAGCACTTCTTCAACCTGAATTCCTAAATTCACCAAATATGTAGCTGTACCTTTTGTTGCGATTAATTTAAATCCTAAATTCAAAAGTTCTCTAGCAACTTCCTCAAGATTTTTTTTATCTAGATCATTTGTAGATAAAAAGGCAACTCCTTCTGAAGGGACACCATTACCTGCTGCTAATTCTGACTTGGCATAAGCAATTCCAAAATCTTTAGCTAAACCCATTACTTCTCCAGTAGATCTCATTTCAGGGCCAAGCAATGTATCAGACCCAGGAAATCTTTTGAAAGGTAAAACGGCCTCTTTTACTGCCTGATATTTTGGAGATAATTCTTCTGTGAAATTAAGATCTTCTAATGTAAAACCTTGCATTAACTGAGTAGCTAATTTTGCAACAGGTTTACCTATGGCTTTTGATACAAATGGAACTGTCCTGGATGCTCTTGGATTTGCTTCGAGAATAAATAATTTATTTTCTTTATTATTTGTATTTGTTACTGCAAATTGCAAATTAATTAAACCAACAACATTTAATCTTTGTGCAATTAATTTAGTCCAGTTCCTAACATTTTCTATAATGGACGTTGAGAGAGAAATAGATGGTAAGCAACATGCTGAATCTCCTGAATGAATTCCTGCAGGTTCCACATGTTCCATTAGACCTGCAATTACAACCGAACCCTCTGAATCGCATAAAGCATCAACATCTATCTCAATTGCATTATTTAAATATTGATCAAGAAGGATTGGATGATCAGGTGATACCTTAACTGCTTCAGAAATGTATCTCGATAATTCATTCTCATCTTTAACAATTTCCATTGCCCTTCCACCTAAAACATAAGAAGGTCTTACAACCAAGGGGAATCCTATATTTTTTGCTACTATTTCTGCTTCATTTTGATTACGTGCAATACCGTTTAAAGGTTGTCTAATACCTAATTCTTCAAGAATTTTTGTGAATTCCTCTCTATCTTCTGCTAGGTCGATAGATATTGGAGAAGTCCCAAGAATTTTTGATCCAGTTTTGATCCCATCATTAGATTTAAGCCATTCAGATAAAGGTAATGATAATTTCAGTGGAGTTTGACCTCCAAATTGAACAATCAAACCATATGGATATTCAGCTTCTATTATGTTGAGCACATCCTCCAAAGTTACAGGCTCAAAATATAAAATATCGCTAGTATCATAATCTGTTGATACAGTTTCAGGATTACTATTAACCATTATTGTTTTATAACCATTTGTAGAAGCTTGATATGATGCATGACAACAACAGTAATCAAATTCTATTCCTTGACCAATTCTGTTTGGACCTCCTCCTAAAATCATAATTTTTTTTGATTTACTATTTTCTGAAATTTCGCTATCAAAAATTTGAGAATTAAAATTAGTGAAAGATTCTTCGTAAGTTGAATAATGATAGGGAGTTGAGGATGAGAATTCTGCTGAACAAGTGTCAACGGTTTTATAAATTGGAATTATATTAAGTTTTTTTCTATATCTTCTTACTTCAAAAAACTCAGAATTAGTTAACTTTGCTATCTGTTGATCTGAAAAGCCCAATTGTTTAGCATGTAACATCAAATCCCTATCAAGTGTATAAAGTTCCTTATCTTTCAAAAAATCATTTTCAAAATTAAAGATATTACGTAATTTTTCGATAAACCATAAATCTATATTTGTAACTTCTTGAATATAATTATTAGTTTTCCCAAGCTGCATAGCTTTTTTAATTAGGAGAATTCTTTCGGATGTAGGGTTTCTTAAACTATTTTTAATTTGACTCTCATCTTTAAATTCATCTTGCGAATCACATTCCCATCCAAAAACACCTACTTCTAATGACCTTAATGCTTTCTGAAATGATTCTTCAAAAGACCGACCAATTGCCATTGACTCACCAACAGATTTCATAGCAGTGCTTAGAGTATTTGATGAGCCTTTAAACTTTTCAAAAGCAAATCTTGGGATCTTAGTAACTACATAATCAATTGATGGCTCAAAACATGCAGGTGTTTTTTTTGTTATGTCATTAATAATCTCATCAAGTGTATAGCCAACAGATAATAAGGCAGCAATCTTAGCTATAGGGAATCCAGTTGCTTTACTTGCCAAAGCAGAGGATCTACTTACACGAGGATTCATTTCTATAACAATTACTTCTCCATTAGATGGGTTTATTGCAAATTGAATATTACTCCCTCCTGTTTCAACTCCCACCTCTCTAATAATCTTCAATGACAAATCCCGCAATCTCTGATACTCCTTATCTGTTAAGGTCTGTGCAGGAGCTACAGTAATCGAATCTCCAGTGTGGACACCCATTGGGTCTAAATTTTCAATACTGCAAACTATTACGACATTGTCAGCAGTATCTCTCATTACCTCTAGTTCAAATTCCTTCCATCCAATAAGTGATTTTTCAATTAATATTTGATTGCTTGGACTTTCCTCTAAACCTGATTTACACAACTCGACAAACTCTTCAAGGTTAAAAGCAATTCCACCCCCTACTCCACCTAAAGTAAAAGCAGGCCTTATTATAAGAGGATAGGAGCTAATTTTTTTTGATACCTCCATAGCTTCATCTAGGTTAGATGCAATACCAGATGGACAAACATTTACATTAATTTTCTCCATCGATTCTTTAAATAATTTCCTATCTTCAGCTTTATTAATAGCTCTTAAATCAGCTCCAATTAATTCAATATTATTTTGTTTTGAAAAATCTGATTCTGATAATTTAACCGCAAGATTCAAAGCGGTTTGGCCTCCCATCGTGGGAAGAATCGCATCAGGTGCTTCTCTTAGAATGATCTGAGAAACTATTTCAGGAGTCAATGGTTCAATATAGGTTTTGCTTGCGATATCAGGATCAGTCATTATTGATGCTGGATTTGAATTTATCAAGACAATTTCATAACCAGCATTTCTTAATGCTTTGCAAGCTTGAGTACCAGAGTAATCAAATTCGCATGCTTGACCTATAACAATCGGTCCCGAACCTAAAATAAGAATTTTTTTAAGATCACCTCTTTGAGGCATAATTTAAACTTTCATTTATCTCATGCTACTTATAAATCATCAGATGTTAATCAAGTTACTTGAAAAGCAACATTTGTTTCTATAGTATTGAAAGAAATTAATTTTTTATGAGCGAACTTCAACGACTTAAAAGTTTGTTGCCTCCAGAGAATGAAAGTTGGGTATTTGTTGAAGCTGCTGCGGCTATAGATCCACCTTTAATAACACTTGAGGAAATTGGTCGCGACGAAGTTGAAATTCAAATAGATTTAGAAGAATGGGATAACTA
>JFMF01000243.1 GCA_000635535.1 Prochlorococcus sp. scB243_496M6 | reverse complement strand
TTTAGAAGAATGGGATAACTATGCTATTGACCATAGAAATTTATTATTTTGGCACGAGGTTGGGAAAATCCAAAATGACACAATACCCAGAGATGGATGGGAAATGGCAGCTCTTGCAATAGGACTTGGAGGGGCGATAGGAGAGTTGTGGGTACAAGACGGGTTACTTTTATTACTTGCTCTTGGTTTATCAAGTTTTGCAGGATATAGATTATATTTAAAAAATAATTCTGAAAAAAAGCTTCAAGATGCTATTTATGCAGATGAAAGAGCTATAGATCTTGCTTGTAGATTTGGATACAGCATTCCAAATGCTTATAAAAGTCTTGGAGGAGCATTAAAGGAGTTAATAGAAAAGACACGAAAAAAGAAAAAAAGAAACTTTTTTGAAGATAGATTAGATGCCTTAAGAAAAAGTGCAGAAAAAGCAAGATCAGAATTATCTCAGCAAGAAGGCTCAGAAAAATCAGTTTCAAGTGAAAATGTTTATGGACAATAAAAGTTTGGTTTTAATAGCAGCCAAAGCATGTGATGATAAAAAGGCAAGAGATATAAAACTTATAAAAATTGACAAAGTATCATTTATAAGTGAATGGATTTTGATCGCAGAAGGATTATCTGATGTACAGGTAAGATCTATAACTAACTCTGTAGAGGGAGAGCTTAGAGAAAAGGCTAAAGTTGAACCTATACGAAAAGAAGGTATTAACGAAGCGAAATGGGCTTTACTCGATTATGGTGATTTGATAGTAAATATTTTTCAACCAGAAATAAGAAAATATTATGACCTTGAATCATTCTGGAGTAATGGAGATAATCTTTTATTTCCATAATTTTATTTTATGAATCAATCTAAATGTCCTGTCCCTAGAGAGCAGCAACCCACAAATGAATTCATAGAATTATCAAAATCTAAAATTTTTTCTTGGCCGAAAACAAAAAAATCACTAATTCTTATATTGATAAAGTTCTGGGTAGGAGCTTTTGTTCTATTTCTTGTTATTTCGTCAGGTAGTGTATATTTCAAAACGTCCCTTTTAAAATATATTCTTTT
>JFMF01000242.1 GCA_000635535.1 Prochlorococcus sp. scB243_496M6 | reverse complement strand
TTATCAATACCTCTTTTAATCTCAATAAGGTTATATCTAGGTTGGAATCATATATTTAATAGATTAATATCTGAAAAAGTAGAATACGAGGAATCTGGTTGGTATGACGGCCAAGTGTGGGAAAAGCCATTAGTTTTGAAAGAAAAAGAATCACTTATTGCCTCAATCGAGGTAAAACCTATTTTAAAAAATATAATTCAAATTTTTTCTATTATTTCAGTC
>JFMF01000241.1 GCA_000635535.1 Prochlorococcus sp. scB243_496M6 | reverse complement strand
TTTTTCTATTATTTCAGTCTTAGCTTTGTCTGGAATTTTGATTTTTCAATATAACAATTTCTAAATGAGTTCTAATTTCAAAAACCTCTACACTTCTAACAATCCTCCCTTAGAAGCAACCTTAATGAGAGGATCGAATATTGAATCGATCCATAAAATTCATGCTGTTATTACTGACAAAAAAGGAAGGGTTTTAATGTGTGCAGGAAATCCAGAATATAAAAGTTTCATAAGGTCAGCACTAAAACCGTTTCAAGCAATACCTTTCGTTAGTAGTGGAGCTGCATCAAAAATCAATAATGAATCAAAATCAATTGCTTTAGCATGCGGGTCACACAGTGGATCAAAACTTCATGCAAGGGAAGCATTCAAAATTTTATGGGAATACGACATTGACATTAATAATTTGAAATGTCCAAAATCCAGGACAAGTCCATTAGAACATAATTGTTCGGGTAAACATGCTGCTTTTTTAGCTACATGTAAAAAAATGAATTGGCCATTAGATAGTTACTTAAAGGGGGATCATCCTCTTCAAATAGAAATATTCAGAATTGTTTCTGAATTACTTGAAATCCCGTCATCTGAAATTAACGCAGAACGTGATGATTGTGGTGCGCCCACTCTTTATTTAAAACTATTAGAAATGTCGAGGTTATATTCACTTCTGAGCAGTTCCGAAAATGCTGAATTAGAACAAATCAGTAGGGCTATGGCAATAAACCCAACAATGATAAGTGATAACAATAAATTTGATACAGAAATAATTAAAGCTTCTCATGGGAACGTTATAGGTAAAGGTGGAGCCGAGGGAATACAGTGTCTATGTAAAGTAAATGAAGGGATAGGTATAGCTTTAAAAGTTGAAGATGGTTCAAAAAGAGCGAAGCATGCCGTTAGTCTTCACTTACTAAAACAGTTAGAGTGGATATCTGACTTAAGAATTCAAGACATCGAAGAAAAGGTGTTTAATTTTTCTGAAGGAGTGCGACTTGAAGTTAAAGGTAAAGTAAAATTCCAAGAATCCTAAAAAAAAGGAAAAATAACCCATTCAGATGTATGCTAAGTATATGACGCGGGGTAGAGCAGTCTGGTAGCTCGTCGGGCTCATAACCCGAAGGTCGGAAGTTCAAATCTCCCCCCCGCCACCAATGATATAGCCTCCTTTTGGGGGCTTTTTTATTGCAAATATAATTAAACAGATGTTAATTGAAAATTAAAACACAAAATAAGATCATCAAAATCTTGATCGCCTCCACCTTTTAAATCCTCTAAGCCAATCATCTCAAAACCAAAAGATCTGAAATAAGTAAGGTCATCACTATTAGCATCAGCTAAGGAAAAGAATGTCTCACCAGTATTTGATATTGTTACTTAAGGAGCGAGTATATCTGTATTAGAGAAAGAAGGAATAGAAATGGTTTTTGTTGTATTGTTTTCGGTTGATAAATTACCAAAATCTGTAAAGATATTGCTGCTATCAAGAGCGGCAGTATAATATCTATCTGCATCTGGAGTTATCAAATTACCTGTAATTGGATCAATAACAGCACCATTTGTACTTTTAATTTTATAGAAACCGACAACACTGTCATAATTAGCTTCTCTTGCAAGAGAAATAGATCAGCTTATATTAAGTCCTGCTAAACTTATAAAAATCAAGGTTTGGATCTGAATTCATTTCACTGGAGATCAAATCATCTTATCCAGAGAATCTATCTATTTTTTTCATTCCTATTCACTACTAAGAAATTTACCTTCAATAATGGCCACACTTTGGTAGAGGTACCGATGAAAGTTTTTATATCGTACTAAAAAGAGCTTACTAGAAATTATTTGAGATCTTTTTGAATAGAAAATTTCAAGTCAACTCTTACTAATAGGCCAATAATGATAAAAAATATTCCAATGTATGAGTTCAAAGATAGATCCAAAAATATTAAACTAATTTCTAACTAAATTTTAACTCACAAATCATATCTATTAAATAGGCCAATAAAAAAGATTTTAAAAAATCTGAATTTTGAACATTTTCATCTTGAATAAGTAATTTAATAAAGTAAAGTAAAATCTATCTAATTTAGAGAATTATATGCAGGATTTACTACAACGTGATTTAGGTTCAAGCTTATTATCAATAGCTGTTATATTAGGTTGGTTAGGTCTGTTTTTTGTATTTTTGAGAGTATTAACAATTTCAATAAAGAGAATCCTTGAAGCTGTTTTCAAAAAATCGTAATTACTGAAATAAATCAATAATCCCGAATTAATCGCAAAAATCCTTTATCGCTAGGTATAATAACCTAAAAAAATGTCAATTTTAGATAAGGTTAAAATAGGAAATTCTGTTCAAGTTAATCTAGAACTATCTAAGGATAGACTTACCAAAGAAACTATTGATGCGATAAATGTTTCTTCATTGGGGAAGGTAAGTGATTACAGAATAACTGATGGCAAAGGTATTGGAGTTGTCTTGCAACTATCTAATGGTAAAGAACAATGGTTTTTTGAGGATGAAATTGATCTTCTCGACGAAAATGGTAATGTAATTAAAAAAAATAATGATAAAAAAGAGAATAGTAATTTTATATTTGATTTTTTAAGAGGATTAAATTATGAAAATAAAAATAAGGTAAGCGAGTTACTTAATCCAGTTAACTTTTTTATCTGGTTGGTTGTATCGTTTAAAGATATTTTTTAATTGGTTAAAAAATTTTCTAAAATAAAAGTAGTTCA
>JFMF01000240.1 GCA_000635535.1 Prochlorococcus sp. scB243_496M6 | reverse complement strand
TTTAAATATAGAATTTCAATAATTTAAAACTTTAAATGGTACAAAATGTTATCGATGTAAGAAATTTATCTAAGTCATTTGACATCTCTTCCAAAGAGCCAGGCTTAAAAGGAACAATTAAACATTTTTTTAGAAGACAAACAAAAAGCTTAAAAGTTATAAAAGATATAAGTTTTGAAATTAAAGAAGGAGAAATAGTAGGTTTTCTAGGTGCTAATGGAGCTGGGAAAACAACAATATTAAAAATGCTTTGTGGCTTAATTTATCCAAGTGAAGGTTCAATTTTGGTTTCAGGCTGCTTACCCTTCAGGAGAAAAGAAAATTTCCTAAAGAATATCACCTTAATAATGGGACAAAAGCAACAGCTTATTTGGGATCTTCCGCCAATTGAATCATTCTATTTGAATGCATCAATATATGACTTAGATAGATTAGAAGCTAAAAAGAGAATAAAAAAACTATCGGAAATGCTTGAAATTGATGAAGAACTATTCATACCTGTTAGAAAACTTTCACTAGGGCAGCGTATGAAATCAGAATTACTAGCAGCTTTGATACATGAACCAAATATTCTATTTTTAGATGAGCCAACACTTGGACTAGATATTAATGCGCAGAGAAATTTGAGAAAATTCCTTCAAAAATACAATAAGGAAACTAATGCAACTATATGCCTAACAAGCCATTACATGAAAGATATTACATCACTATGCAAGAGAGTTATATGTGTGCATGAAGGGGCGATATCATATGATGGAAAACTTGACCTATTATTAAAAAAACTTTCTCCTGTTAAAGAAATATTAATAGTTTGTCGCACAGAGGATGATGCAATTAAATTAGAAAATTACGGTTTTACTATTAAAAATAAAATAAAGAATGAAATCACTATACAAATTGAAAACAACTCTATTACCTCTTCACTAAAAACTATCCTTAATAATTTTGATATTGAAGACCTTTTTATAAATGAACCACCTATAGATGAAGTTATTGGGAAGGTATTAATCAAAAATGGTTATGATATCTAATTTGATTAACCGAAAAATATTCACCTTATTAAAAGTTCAATATTCAAACATGTTGGAATATAGGGTAGAAATTGCATTATGGGCAATTTCAGGGATTATTCCTTTTTTCATGTTAAACATTTGGACAAATAATAATCTAAATGAATCCATAAACATTAGTGATGTTATGCTTTCTAGGTATTTCTTATGTGCTTTTTTTGTAAGACAGTTTTCTGTAGTTTGGGTTGTATTTAGTTTTGAGGAGGATTCTCTTATGGGGAAAGTATCTCCGTATTTAATCCAACCTTTAAATCCATTTTTCAGATATTTTGCACAACATCTTGCTGAACAAATAACAAGATTTCCTTTCGCACTAATAATCGCATTTTTCTTTTTTATTTTTAATCCAGAAAGTTTATGGATACCAAATTTAGGTATTTTAATCTTATCGATAGTATCTACTTTCTTATCCTTCTTGATTCAATTTTTAATTCAGTCAATAGTTGCATGTCTATGTTTCTGGACAGAGAAAGCATCTTCGATAGAAAGATTGTTATTTATTCCAACTTTATTTCTCTCAGGTCTTTTGGCACCAGTGGTCTCATTCCCCGCATATGTGAAATCTTGGATTTATTTGACTCCTTTTCCATATCTAATTGATTTCCCTGCGAACTTACTGTCAGGTAATGAAACAAATATTAGTGGAGGCTTAGGTATGCAAATTCTATGGATTTTTTTACTTTTCCCATTATTTAAGAAAATCTGGTCTGAAGGAACGAAAAAATATACGGCAATGGGGTCATGAATTTAAGAAAATATTTAAAAGTTTATAAAAAATTCTTACATACTTCTTTAGCTTCTGAATTGGAGTATAAGACAAATATATTAGTTGATTTAATTACCGCAATTTTAAGTTTAGTAGGGAGTATTTTTCTATTATCTATTTTACGAAAGATGCAGTCCATACTTCTTTTGATAGATTGCCAAGGTATTTAAGAAACTGTTGTGTGTCTCCGTCTCTTATCCATTCAGATTTGATGAATGGAAGCTCTTTCTGCATTCTTTTAGGATGCATATGAACTAGGAGCAAACCTTTTTCTTCAGAAGCCCTTCTTAAAGCACCTTCATCACTTCTTTGAAACACTCTCATTAGAAGATTTAAAATTACCTCTTCTCCGAGTTTCTTGAAATTTTCTGATTCCTCTAAACTATCTTTAATTTCTTTACCTCCAAGAGGCATTGCTCTAACTAAGTTTTGCTCTATTAAA
>JFMF01000239.1 GCA_000635535.1 Prochlorococcus sp. scB243_496M6 | reverse complement strand
AAAATAATGGATATATTGGAGGATGGAAATTTGAACAGGCACTAATAATTCAAGCTATTTATACAATTTTGAATGGAATAACAAATACATGGTTCAATCCTAACCTTACAGAAATAGTTAAACATATAAGAGAAGGAACATTAGACTTCGTACTTTTAAAACCTATTGATAGTCAATTTTTTATTTCATTAAAAAAATTAAATCCATCTGGATTTCTAGAAATAATGCTTGGATTTTTCTTGTTATTCTTCTGCATAAGAATAAATCAAATTAATTTAAATTTAAGTTTTCTGACCCTATCCTTGATTACGATAAGCTGCTCGATTTGTATTTTATATAGCTTATGGTTTTTTATCTCTACCACTACTATTTGGTTTGTTAAGACTTGGAATGCAATAGAAGTCTTAAGGTCATTCCTTTATATTGGAAGATTTCCTCTAAATTCATTTTCATTTTCTTTAAGAATTTTTTTTAGTGTTTTCATTCCAATTGCTTTTATAACTACAATTCCTTCTGAAGTTTTTCTAGGACTTTCTGTATTATGGAAAATATTGCTTGAAATTATCGTTGCGACAGTATTTCTTATAACTTCAAGAAAGTTCTGGTTATTTGCTTTAAAATTCTATTCATCAGCATCTAGTTAAGTATTATTTAATAGTCTCCTTGCAAAATTCCCAAATTTGTTGTTTACTTTTCAGATAAGAAAGCCTAGATAATTTTTCAAAATGTGGTTTATATTTTTCAACAGATAAAAGCCGACAGTTGTATTCGATTTTGTGATTTCTAGATATGATTCCTAATTTAAGTGCAATATCACAAAGGATAATTATTAAAGTAAGAAAAAAAAATATACCGAAAAATTGTAAAAATGATTTTGAATAACTTTCTTTTTCAGTTTTTAATTCAAACTTCATTACTTAACTATATGCTGAGGGCACTTAATTACAGCGAT
>JFMF01000238.1 GCA_000635535.1 Prochlorococcus sp. scB243_496M6 | reverse complement strand
CTTAATTGCAGCGATAGCAACAGCAGTAACTTTAAAATTTTCTGACTTCTCAATAACCTTTTTAACCTCTAATGCACCAAATTTATTACTTGCATCACTGTAGGAGAGAAGTAAAGATTTATAGTTGTCATGACCTAGATTTCTATACTCACAGAAATTATCACCAACATAATTCAAAAGAGTTAATAAAGTTAATTCAATCATTAAAGCTTTTTTCTAGCAAACTTCTTACGAATGATACTGTGCAGGACACTTTTAACAAGTAAAATCACCAAAAACATTTGAAATCATAAAAATAAGATTTTTACCCACAGATTTTAAAGTTACAA
>JFMF01000237.1 GCA_000635535.1 Prochlorococcus sp. scB243_496M6 | reverse complement strand
TATCTGTAGTGTTAAAGAGATTAACATTCTGCACTATAGGTAGGGGGTTGCATTTTTTAAGGAATTGGATTAAAAATAAGGTTCCCCATCACCCGGCCCACATATGTGAGGCCTTTTTTTATGGTTATTAAAATAAGATCCCTCTAGAAGTATTATTTTATGAAACGAGTTATTAATATACCGCTTTGATAATAAATGATGATTGTAATGAGATTTTTTTTAAATTACAAAACTTCTTTAGACTTTTAACCAAAATCGTATTGCTATTTTCAATTAATTTATAAAAAAACTTTTTATGGATTTAATCAATAAGCTAATACCAACCAAAATACAAACTGTTGTGAAAGTTTTCTTAATTAGGACATTACCATTTAA
>JFMF01000236.1 GCA_000635535.1 Prochlorococcus sp. scB243_496M6 | reverse complement strand
CATTTAATTTTGACAGGTGAGCCCCGCAATATCCTCCTGTAAAGGAACCAATTATTAATACTATCAATATATTTGATGGAACCGATCCTATTCTTGCCAAAAAAACTGCTCCGACAAAATTCCAAAAAATCCCAACAGTAAAGAATGTCATACTTATAGCTCGAAGAAAATCCATTTCAAAAGTTTTTATTAAAAGTATTGTTACAAGCAAGCCAG
>JFMF01000235.1 GCA_000635535.1 Prochlorococcus sp. scB243_496M6 | reverse complement strand
ATTGTTACAAGCAAGCCAGTACCTGAAGAAATAGAACCATTCAAGATCCCTATAAGGAAAATAAAAATTAAAAATCTAATTTTATTAAATAAATTCAGCTTACTATTACCTGATGATAAACCTAAATCTGGTTGAAGGAATGAGTAAAAAGCCAATAATATAGAAATTATTCCTAAAATAAAGTACAGATACTTTACCGATATAAATTCAACTATAAAAGACCCTATAATCACTCCTGGCAATCCAAAAATTAAAATTTGCCAAGCAACATT
>JFMF01000234.1 GCA_000635535.1 Prochlorococcus sp. scB243_496M6 | reverse complement strand
CCGCCTATTCCTAGAGCCACTGTGGCTAATTTATGACTAGCCAGAGCCTGATAATAAGGAACACCAGATAAAATCAATGCTGGCAATTGTAGTAATCCTGCTCCTCCTCCAGAAATTGCTGAGAATGTATTAGAAAAAAAAGATATCAAAAAGATATAAATACTTTTAAGTAAATAATGATCAAAACTTCCCAATAATATTGATAATAGATAAAGCATTGAGAATAAATTGCTAGTAATAAGTAAATATGATTATTTTCGTAAGAAGCAAGTAACCCTTAAAGTATCATTTTATCCTTTCTAATCATTGAAAAAAAAAACTGTTATTATTTAAAAAAATATCAAGAATATTATGCATAATCAAGATGCAATTTACCTTGATCAGTTTTGTCCCAAGATAAGTAATAAAAATTGGAGAGAGTCACTTCACAAAGTTACTAAATATAAATGTATTTATTGTGGTAAACCTTCAGAATCTCTTGACCACCTTCACCCAAGGTCAAAAGGGGGAATAAGTAGTACAAGTAATTGTGTACCATGTTGTTTGTCATGTAATGGAAAGAAATCAGATTCAGAAGTTCTTAGTTGGTACAGAAAACAAAGTTTTTATGATCCTCGAAGGGCTATGGCGATACGGGCATGGTTTAATGAGGATTTAAAACTGGCATCAGTGCTTTTGAACTACCTAAACTAAAACGAACAATAAATTGATTGAGATAAAAAGTAATTTTAAATATGGTTGAATAGGATCTATCTTTACTTGTAAATAATGCATTTTTATTTAAATTATTCTTTGCATTTCTAAATTTATTTTATTGCTCTTGAAAAGCGAAATATTAGAAAAGTCATCTTTCCACATTATTGGCGAATCCAAAACCATTCTCTCTGGTGACTTTACTGAAAAAATCAATCCAAATACAAAAAGAACAG
>JFMF01000233.1 GCA_000635535.1 Prochlorococcus sp. scB243_496M6 | reverse complement strand
TACTTGCAATGAAATTTGATTAGCCAAGTCACTTTTCTCAATCCATTTTTTCTGTGGATTATAAGAAAAAGATATAATATTTTCAGTTTTTACAATAGCTGATTTCATTGCTTCATCTTTAGAAAAACCATTTTGTATAGCCTTGCAATATTTCCTGGAGAAATTATTAGAAATCCTATTTTGCAGTAAACTAACACTAGGGTCTGATGTATCAAAAGCTA
>JFMF01000232.1 GCA_000635535.1 Prochlorococcus sp. scB243_496M6 | reverse complement strand
TAAATAAAAGAATACTAAAAAAGAATTTTAACAATAGCTATTTATCAATCCTTATAAATAATATATTAGTTTTCTCTAATTGTCTTTTAAATATTATCAGATAATTATTCACAGCAAATTAAATTTCAATTTATTAAAAATTAAAAGTATTGCGACAAGTTCAGCAATAATAGTCAGAGATTTATTTGATTACTTATATGTACGAATCATTGATGACATTGCTATTTTTTCCTGACTGGACAAATGGATTACCTTCAGACTTTTTAATACTTCATTTTTTCGTAGGAGCTGTAATTTTCCCATTTAACATGATTCATGCTAAAGCAAGAAAAATGGACAGTCAGAATCCGCAGGAAGCAGCTAATGGGTATAAAAATTCAGACAA
>JFMF01000231.1 GCA_000635535.1 Prochlorococcus sp. scB243_496M6 | reverse complement strand
TCTTCCGATCTGGAATTACTTAATTGATGATAATTTTCCTGAATACAGCTTTAGATCTCAAAATTTTCAGCCCCAGTGAACCTATAGGAATATTGATTATTTTTTTAGGATTAATATTCACTGGTATGATTTTCTATATTATTTATGCTGTAAGCACTAATAAAGAATCACTGGAAGATAAAAAAATAAGAACTCAAAAAGAGTACTTGCAAAAGGAGAGGATAGGAAAATTATTTCCTAAGAAAAAATAAATTTAATTATTTTATTACTGCAAAGGTATTTATTTATATTGTTAATAATTAAATTAGTAGGATCCAAAAACATAAGTTTTAGTTCTTTTAAATCAAACATTTTCTAAAATCACATTTTAACAATTAAATTTTTATTACGAGGAGTTTATATTGTTAGTTGCACTA
>JFMF01000230.1 GCA_000635535.1 Prochlorococcus sp. scB243_496M6 | reverse complement strand
ATTAATAGGTAATGAATCAGCAAAAGATATTCTTTTTGCTATTAATTTAAACTTGAATAATTTATTAAATGAACTAAGAAACAAAAATTATTTAATTGGAAGACCTTCAATGGGAATTTCATTTGATCTCCCTTTAGAAATCTTGGAAAATATTTTTGATTTTTGGTTAGATACTTATAAGAATCAAGAAGCCTGGGAAGCTTGTCTAGGTCTTCTTAAGGTTAGAAAAAGGATTCCTCTAACAAACCTTATTAAAAGCGAGAGTTTAAAGGGTAACTCTAAAAAATGGGCTATAAAAATTGAAAATTTACATACTTATGTTCCTTCTTCATTTAGAGTCGATAAAATAAACGATCCGATGTGGGAATAATTTTTTATTTATTAATACTCAAAATATTTACTTCAATGGATATTTAAGTAAAAATAAAATAACTATTAATTAAAAAATGAATAAACCATATTCTTTTGGTATCGATCAAATGAACGGAATTGTAGAGGATACATACACCAAGATAATAAATGAATGTGAAAATTTAAAAAAAAATACTAATTGTCCAAATGAGCAATTAGTAGCACTTTTAAGCGTGATTGCTTCAAATTACGCTATTACATCAGAAAAAAAAGAAAATTAAGATGATAAGTTACTTTACTTGGGGCGAATTTGATAAGAGCGTAGAACAAATAGCTGCTAAATGTAGGTTTAAGGAGTTTTCTGGAATATATGGAGTTCCTCGTGGTGGATTATGTCTTGCTGTAGCACTAAGCCACAAATTAAAAATTGAATTAATTTCAGAACCACTAAAAAATTCACTAATAGTAGATGATGTTTATGAAACTGGTCTCACATTAACGACCTTCAAGCATATTGAAGGAGCAATGTTTTTTGTATTATTTAGTAAAATCAAACCTACATGGTGGAATACAGTATTTATAACTAAAAAAAGCCAATGGATAGTTTTCCCTCGGGAAAATACATTAAATACAAAAAGTGACCGTGATGAGTACATCAAAAAAAGAGGTTTGAATTGAATAAGAAATTATATTTGGCAAATCCATATGGATTTTCAAAACAAACTAAAACACTTTTAAATGAATTTATTGAAATCTTCAATGATTTAAATGTAGAAGTATTTGAACCTTTTGAGAGAACAAAACTACTAACACAAAATGAAAGTCAATGGGCATATGAAGTTGCATGTAGTAATTTCCATGATTTAAAAGAATGTGATTGTATTTTTGCGATTGTTAATGGAAATCCTCCAGATGAAGGGGTAATGATTGAATTGGGTATCGCAATTGCTTTAAAAAAGGAAATCTTTTTATTCAGGGATGATTTTAGAAATTGTTCTGATAGCGATCAATACCCATTAAATCTAATGTTATTTCTTGGCCTGCCTAAAGATAGTTGGGAAAAATATTATTTTGAATCATTACAAGATATCAAAAGTAATAAAAAAAGATTTATGGAGTGGGCAAAAAATTAGCCAAATAATCCATTAACCCTCAAGTAGAAGTTTTAAGTTTAAATATATCTGTTAAGGTGCTAGAATAGAATTTATTTAGAAAATTTTGACACAAGTTACAGTTGGAGAGAATGAGGGAATTGAGTCCGCCCATAGAAGATTTAAGAGACAAGTATCTAAGTCGGGAATCTTTGCAGATTTAAAAAGACTTAGGCATCACGAGACTCCTATTGAAAAATATAAGAGAAAGTTACAACAGAGAAGAAAAGCAAGAAGAAGATAATCTTCTCAAACTTATATA
>JFMF01000229.1 GCA_000635535.1 Prochlorococcus sp. scB243_496M6 | reverse complement strand
AGAAAGAAGATCTTTTTCATCAGCAGCAATAACTGCTTTTGTAGTTTTAAATCCAGCCTCATACAAAGCTTTTGCACTTTTTGCTCCAACTCCTGGAAGTGTCGTCAAAGTTTCAATATTTTTCTTAGGATTAACAGCTTTTGTTTTTGTTTTTGTTTTTGTTTTTGTTTTTGCAGATTTTGCTGCTTTTTTTTCTTTCTTTAAAGGAGTTTCAGGGGATGCTGTACTTTTAAATAAAATTGATTTTAGTTTGCTGAGAAATTTAGAAATCATTGCAATACATATAAGTAATAAAATTAGCTCATCAATTAATTATATTATCAAATTCCAGAAGAATTAATAACAGGACAATAGCTAATTGATTTTAAAAATAATTTATTTACAATCATATAAAGACACATATTTAATATTTGTGCAAGCTTACAAG
>JFMF01000228.1 GCA_000635535.1 Prochlorococcus sp. scB243_496M6 | reverse complement strand
ATATTAGTTTTTTAATTGTTGAGGGTATATTTGCTAAAGAATTCTCAAACACTTTAAATAATAAGGATTATATTTTTTTAGAAATAAAAACTAAAAAACATGAGTGCATGAAAAGAGTTGTACAAAGAGATATAAAAGAAAGGGGGAAGGATAAAAAACAAGCTGAGAATGATTTCTTAAATTCATGGGACATTTATTACGAAAATTTCAACCCCAATAGCATAAAAAATAATACAAATAAATTCTTTATTGAAAAAAACACTGATATAGATCACATTCTGAAAAAATTATTTAATTAAGTCTTTAATTTTTTTCTCTAATATTAAGGCACTTAAAATTGAGCCTTCAATTCTGCCAAATCCTTCTCCTTCAAACCAATCTCCGCAAAATCCAATTCTATATTTGCTACTAAATTGTAAAGATAATGGTACGGCAATGCCAGAAGGCTGAGAAGCTCTCCATTTCATAATAGATATTTTTTCATCAAAATTTAATTTATTTACTAGAGAATTATCTTCAAATAGTTTATTAAAATTTGTAATTAATTTTAATTTAAAAATTTCTTCATCTTTTGCACTTATATAAGAATTAATTAACTCTACGTTTTTTGAATGTACTACAATTCCTAATTTTTTATTATCTTGCAGCTGAAAAATAATTCTTTCAAATCTATATTTTTTTTCT
>JFMF01000227.1 GCA_000635535.1 Prochlorococcus sp. scB243_496M6 | reverse complement strand
TCTAAATTATTTTTTAAGTTAAAATACCTTTGTTTTTTAGAATAATAATCTTTAAAACTATAATTTTCATTTGTATAAATTAAAAAAGTTAACCTAGGAATAAATGTTTGTTCTTCTAAAAAATTTAATAGTAAATCTATTTTTTTATCATTATTAATGGGAATAGCTTTTCTTAATGGAATTTGATTCACGTTTAATATTTTTAAAGACCTCTTATGTAACAACAAATTAGTTGAGCGAACAAGATATTTAGACTTGAATTTGTCGCCATTTTTTGATGTTAGTACCCATTCCTTATCGTTAAACTTCAAATCAACTATTAAAGTCTCAAAGAAAAAATCAATTTTACCTTTTAAATTATTTGACTCAGTTATCTTTTTCGATAATTCACTCATAGAATCTAAAGATAGATAATTAACCCCGCAAGAAAATTCAGATTTTTTATAGTTTCTAAATTAGAATCTTCATCTAGAAAGAATGTTTCTGATTCGTCAATTTTTATATATTGATTTTCTAATAATTCATCAATATAACTTTTTAATAGAAGATTATTTTTACTATTAGATATATTAAAATTTGGAGAACCATGGTTTAGTTTCCATCCTGTATATCTTTTGCTTATTCTTGTACTTGATCTCCCTCCAAGGCCACGACCAATTTCAATTAATGCAACTTTTTTTGTAATATTATTTTTCAGGTACTTCGATGCGAAAACACAAGCAGATATACCTCCACCTATTATTAATAAG
>JFMF01000226.1 GCA_000635535.1 Prochlorococcus sp. scB243_496M6 | reverse complement strand
ATCAGAATTTTTAACAAACTTTAAAAAATCCTGATAAGATTCGTCTTTATTTTTTGAATATTGATGATAAAGACTATAGTGATATGTCACATTAAATTCATTGAAGTTTTTTGAAATATATTTAATAGTTGAATTAAATAATTCCTTCTTAATAATTCCTTTACATGGAATATTGATATTTTTTATGTTATTTAATTTACAGAAATTAAGTTTATTTTCTAACTGAGAAATATTTTTAAAAGATAATTCAAATCTTATATTATTGTTCATTATTTAGTATTCA
>JFMF01000225.1 GCA_000635535.1 Prochlorococcus sp. scB243_496M6 | reverse complement strand
TTAGTATTCAAATTTCTTCAAATAACATATTAACGAAAACACGCATCAGCTACGATTCTTATTTTTGAAGACGTTTTTTTATTCTTACCCTTTATCAAATAACTGGGGGAAATCTCCAATGCAGCTTTTAAAGAAATTTTATCTTCTGCAGATTTTGCAATAATTTCATTAAAACATTTCCAATTTCCTGGGATTAATATACCAGGCCATGATAAATAAAGACCTGCAAAAATCCCTAAAAATAGAAACAAAAAAACCCTCATAAAATAACTTCAATTTTACTTATTAATATAAATAAAAAAGAAATGATA
>JFMF01000224.1 GCA_000635535.1 Prochlorococcus sp. scB243_496M6 | reverse complement strand
AAACACTTTCTACCATTACCAAAATCCATAGAGGAATAAACATTATTATTTTTGACGTGCAAAGCACAATTTCCCTCTATACAAATACAAGATTTAATAATTTCTCTATTTATAACATCATTAACATAAGGTTCCCTCTCTTTTTCTTCATCGAAATGCGGGCAAGCAATTCCTTTAACGATTCCCAGACAATCAATAATAGCTAATTCTTCAGCATAAGAATCAGTGATACCTTTTTCAAACCAACAAATAGCTCCAGCACTTACACCACTCATTACAATTCCTTTTTCATAAGCATTACGCAAAATTTCATCTAAATTCCATTCTTTCCAGACAGCTAGCATACTTTTTGTATTTCCTCCACCAACATAAATGATGTCTTGAGTTAAAACTTTTTCTTCTAAGTTTTCTGTTCTAGAGAAAAAATCAATATGACTTGTTATACAATCAAGTTTGGAAAATGCTCTATAAAAATTTAGTTTGTACAAACTACTATCACCTGATGCTGTTGGAATG
>JFMF01000223.1 GCA_000635535.1 Prochlorococcus sp. scB243_496M6 | reverse complement strand
AATTATAAATAACATTTTTTTTGAAAGATATAAAATGACTAAAATTATAAAAGTTAATTAATTAATAGTGTCTAGCAAAAGCAAGAGATTAATTTTAATTCAAAGAGTTCTAATTTGGACTTTATACTTTTTTTCAGGATTTATACTTTATTCAGAAAAAGGTATTTTACCTTCTAAATTAATTACTTTTTCAAGAATTATTTATCCATTATCTGTTTTCTGGTTGCAAATAAGAATTAAAAAGAGAACCAATTTCCTGCCTATTGACTCAAAAATGACAACTTCGCAATTGTGGTTTAATTTATTACCCGTTATTGCATCTTTATTAACTGTAATTTTTTCTTTAACTAATTCTTTTTTATATATCCTAGGAAAATTAATTAACTCTTGAATAAATAAATTGTTATTTATTTACTTTAGAAATTTCTCATAAAAAAC
>JFMF01000222.1 GCA_000635535.1 Prochlorococcus sp. scB243_496M6 | reverse complement strand
GGTGAAATTGCAAAATCAGATAAAACAGATAAATTTGAAATGTTATTTAGAGTTCATGCTCCAGGGGAAGGTAGAGTAGTTTGTTTATGTAAGGCAGAGAGTGATAAAGAAATTTTCGAGCATTTTGCTCCATGGAGAGCAAAGTTTGGCATTCATATGGAATTTACACCTGTAATAAGTTGTCAAAATGTTGTTGATTACCATAAAGATTTGTTTAAAACTTTAGGGTAATT
>JFMF01000221.1 GCA_000635535.1 Prochlorococcus sp. scB243_496M6 | reverse complement strand
AACAACATTTCTTTGGCGGAATATAATTTAAATTCATTCTAAAAATAAATTTTAAAAACCGCATAAAAAAAAGACTCAAATGAGTCTTTTAAAATCTTTATTAAATATGATGATTTATGCATCAGGGTCAAAATTCTTTAGGTTTGGACCCGCAACAAGACCTACAAGACCAAAAAGGACTAAAGAACCAATTCCAAAGCCTGCTGCCCATGGATTGAAACCACCTAAAGCAAAAGAAGCTAATAAATTCATGGTTTTAAAACATAATATCTCGGAGCTAGCATACAGATTTTTATGAAAAATATAACTATATTGAGACATTTCTTCGTA
>JFMF01000220.1 GCA_000635535.1 Prochlorococcus sp. scB243_496M6 | reverse complement strand
TTTATTATCAGTGCATTACTATTTTGTTGGCGCACTTTAAGAGCATCAAAACTGTTTTCTTCTAATGACTTCCAACTATACCTTTATTTATGATGGAGAATGCCCATTCTGCAATCATTTTGCTGAGCTCCTTGAGATCAAAAGCAAGTTAAATAATATTGAAATTCTTGATGGTCGTAAAAATTTAATTCTAATTAAATCCCTACTAGATAAAGGTTATGACCTAGATAAAGGAGCTATTCTCATGAAAGATGAAGAGATTTTTCATGGAGCAGATGCAACCAATACTATTTGCAAACAGATAAATAATCCCTCAAGTAATTTACTTTTTTTACTTTCTAGAGTGTTTAAATCAAATAAACGAACAAATTTGATATTTCCTTTACTAATCAGAGCAAGAAGATTCGCATTGATATCAAAAGGTATATCAATATCCCTAGTTTAAAAATAAAAACTTTCTAAATATTAAATAACATATTTATAAGCTTCTGTATCAATAAATGATAATTAATTATTTCT
>JFMF01000219.1 GCA_000635535.1 Prochlorococcus sp. scB243_496M6 | reverse complement strand
AAAAAAGGATTTAAATTTAACTGATGGTGATGTAGTAGATATGTTGCAACTAGTCATGGATAGGTTTAAAAATAGTAATTAAGTAAATATCGTAATTAATCACTATATATTTATTATTTTTTAATGAAAACAGTACAAATTGAGTTTTCGAAATATGAATTAGTTAACTTCTTATGGTCTGAATTAATAGAAGACTACGGATTTGATAAAGCCAGAAAAATAGTTTCTCAAGCTATTGACTTACAAAAAATGAATGGGACTAGAAATAGCACCATGCCAATCATTTTTTCAGGAACAGGAGGATTAGCTCTAATACCAATACAAATGCTAGAAAAAGAAAACTTTGAGATTAGTTATAAAGATAATCAAGTTTTAATATTTAATCTAAAAAGAAAGTCATTTCAAATCTTAAATGAAGCAAACTAATCTAGATTAGTAATTTCTCTT
>JFMF01000218.1 GCA_000635535.1 Prochlorococcus sp. scB243_496M6 | reverse complement strand
AAGTCTTGATGCAGTCATTACTCCTACAAAAAATTTAGAATTACCCCTAGTTGGTTCTTTTGTAAAAGGTGCTGATGTAATCCCTAAGTTGATTAACAAATTCAATCCAAAATATATACTTTCAAGCACCATAGGCGGAGATGCAAAATATTCAGGTTTTTTAAATAATTTTATTTCAGTTCAGGATTACGAAGAGACATTAAATTGTAATCTTGTAGATCTAAAGAGTATGCAAACTATTTTGATTTAAATCGATCCAAAAAGATCTTTAATTAAGTCATTTAGCTTGTAGGTAAATCTACCTTAAAAGGAGCTCAAAAAAATTCATACATTTTTTATTACATCAATACTTTTATTA
>JFMF01000217.1 GCA_000635535.1 Prochlorococcus sp. scB243_496M6 | reverse complement strand
AAGCCAGGAGCATCTATAAATATTAATTGGAATAAAAAAAAGCTTATGCTTCCATATTCTCTAAGAAAAGACTATATTTCCTTTACAGATAAAAAATGGGACTGGAGGTATCAATTTAATAAGGACGGATCGCCTGATATTAATAATCCTTCTTTATACGAACTACTACCTTCTGGGGAGATTAAAACACATTTTTGTGAAACAGAAGATTATAAGCCAAACTTATAATTTCAAAC
>JFMF01000216.1 GCA_000635535.1 Prochlorococcus sp. scB243_496M6 | reverse complement strand
AAAAATGCTGTAAATGTTACGACTAAACTAAAATTGGTAAAAAAAAATAGTAATACCAGAAATCTAATTCTTGATGGTACGGATATATTAATTAAAAAAATATTTATAGATGACTCACTATTGGGAAAGGAATACTACAAACAGCAAAAAAATAACTTGATAATTGAAAATATAAACAAAGATAATTTTTTATTAAAAATAGAAGGAA
>JFMF01000215.1 GCA_000635535.1 Prochlorococcus sp. scB243_496M6 | reverse complement strand
AGAAGGAAAATACATCCCTTTTAGGAATGTATGAGAGCAATGGAATTATAACCACGCAATGTGAGGCTGAGGGATTTAGAAGGATAAGTTTTCACTCTGATAGGCCTGATATTCTAAGCAAATACCCCGTGAGAATTGAGGCAGACAAGAATGATTACCCTGTCTTACTTTCAAATGGTAACGTCGTAAAAGAAAATATTCTTGCAAATAATCGACATGAAATAATTTGGGAAGACCCATATCCGAAACCCTCATATCTATTCGCATTGGTAGCAGGGAAACTTAATTGTGTAAGAGACAATTTCATAACAAAATCGAATAAAAAAGTAAAAATAAATATTTATGTTGAGTATGGCGATGAAAAATATGTTCAACATGCAATAAGTTCTTTAAAGAAATCTATGAAGTGGGACGAGGATAAATATAACCTTGAATACGATTTGTCATTGTTCAATATTGTTGCAGTCAGGCACTTTAATATGGGAGCAATGGAAAATAAAAGTCTCAATATTTTCAACTCAAAACTAATACTCGCTAATTCTGAAACAACAACTGATGAAGAATTAGAAAGAATAGAGAGTGTGATCGCCCATGAATACTTCCATAATTGGACTGGGAATAGAGTGACTTGTAGGGATTGGTTTCAACTATCTCTAAAAGAGGGTTTAACAGTATTCAGAGATCAACAATTCACTGCAGACATTCATAATCGCGAAATCAAGAGACTTGATGATGCGAAATTTCTTAAAAAAAATCAATTTAGAGAGGATTCTGGTCCAACATCACATCCTGTAATGCCTGAAAAATATCAAGAAATAGACAATTTCTATACGACCACGATTTACGAGAAAGGTGCAGAAATAATTAGAATGCTTAATAAGCTTGTAAAAGATGAAAATTTTTATAAAGGATTTAGTAATTACATCTCAATGTATGATGGAAAGGCCGCAACAATAGACCAATTTGTCGATAAAATTTTAGAGCACAATAAGGAAAT
>JFMF01000214.1 GCA_000635535.1 Prochlorococcus sp. scB243_496M6 | reverse complement strand
GTATAAGCAAAATGGGACCCCAAAAATTAAATTCAAGAGAAACTGGGATCAAACAGGCGAAAAACTTACAATTGAAGCCTCACAAAGTAATCCAATAAAGAAGAACCCATATAATGATTTACCTCTAATAATTCCTATAAATCTGGCTATATTTTGCAGTGATAATAAAAAGATAGAAAAAACAGCTGTTTTAAAAACAAAAAAACAAGAATTCATTTTTAGGAATGTAAGATCTCAAATCCAAATTCCCTTAGTAACTTATTTTCGCGAATTCTCTTCACCTGTTGAGTGGGAATCAGACACTACCTTGGATGAAAAATTTTTAATCTTAAAATATGAAAAAGATTTTTTTACACTATCT
>JFMF01000213.1 GCA_000635535.1 Prochlorococcus sp. scB243_496M6 | reverse complement strand
TTATAAAAAATAAAGATATTAATTTATCCCTTTTATCAGAATTACTAAGTATTCCGACATTTTCTGAAATTGAATCGGAGATAGAAAATATAGACCCTTTAAAGATATATAAAACTATTGACGAATTAAATCATTTATTCGGTACCAAATTAAAAGAAGAATTACATATTAAGCTCCAAGAAATAGAGAAAAATCTAGATAAAGTTTGGCCAGAAGGTAAAAACGAAAGAAAACTAATCGAAACTATTTGGAAACTACTCTTACGTAGTGATGATAGGGAAATTAAGGGCAAAATAATTAATTATGTCGATAGTAATTCGATGACACTAGCAAAAGCTGCAATGAATTCTTTCAGTAGAATTAATTGTCCTGAAAGAAAAATTATTTCAAATATATTCTTCAATAAATGGAAACATAATAGTGTCGTTTTAGATAGTTGGTTTTCATTTAATGCATCTATAGAAATTGATGAAAAAACAAGCAGCATTGAAAAATTATTTGAAAATAAGTTTTTTGATT
>JFMF01000212.1 GCA_000635535.1 Prochlorococcus sp. scB243_496M6 | reverse complement strand
AACAAGAAATAGTACTTTTCATGCAATTAATGGTTCTGGTTATAAATATATTGCAAAAAAGATAATTGAATTTGATAAATTAAATCCAATAGTAATTTCTCGTTTTATAAAAGTATTTAGTAGATATAATTATTATTCGGAACCTTACAAAAGTAATATGATAGAAACAATAAAGCAGATTAAAAAAAATAAACTATCAA
>JFMF01000211.1 GCA_000635535.1 Prochlorococcus sp. scB243_496M6 | reverse complement strand
CTTACTGAATAAAATTGAAATCAGAAACAATAAATAAAATAAGTAATTTAAATTTTATTTATTATATTTTTGAATAATTAAATATCATTGCAAAAAAATAATTGATTCTAACTATTTAAAAAAATTCAATATAATGAAAAATTACTATTTGGTTTGAAATGTTTGCTATTGCACTTGGAATGTCCCCTATCGAAAAAATCACTGTTGCAATATCTGCTTCAATTTTTATAATCGCCTTTACATGGGTCTCGATTAAGGGAGATTT
>JFMF01000210.1 GCA_000635535.1 Prochlorococcus sp. scB243_496M6 | reverse complement strand
ATGGGTCTCGATTAAGGGAGATTTAAGAAAACTTGCTAATGAACTTATTGAAGATAATGAAAATAATCAGGATAATTAAAAAATCTTTTAACCTACTTTGCATGCAAACTAGGATAATCAATAATATGCCTAATTTCTTTTAGAGAAGAACCATAGATTTTTTCACCATTAAAGTGAACACCAATCCATTTTTCTTTTTGGTTAATAAAATAACTTTTAGTAGTATCCCTCTCAAAATAATCTTTATTATCCCAATTTAAAGTTATATCCCAACCTTTATAATTTTCTATCATTGTGAAATAAAGAACACACTTAAATAATACCCATAGAGACATAGAACAAAAACAAAGGAAATAAGTATTTTTTTCGTTATTTTTATTTAATGTTTATGTTGTAGTGACTTTTATTTTAAGAGCAGCTTCATCTGCATTTTTTCTAGCCAAATTAATGTCAGAATTAGATGAGAGAACAACACCCATTCTTCTGCCTTTTCTGGAAACTGGCTTGCCAAATATGAGCACCCTGGTCTTTTCAAATTCTAATGCTTCATTAAGACCCTCATAAATAGGATTTAGATACTCTTGGTTAGAGAGTATAACTCTGGTTGCAGAGGGTTCTATTAGATCTATACCAGGTATTGGTAAATTTAAAAAAGCCCTTAAATGTAATTCAAATTCATTAATATTTTGACTAACTAATGTAACCATACCGGTGTCATGTGGTCTTGGAGATAATTCTGAAAATATAACCTCACTTCCTTTTATAAAAAACTCTACTCCGTATAACCCAGCTCCATTAAGGTTATTTAATATTCTACTTGTCATTCTCTTAGCTTCAGCAATTTGGGACTTGTTGATCTCTATAGGTTGCCAACTACATTGATAGTCTCCATTTGATTGAAGATGTCCAATTGGTAAACAAAAAATATTTTCACCATTTTCTTTTCTTACAGTTAAAAGAGTAAACTCAAAATCAAACTTAATAAATTCTTCAATAATTACACCTTTAACCTTTCCTCTTGAATTTTCTTGTGCCTGTTTCCAGGCATTTTGTAAATCATTTTTTGTTTCAACCAAACTCTGTCCCTTGCCTGAAGAGCTCATTAAAGGCTTAAGTAAAAGTGGGAATCCAATTTCATCTGCTTTTTTTTCTAAATCATCAAATTCAAAAATATAATCAAACTTTGCAGTTTTAATTTTTAAATCTCTAGAAGCTAAGTCTCTAATTTTATCTCTATTCATTGTTACTTCTACAGTTCTGGCGTTTGGGACAATATTGAATCCTTCATCTTCTAATTCTTTTAGGGCCTCAATTGAAAGAGCCTCTATTTCAGGGACCACATAGTCAGGCTTAAATTCTTTTATGACATTTTTTAAAATATTTTTATCTCCCATATCC
>JFMF01000209.1 GCA_000635535.1 Prochlorococcus sp. scB243_496M6 | reverse complement strand
ATATTTTTATCTCCCATATCAATTACCCTTGAATAATCAGCGACTTGCATTGCAGGTGCTTTTTCATATCGATCAATTGCAATAACTTCTAATCCTAATCTTTTGGCTTCTATTACTAATTCTTTTCCAAGCTCGCCACTACCAAGCAGTAATATCCTTTTTTTAGAAAAAAATGAATCTTTCATGTTTATAAATTTTATTCCTCATCACCAGAAGGTTGTGAAGATGTATCATCTGTAATTTTTTTATCTTTAGAATAACTAAATGAAAAATTTCTACCAAACCAATTTTGAATTCGCATACTAATAGTTATTGATCTTGAAATTGCTCCTAAAAAAAAGAATCCAATCATTGCCCAAATAATTCTTTCTAAAGCAATTGCAAGGGAAAAACCTTGACCAGAATTAATAATTTCAGTAAGTGGGTCTAAAGGGTCCAAAATCAAACTGATTAATAATATTAATTATAGAGGGTTAAATAAATGAAAAATTAAAACTTATAAAAGAAATAATCAAAATCATCATATAAATTA
>JFMF01000208.1 GCA_000635535.1 Prochlorococcus sp. scB243_496M6 | reverse complement strand
TGCACAACAAAATATGGCGTTAAGTTTGAAATCTATGAAAAAGTTCATGCCAAAGGCAACACCACAGAACCATACACAACCCTTAACAAAGTTGAACCTGAAGGAGATGTTGAATGGAATTTCGAGAATTTTCTGATAGGAAAAGATAGTAAAGTAAATGCAAGATTTAAACCAGGAGTTAAACCGTTAGACGAAAACTTAATAGCAGCTATCGAAGTGGCTTTAGATTCATAAAGACCTTCTTATAATTCAAATCAAGAAATTAAAAATAAAGACTTTTTTATTTAATTAAAAAATAAGAA
>JFMF01000207.1 GCA_000635535.1 Prochlorococcus sp. scB243_496M6 | reverse complement strand
ATGCTGTTTCTGAAGCTGCGAAACAAGCTGAGGAATCTGGAGCTTTCTTAATTGATATAAATATGGGATGTCCAGTAAAAAAAATTGCAAAGAAAGGTGGAGGCAGTGCTTTAATTAAAGATCGAAAACTTGCTATAGAATTAGTCCAAAATGTCGTAAAAGCTGTCAAAATTCCAGTTACAGTGAAAACACGACTCGGATGGGATAGTAAAGAAGAAAATATAGAGGATTTCTTATTTAAA
>JFMF01000206.1 GCA_000635535.1 Prochlorococcus sp. scB243_496M6 | reverse complement strand
TTAGAGCTGTTGATAAAAATGAAGTTAAAAATTTAATAATTAAAATGATTAAAACTTTGAATAATGAAAAAAATAGATTAGCTTAAAAAAAATTTATTATTTAAATGAAAATTATTAGTAAAGAAACAAGTAAAAGAGTTTGTGATCACATGAATAATGATCACATAGATTCAGTACACAAATATCTTATTCATTATGGGAAGATATCAAGATTTGAGAATGCTTATATGGAAGAAATT
>JFMF01000205.1 GCA_000635535.1 Prochlorococcus sp. scB243_496M6 | reverse complement strand
AGTATCAATGATTAAAGAAATTAAATAATAAAATAATTAATAAAAAAAATTTAATTTTTATTTTCATAGTAATCAGTTATCTTTTTACATTCTTCAAATGAAAGCATGCTTAATCTAGATGTGGCATTTATTTTTAGAATTGTGCAAACAGCTAATAAATCAGCGCTTTCAACATTAAGTGCTTCAGAAAGTTCTAGGACCCTAAGACCTTTCATCAGTATAAAAAAATCTTTTCTACATTATCAAGAACCTTAAAATTAATGGGCTGCATTTTTCCC
>JFMF01000204.1 GCA_000635535.1 Prochlorococcus sp. scB243_496M6 | reverse complement strand
GTAAATATTTTAATTGGCTTGAAGAAAGCCGAATAAATGCACTTTCAGAAGTAGGTATAAGTTATTTCGAACTAACTAAAAATGGCTTAGATTTACCTTTAATCAATACTTCAATAAAATATAAATCTCCTTTATTCCTAGGTGAAAAAATAACAATCGAAAGCGAATTCAATATTGATAAAAGTCCTAGGATTAATGTAATTTCAAAATTTTATAACAAGA
>JFMF01000203.1 GCA_000635535.1 Prochlorococcus sp. scB243_496M6 | reverse complement strand
TCTTTATTCAAACAATTAATAATTTAATAGACGAAAGCAAATACAATTTGTTAGAGGAGAGGATCAGATTAAGGGAAATAGATGCTTACGGTAACGAGGATTATAAAAAATGGATTGGCAATCCACCTCTTGATGAAAAAGCCATTGAGAAAAATATAATTAATGGATCTAAACGATTTAAAGAGGGTATACCATATTTCTGGGAAAAAGTAATTTTAAAAAAATTTGGAAGTATGGAATTA
>JFMF01000202.1 GCA_000635535.1 Prochlorococcus sp. scB243_496M6 | reverse complement strand
AAAAGTTACTTGCATATGTTTTAAATATTATTAGGTTAATAATTAAAGCTCGTTATCGTGATAAATGAAAAATCATTACCATAGATAAAACTTTGCAAAAAATGCTGTAATTTATATTAAAAAAATCATTTATGGATATTTCAAAGATAGTTATAATTTTTGGCATAAGTTTACTAATATATTTTGCTTTTCTGTTTTTAGGATTTTTTCTTAAGAATAAAAATCTAAAGGCCCAGAATCTAAAAAAAGAAGAATAGATTAATAATGCCACCAAAATTTACTATTTTCTCAATA
>JFMF01000201.1 GCA_000635535.1 Prochlorococcus sp. scB243_496M6 | reverse complement strand
ATCATATGAATAAAGTCAAAATAGCAATTTTTACTATATCAATAATCATTTCTATTATTGGGATTAAAAAATTTATTTATATAAGTCAAGTTAAAGATTTAAAAAACAAGGAAGAATCATTTTTAAATGAATCTATACGTGTTTTAAATGAATGCTTCGATCTAGAAAATAAAAACAAAAGAACTCTTAATAAATCAATTG
>JFMF01000200.1 GCA_000635535.1 Prochlorococcus sp. scB243_496M6 | reverse complement strand
ATACAAAGATGATTCAACAGAAATAATAGATTGGTTAAAAAGAAATGGATTTACAAGAGTTTTTGAATTATCAAAATTTTTAGAATTTCCAGTTTTCAAGGAAGAGGGATTAAATAGAGAAATATTAAGAAGTTGGATAGGGCGTAAAATTCTTACAGAATTAAGCAAAAGCATTAAAGTTCCAAATGACAATAATGGAACAGAAATTTATAACACCATAGAAAATTTATTAGAACAAAAAAAAGAAGTTTCAACTTTAGAAATCATAAAGGCCCTACCATCAGAAGAAATTTCACTTGATATTGATAATTTAATTTTAATAATTTCATCTTGGAAAAATGAATTATCAATGCAACAAGAACTTTTATCGAAATTAAATAAACTTGAAAAGACTAACCA
>JFMF01000199.1 GCA_000635535.1 Prochlorococcus sp. scB243_496M6 | reverse complement strand
AAAAATTGATAAAAAAATTTATGCTCCTCACCGAGTGAAACCTTTTGAAATTGAAATATGGAAAAGTAATAAAACTAATGAAGATAAAGAACTGATAATTTTTATGCCAGGTCTTGGAGGCGCAATTAATAATTTCAAATGGATAGGCAACGAATTGGCTAGAAGAGGTTGGCCAATATTATTCATAAATCATAGAGGAAGTAATTTGGATTCATTTATAGAAGTACTCGAAGGTAAGGACACAATCCCAGGAAGTGCAGACTTTTTCTTATATAGAATTAAAGATTTAGATGCTGTATTAAAAGCTCATGAAAATGGAGAATTTGGTTTACCTAATGATTCTTATATTTTAATGGGGCATTCTCTTGGTGCTTTAATAGCACTTTTATATGAAGGCAATAAACCTATTGATCAACTTGAGGAAAAATGTGATTCGGCATTAAAAGACTTTGCGGTAACAAATTTATCTAAATTACTTCAATGTCAATTGAGCGAAATACCATTCCCTAAAAAAAATAACTCTAATAAGGCCAGTGCGATTATAGGTTTTAATTCATTTGGCAGTTTAGTATGGCCAAAAGAAAATAGTGCAGGCATTAAAACACCAACTCTTCTAATAGGTGGTACTTATGACCTTATTACACCATTAATGAATGAACAATTTAGAGTTTTTTCTGCTTTAAATAATCCATCAAATAGATTTCTAATTATTGAAGGGGCAAGTCATTTCTCTCCAATAAGAATTAATAAAGGCTATGAAGAAAATAATGACGTCTTCAAAATAAATGAAACTTTTATTGGTTCAGAGCCAATATTAGTACAAGACTTATCTACTAAATTTATAGTTGAATTTTTAAAAAATATTAAAGACCAAAAGATCCCTAATGTGATTAAAAACCAAAGAGATTTAGGACTTGATTTCCATCTTTTAGATATTGAAACAATAAAAGAAATTTCCAAAAATTAGTACTCTATTCGTGGATCTAAATATGCGATTAAAATATCCACGAAGAGATTTAAAGAGACTATGAGCATAGAGGTAAAAATTACAATTCCTTGAACCAAGGTATAGTCTCTTTGAGAAATAGCTTCATGTAATCTTAAAGCAATACCTGGCCATGAAAAAGTTACCTCGAACAATAAAGCACCTCCTGCTAATGAGGCCATAGTCAACCCAGAAATAGTGACAATTGGCAATAGAGCATTAGGCAATGCATGATTTAAAAATATTTTTTTCCTTGATATTCCTCTGCATATAGCAGCATTTACATAATCACTTCTTAATGTCTTATCCAAATTTACTCTTAATGAGCGACTGAATATACCACTTAATAAAAAGCCAAGGGTAATCGAAGGAAGTGCGAGATGATAAAGACTATCTTTCAAAGCAATAATATTATTTGAAAGAATACTATCTAAAATCAGAAAACCTGTAATTTGTGGTTGTTGCTGAAATATTGGAAATCTACCTCCAATTGGTGAAATATTAAGGAATACAGAAAATAATAATTGCGCTAACATTGCACCCCAAAAAGGAGGGATCGCATATGTAGCAATTCCTAGCATTCTCGCAATATAATCAGTCTTTTTACCTTTATTTCTTAAGCCAATTAATCCCAATGGAAAGCCTATTAGTGTGGCACTTAATATTGAAAAGAATCCAAGCTCAAGACTTGCAGGCAATGACTTAATAATAATATTGAGGACTGGCTCCTGGGTACTAAGAGATTGGCCAAAATCTAAGTGCAGTATATTTTTAATATATGAAAAATATTGACTTATTAAAGGTTCATTTAGACCCAATTTATTTCTTAGAAATTCCCTTGAAACCTCATCTGCACCAGATCCAAGTATGGCATCGACGGGATCGCCGGGGGCAACTCTTAATAAAATAAATACTAATGAAGAAATTATCCATAGCATTATCGGTATTAATGAAATTTTTAATAAGGAGTA
>JFMF01000198.1 GCA_000635535.1 Prochlorococcus sp. scB243_496M6 | reverse complement strand
TCTACTCATCAATTAATTCTAGATCACTCAATGAAATTATTCCTGCACCATTAAAAATAGGTTTTGATATATTATTTTGAGACCATGCTTTCTGAGAGGATATCCAAATAGGAATATAAGGGATTGAATTTGCTGCTATTTTTTCAATTTCAATAAGTTTTTCTAATCTTTTAATTCCACTTATTTTTTCACTCTCAAGAAATAAACTTTCAACTTTATTAGATGCCCAAAAACTGCCGCTATAAACTGATTCACCTTTTTTACATATGCCATCAACTATTTCATTACAACTTAAAAGAGGGGTGAGATAAGCCTCTGGATCTGAATAAGCCCCAGTCCAATCGAGAATAACTGCCGTATAAATTCCTAAACTTAGATTCTTATAAACTGTTGTAGATTCAACCCCATTTAGTTCAATATCAATACAATCTTTCAAAGTACTTTTAATTTCTTCTTGCCATGTCAGCGCAATAAGCTTGTCAGCTGGTACATTCGATCTATAAGTCAGGGGTATTTTTAGAATATTTCCATTACAATAATTTTCTTTTTGAAATAACCTTCTCGCTTCTAAAACATCATATTTAGGCCAAAGTTCCTGATTATCTTTTTTTAATATTGGAGGAACAATTGTTCTAGATGGTTTCCTTAATCCATAACTTACTTTCTCACTAATCAATTTTCTATTAAGACTTTTTGCCAAAGCCAGTCTTAAATTAAGATTACTAAAGGGATAAGAACTAGTTTTAAGGCTTATAAAACTTAATTCAGTGAAAGGGCTATTACCTTCATTAAACTGTTTATTTTTACTTAAATTATTTAAACTTTTTCTCTGACTATCATCAATTGAATTTGATAAAAGCACGTCAATTTGTTTACTTTTTAAAGCCCCAAAAAGGGAAGATGAATTTGAATATCCAACAAAATTAACGCCCTTATTTAAGGGTTTTTCACCCCAATAATTCAAATATGGATCAATTGATTGAACTTCATTAGAAAAACTGGTCAGCTGATACTTGCCAGTTCCAATAAATTTTTCATTTAGAAACTTATCAGAATATTGTTTGTAAAATGTAGGAGATATTGGAGTTAAATTTACTGATGTGAGTAAACCATTTAAAGAACTTGATGGTTTGTTCAAATTTATTATGACTGAATATTCACTTGGCGTTTCTATTGATTTAATCCTATTTCCTAAAATATAATTCATCGTTCCAATTCTTTTGAATCTATCAAAGGTAAACTTTATAGCATTTGAGTTAAATGCAGTCCCATCGTGAAAGAAAACGTTCTTTCTTAAATTAATAGTTATTTGAAGTCTATCCTTTGAAATAATTGGCATCCCCGTGGCCAATTCAGGGATTAATTCTCCATCAGAATTTAATTCATATAGTGTGTCTCCTAAAGAACTGATTAATTGAATTGCTTTAAGAGTATTTGCTCTAGCTGGATCTAAAGATTCAATTTTTCCAGAACTTGCTACTGTGATTTTTTTAGATATTCTTTTTGAGCCGCAAGAATTCTGTAAAAAAGAAATCAAAATAATAAATATTGATAAAACAACTCTTTTTTTCATATTTCATAATTACTTAGTTTTTCTGAAGCATTATTTGAGCAGAAAATTTGTAAGGTTATTTGACTTATTTCTAAAGCAAATGTTTTTTTAGAATTACAAGCAAAAGGCCACTCTCTTACCCAACAAATTTCTTTACCTATATTTAGACCAATTACTTGAAAAGTCTTATTGCTATTTTTAATTTTTACACAAGCACCTTTATAAAGGTTTTCAGAAGAAATTAAATGATTATTATTTTCACTGTCTAGTTTTGAATGAATCATTAAGGTGTTAAAACCAAACACTTACTCTCTTCGGTTTACCAAGCTATAAAGAAATTTGCAAACTATTTTTTTAAATACAACTTAATTGACTTGCAATAATTTTGACTTCATTTAGCGAATTTATTTCATCTTTCGATTTCTCAAAATCTCCATTATTCACCTCATGAGTAATAACGACAATTTCTGCTTTGTCCTCACTTGCATCAAGTTGAACAATTGATTCGATTGATACATTATTCTTTCCAAAAATATCTCCAATCTTTCCTATGACGCCTGGACTATCAAGACAAATAATTCTAAGGTAATTTTTTTTGTTTATTTGTGAAGATTCTATGATATGACAGGTTCTCCAGAAATCAAAAGATAACAATGGATCGACTGAATTATTATTTTTTACAGAGGCGGCATGCAGATTTAATATATCTGATACTACAGATGCAGCAGTGGGGCCGCTCCCTGCTCCTGGACCATACAACATTATCTCTCCTAAGGGATCAGCCTCTATCAATAAGGCATTGTTAACTCCCTTAACTGTTGCCAATGGATGAGATTTTGGAATCAAAGAAGGTCCTACCCAAATATTCAAAGCAAGTGAATCATTACTATTTGTTTGTCCCCTTTCGGAGAGCGCTAAAAGTTTTATTTCAAATCCTAATTTATTGGCATATTCGATATCCTTGAGATTAATTTTACTAATACCCTCAGAATGTATCTCCTCTCTTTTAATTTTTCCTCCAAATGCGAGTTCACTAAGGATTGAAATCTTATCAGCAGCATCATGCCCCTCAACATCTGCAGTTGGATCAAATTCTGCGTAACCAAGGCTTTGGGCCAATTTTAAAGTCTCCTTATAATCAGCTTTTTCATTTGCCATCTTTGAAAGAATAAAATTTGTTGTGCCATTTATTATCCCAACCATTTTTTTTATACTGTTACTTTTTAATGATCTTTTTAAGGGTTCAATTATTGGAATCCCCCCGCAAACAGCTGCTTCTGACAATATATACACCCCTTCTTTAGATGCAGTTTTATATATTTCTTCTCCATATCTTGCAATAACTGCTTTGTTTGCAGTAACAACAGATTTACCTAATTTTAATGATTGCAGAATAATTTCTTTCGCTAAATCAACCCCACCCATTACTTCAACAATTACATCTATAGATGGGTCATTAATTAATTTAAATGGATCATCAGTTAATAAATTATTATCTATCTCAATATCTCTTTTTTTATTAAGATCTTTAACTGCTATTTTTGAAATTTCTATTTCTTTTAGAATTGGATGTGAATCAAGTTCAGAAGTTAATATTTTATAAATCCCTGAACCTACAGTTCCAAAACCTACAATACCAATTTTGCATTTTCTCATTGTTTTATTTCTTTTTACCTTGAATTTAATTTTATATTATTAGACCTACAAAAATTCATTTGCTTGAGACTGCATTTTCAATAGTATGTTTAAAAAACCATTTGATCGTGAAGGAGTTAAGCTTGCTTTCAAACCAGTATCTTCAATAAATTTCTTATCTATTTCAACAACTTCATTTGGTGTTAACTCATTTAATCCACTTATTAGAAAGGCCAACAAACCCTTCGTTATGAGAGCATCAGAATATCCTTCCCAAAATAATTTACCGGCTTTAATAGTTGCCTTCACAAAAACTTCTGAAACGCATCCCTTAACTTTATTTTCTTCAATAAGGATTTCACTATCTGGTTCTTTCAATTTTTTACCTAACCACAAAATGTATTCATATTTTCTTTTTGGATCTTCTGATTTTTTCAACTTTTCTACTAATTTTGATAAATTATTGTATTTTTCCTGTTCCATTTTTTAAAACTATAAATTAATCACTTTATGAATTTTCTATTATACAAATATTTCTTTTTCTGTGATAAAGCCAGATAGAGGAATATCCCACTCAGCTCTGGTTAATGGAATTTTACTTACACAATTAGAAGTTAATACTCCAATGCATGGAACATTTCTCCAATCATTATTTCTCCTTAATTTATCAAAATAACCTCCTCCATAGCCTAATCTTATTAGGTTTTTATCAACTGAGAGACATGGAACAAATATCATGCTTATCTGCAAATGACTTAATGGTGAAGAGTTATTTGGACTTAATATCCCCTCAGAATCTTTGGTAAGAGGTCTTTCATCCCATTGGTAAAATAACAACTTTTTTTTTCCTTTACATCTAGGCAAAGCTAAAGAAAATTTTTTCTTAAGACTTCTTATGTCTACTTCATTTTTTAGAGGCCAATATATTGCTAAATAACCAATATTTTTATTTCCCTTAACAAATGAATCAACATATAATCTTACATTCTTTTCTACATTTTCTCTTTGATTAAGAGAAATCTCATCTCTTAGTTTTCTAAACTTATACCTTTCCAATTTCTTATTTTCTAAGATCGTCATATTAAATTTTCAGTTAAATCCATCTTCATTTAGTTTTGTGAGTGCTATAGCCAATGCATCTGCTGAATCATCAGGTTTTGGAGGTTTGTTAAGATCTAAGTTATACATAACAGCATCAAGAATATCTTTCTTAGATGCCTTTCCAGACCCAGCAATTGTTAATTTTATCTGAGAAGGTGAATATTCACTTACATGAATTTTTTTAGAGGCCAATACCATCATAATCACGCCTCTAGCCTGCAACACATTAATGGTGGTGCTTGACCTGTAAAAGAAAAATTTTTCTACCGCCGCTACAGTTGGATTCCAATGATTTATTAATACATTAAGATCTTGAAATATCTCATAAAGTCTATCTTC
>JFMF01000197.1 GCA_000635535.1 Prochlorococcus sp. scB243_496M6 | reverse complement strand
ATCTCATAAAGTCTATCTTCTTCTTTTTTATCTTTACCTGTCTCAATAACGCCACAATCTAATAATATCTTTCTTTCATTTTCTATTTCAATTATTCCATAACCAACCCTAGCTAATCCAGGATCAATCCCAATTATTCTCACTGTTATTGAGCTTCAGCAGACAATTGAAATTTTGAAAGATTTTCTTTTTCATTTAAATCAAATACTTTACAAAAAGCTTGAATAACTCTTTCACCTGAATCAACTTGCTCTAAGGGATCTTTTCTAAGTCTATGTCTTAAAGAACAAGAAATAACCCTTGCTATGTCATCTTCTTGCACTTCAGTTCTGCCCTCAAATGCGGCAATAGCCCTTGCTGAACGATTTGTAACAATATCTCCACGTAAACCATCCACATCTAGTTCTCCGCAGATTGCAGAAATATTTAATCTTAAGTCATCGTCCATTTGAACAGAATTTAATATTTCTTGTGCTTTAATAACTTTTTGTTGAAGTTCATCCTGTTGTTTCTCAACACTCAATGAAAACTCATCAGGGTTATCATCAAAAGAAGTTCTTTGATCAACTACTTGAACTCTTAATTCAGCATCTCTAACAGTCTTAACTTCAACACTCATTCCAAACCTATCCAACAGTTGAGGCCTTAATTCACCTTCTTCTGGATTCCCTGAACCAATCAGGACAAACCTCGCAGGATGTCGAACTGAGACCCCCTCCCTTTCAACTGTATTCCATCCGGAAGCGGCCGAATCTAAAAGTACATCAACTAAATGATCATCAAGTAAATTCACTTCATCAACGTATAGTAAACCCCTATTAGCTTTTGCTAATAGACCTGGTTCGAATGCCTTAACACCTTCACTCAAAGCCTTCTCTATATCAATGGTTCCACAGAGCCTGTCTTCAGTTGCCCCTAAAGGCAAGTCAACCATAGGTACTTGTTTTTGAATACTCTCTAAATTTTCTCCTTGAGTAATTTTTTCCAAAACTTCCTTACTTTGTAAATCAGGATCAACTAGTGAACTATTATATGGATCGTCTTTAACAACCTCAATTGCAGGCAACAAATCAGCTAAGGCTCTTATTGTAGTAGACTTTCCAGTCCCTC
>JFMF01000196.1 GCA_000635535.1 Prochlorococcus sp. scB243_496M6 | reverse complement strand
AGTAGACTTTCCAGTCCCTCTATCACCCATTATCATCACTCCTCCAATTCTTGGATCAATAACATTTAACAATAAAGCTAATTTCATTTCTTCTTGACCAATTACTGCTGTAAAAGGAAAAACTCTTCTTTTCTTTGTTGTAGGCACAGTTTTAATTTTCTTAAATATTCAAATAATCAATAGATGTTACTTCAGAAAATGTTTTTAGTAAATATCCCTATCAAATTAAAACAAGAAGTGAATAACAACTAATCAAATTTATAATTACTTATTTTTTTTTGAATTATTCAAAAACCAATTTATTTGATGGACAATTCCCCTTAAAACATTTAATTCATGCATTGATGTATTTGCTTTCAAAATAAAATTCTTAAATTTACTAATTTTCGCCTTCGAGGTATGTTTTAAGAGATATCCAACCTGTAAAAGCATTTCCTCTATCTCCACAAATGTATCATGTACTTCTTTCGATGATGCCAAGTTAAAAACTTTTAATTCATTGTTTAAATTCTTTTTTGAAGACTTATTTAATTCATACAAAACTATTGAAACAGCGTGAGAGAGATTTAATGAAGGATTGTTCTGAGAAGTTGGAATATTAAAAGTTTTATTTGCTAGAAGCAATTCACTGTTAGTTAAACCTCTATCTTCTCTTCCAAATATAATTGCTAAATTATTTATCTTCTTAAAGGATAAAGTCCAATCAAATATATCTTCAGAAGATACAAAAAATGAATCTTTATTTACATCAATCCTTCCACAAGATGCCAGAACTAAATCACAATCAATAATTGCTTTTTGAAGATCATCAAAAACTTTACAATGATTAAGAAATTCTTGACCTTTAAGAGCCATCTTTTTTGCTTCTAAAGAAAATATGTCGCATTTAGGAGAAACAATTCTTAATTCATCAACTTCAAAATTACTGCATAATCTAGCAACGCTTCCTACATTTAAAGGGCCATTTGGTTCAACTAAAATTACGTTTAAATTAGAAAAATTTTTTTCCAAAATCATTCAAGGCTATGAAGATATTTTAATAAATTGGACATATTTACAGGATCAATTTCAAAACTTGGCATAGGAGGAGTCAGGCCTCCAGTAACTTGTTTTATTATCTCTTTATCATTCAAACGTTGAGTTATTGAGTGTAAGTCTGGTCCCACTAATCCTCTTGCTGTAATTCCATGACATCCAACACAATTTACTTTAAAAAGAGCATCTCCTTCCTTAGCAGAGCCATTAAGCTCAAGAGTTTCAATAATATATTTGTTATTTTCATGATTATTTACGAAAAATATTGCTAAACAAATTAATAACACTCCAAATACAATAAAAAAAATTTTTAAGAGTTCTCTCTTAAAGTCCCTTTCTGCTGCAGTTGATGAAGATGTTGACACAAAAAATAGTCTCTATGTAACAATTGTGAGTGAGAAATTCATAAAAGGCAAAAAAATGATCGAGCCTCTACTTTGTGGAATTGTTTTAGGTTTAGTTCCAATAACTCTTCTTGGATTATTCGTAAGTGCATGGAATCAATACAGAAGAGGTTCAGGGATGCTGGACATTGATTAAAAATGTTAGTCTTGACTGCCCATAATTTCTTACATCTATAGTTTCCCATAAAGTACTTTTTTTAATAAATAGATTTGGAGAATGTTCACAAATAACTGTTGAATCTTTTTTTAAAAAATTACAATTAAATAATTGATTTAAAACCAATTCATGGAAATTAGTATCGTATGGAGGATCAAGATACACAAAATCAAATTTTAATTCGTTTAAATCCATGTTTCTTGTTGACAAGTTTCTCTCATAATCAGGTTTTGTCCATTTCAAAACGTCTTTACAAATAACTTCGACATCATTTCTCCTATTCTCTATATTCTCCAGCGAGAGTAAATTTTCTAAGCAAATTTTTGAGTTGATTTTGTTTTTTTCAATTGCAATTATTTTGCTTGCTCCGTGATTATAGGCTTCACAAGATATGGCCCCTGTTCCACTAAATAAATCTAACCAATTACTATTTTCAACTCTTCTGTTCAATATATTAAATATAGCCTCTCTCACTCTCAAAGTTGTAGGTCTGGTAGAAGAATTATTTGGACTTTGGAGTTTTTTTCCACCTATTAATCTTAAGTTAGTCTTCATCCCTTAGAATCTGTCATTGAATATTACTCAGCCATCTTCTCAAAAGTTTTTCACCAGTTTTTCCAGATTTTTCCGGATGAAATTGACAGGCCAATAAATTATCATTCTCTATCATTGCAGTTAATTTTTCAGAGCCATAATCAACCTGAGCTGCAATAATATTTAAGTCATCTGGGATTGCATGATAGGAATGTACAAAATAGACCCAATTATTTAATTCTTCAATCCCAAATAAAGTATTTTTTTTTGTAGGTAAAAGTTGGCACCAACCCATGTGTGGGATTCTTTGATTAACAATATTGGGTATTTTTTGTATTTTTCCTTTTAAAATTCCCAGTCCTTGAACTTTTCCTTCATCACTAGATTCAAAAAGGAGTTGGAGACCTAAACATATCCCAAAAAAGGATTTTCCACTTTTAATCCAATTTTTCAAATCAGTTATCAAATCTGTATTAATGAGATTATTCATTGCTGGATCGAATGCTCCCACTCCTGGAAGTATTATCGCCTTACAAAGGTTGGAATCATTAAAATTTTTAATTAATATGATTTCTTCTCCAAGACTTTCTAGAGATTTTGTTACAGAATGA
>JFMF01000195.1 GCA_000635535.1 Prochlorococcus sp. scB243_496M6 | reverse complement strand
GAGATTTTGTTACAGAATGAATATTGCCCATTCCATAGTCTATTAGTCCAATTTTATGCAAAGCTTTTAAATTTATAAATGCTTAGTTAAAGTGCTCGAAAGAGTTGCTTTTGGCACAGCACCAACAACAGTATCAACCTTTTGACCTCCTTTAAAGATCATTAATGTAGGAATACTTCTAATTCCGTATTGACTGGCTACATTTGGATTTTCATCTGTGTTTAATTTAAAAACTTTAATCTTCCCTTCAAAGTCTTTTGAGATTTCTTCTACAACTGGAGCGACCATCCTACATGGACCGCACCATGGAGCCCAAAAATCAACCAATACTGGAAGATCACTTTGCAGTACATCCTTGTCAAATGAAGAATCAGTTACGGCTGGAGCTGATGACATAATTTAAGTATTCCTTTTTGAAAATTTAGCAGGCAATTCTTTTAAGTGATGATTTCATTACAGATTAAATAATATAAGTAACAAAATATCTAAAAAAGCCCGATTAATCGGGCGATTTAGTGTGTGAGGAGTATGGAGTTTCCCCCATCATTTCATAATAACTCCTAATTAGAAAATTTTTCAAATTAATAATTAATTCACTTAGGTTTTATAATTTTGCTCAAAGTGAACTACTTACCCATCCCAAGCTGCTGAGCTTTTTGATAAACCTTACCCTCTGTAAGAAGCGATGGAGCGATAACTATTTCAACATCATGCATTTCTTTAATATTTTTTGCCCCAAGAGTACTCATTGAGGTTCTAATGGCTCCTAATAAGTTATGAGTCCCATCATCAAGTAATGCCGGCCCTTTGATTATTCTTTCTAAGGATCCAGTAGAACCAACTTCAATTCTTGTACCCCTCGGCAATACCGGACTTGGAGTAGCCATACCCCAGTGAAATCCTTTACCTGGAGCGTTTGAGGATTTAGCTATTGGTGATCCAATCATTACAGCATCTGCTCCACATGCTAAACATTTACAAATATCCCCGCCCGTCACAATTCCTCCATCACCAATAATAGGAATATAACGACCACTTTCTTTAAAGTAATCATTTCTAGCCGCACTACAATCAGCAATTGCAGTTGCTTGAGGGATTCCAATTCCCAATACTCCTCTTGATGTACATGCCGCTCCAGGTCCTATCCCAACCATTAATCCTGCAACACCAGCATCCATGAGAAGTTTTGCGACTTCATAAGTAACACAATTACCAGCTATAACTGGAACATTCATAGATTGGCAGAGATCTTTAATATTTAAGGTTTGATTACCTTCCATACCAAGATGTTCAGTTGAAACAACTGTTCCTTGAAGAAAAAATAAATCTATCTTAGACTTGTTAAGTATTTCTTGAAACTTAATAGCAGCTTGAGGAGTCCCACTAAAAGCAGCGATACCTCCTCCTTCTTTGACCTCATTTATTCTTTGTAAAATCAAACTCTCTTTAACGTTTTCACTGTATATCTTCTGCATTAACGGAACGAAGTCATTCTTCCCGACTGATGCTATTTGATTCAATATTTCATCAGGATTTTCATATCTTGTTTGTATGCCCTCCATATTAATAACCCCTATGGAACCTAATTTTGTAAGTTCTATAGCCGTATTGACATCGACAACACTATCCATAGCACTAGCTACTATCGGAACTTCTCTTTTGAAATCACCTATTGACCAAGAAGGATCAGTCAAATCGTAATCAAGTGTTCTATTACCAGGGACTAAAGCTATTTCATCAATGCCATAAGCCCTTCTGACTTTTTTATTTAAACCAAGTTCAATATTCACGGAATTTTTCTATTTATTCTGATTAAATTAACAACTAAAGGGGTAATAAGCCAAGGTTTATTTAAAAACAACAGGTTTTATTTTGATTTGTGTGTAAATGTGAGTATTTGGGAATTAAATAAATATTTTTTTTTATTCATTCTGACAATCTGCGATTATTATTAAAAAAAGGATTTTTATATGTCTGATATTTTAGATTCTGATAACTCAGGATTAAGCGAAGATAACGACCGAATTATTCAGACTGACCTAAGAAACGAGATGTCTCGCTCATACCTTGAGTATGCAATGAGCGTTATAGTTGGTCGTGCTCTTCCAGATGCAAGAGATGGATTAAAACCTGTTCATAGAAGAATTCTTTATGCAATGTATGAACTTGGTTTAACTAGCGGTAGACCATACAGAAAATGTGCAAGAGTTGTTGGAGAAGTACTAGGTAAATACCACCCTCATGGCGATACTGCTGTTTATGATGCTTTGGTAAGGATGGCTCAGGATTTCTCTATGAGGATGCCACTTATAGATGGCCATGGAAACTTTGGTTCTGTTGATAACGACCCTCCAGCAGCAATGAGATATACAGAATCTCGTTTACAGTCTCTGACAGATGAAAGTTTATTAGAGGATATTGAATCTGAAACTGTAGATTTTGCCGATAATTTTGACGGTTCTCAGCAAGAACCAACAGTTTTACCTGCTAGGATTCCTCAACTACTACTAAATGGATCATCTGGAATAGCAGTAGGAATGGCAACTAATATTCCACCTCATAACTTAGGGGAATTAATTAATGGTCTTAAATCAATCATCAATAACCCTTCGATTGAGGATAAAGAACTTTTTGAAATAATTAAGGGTCCAGATTTTCCCACAGGTGGTCAAATCTTAGGCAGAGATGGTATCAGAGAAACTTTCAAGACTGGGAGGGGTTCAATAACCATGAGAGGTGTAGCAAATATTGAGCAAATTAAATCTAGTGGAAGAGCAGAAAAAGATGCAGTAATAATTACAGAGCTCCCATTTCAAACTAATAAAGCGGCATTAATAGAAAGAATTGCTGACTTGGTTAATGAAAAAAAATTAGAAGGTATTTCTGATATTAGAGATGAAAGTGATCGAGACGGAATGAGGATAGTTATTGAACTAAAAAGAGATGCATACCCACAAGTAGTTTTAAATAATTTATTTAAGTTAACACCTCTACAAAATAACTTTAGTGCAAATATCCTGGCTTTAGTAAAAGGAGAGCCCACAACACTTTCACTAAGGAAAATGTTAGATGTATTTCTAGACTTCAGAGTGGAGACAATAAGGCGAAGAACAGGATTTTTATTAAAAAAGGCTGAAGAGAGGGATCACATCGTAAAAGGTCTTTTATTGGCATTGGGCGCTATGGATGAGATTATTAATCTAATAAGATCAGCAAAAGATACGGTTTCAGCCAAAGAAAAATTACAAACTGATCATAAGTTATCTGCCACACAAGCAGAAGCTATTTTACAAATGCAACTAAGAAGGTTAACAGCACTAGAAGCAGATAAAATCAAAGGGGAACATGATGAGTTAACAAGAAAAATCAACTTGTATAAGCAAATATTGAATAGTAAAGAAAGAATTTTTGAAATAATTCTTGAAGAACTTAATAAAATCGATGAAAGATTTTCCTCTCCTAGAAAAACAGAAATACTTGATTTAGGCGGGGGTCTAGATGATATTGATCTTATCGCTAATGACAGATCTGTAGTTTTATTGACTGAGGCAGGTTATTTAAAAAGAATGCCTGTTAATGAATTCGAATCTACAAGTCGTGGGTCTAGAGGTAAGGCTGGAACAAAGACACAAGAAGATGATGAAGTAAAACTATTTATAAGCTGTAATGATCATGATACTCTTTTGCTTTTTAGTGATAGAGGGGTATCTTATGCTCTGCCAGCATATAGAGTTCCCATGAGTAGCAGAACAGCGAAAGGTACTCCATCAGTTCAACTTCTCCCAATACCAAGAGAAGAAAAAATAACCTCACTAGTAGCAGTAGATTCTTTTGATAACGATTGTTATCTATTAATGCTAACCAAGGCTGGGTTCATAAAAAGAACTTCACTTTCTGCTTTCTCAAAAATTCGATCAAATGGTTTAATAGCAATAAATCTTGAGGATGGAGATGCTTTAACTTGGGTTAGATTATCAAAAGAAGGAGACAGTGTTTTGATTGGATCAAGAACAGGAATGGCGATTCATTTCAGACTAGATATTAACGAATTAAGGCCACTAGGTAGGACGGCAAGAGGGGTTAAATCTATGAACCTAAGGGATGGAGACAATCTTGTGTCTATGGATGTATTAACGTCTGATTTAGTTGATCAATTAGCTAAAAGTGAAGATCTTACAAAAGATTCTGATGAAAATCTTGAAGTTGACTCTTCAGAAGGTCCTTGGGTACTAATAGCCAGTGCATTTGGACTAGGTAAAAGAGTACCTGTAACTCAATTTAGATTACAAAAAAGAGCAGGCATGGGTTTGAGAGCGATAAAATTCAGAATTAAAGATGATGTATTAGTTTGTTTGAAGGTCCTTGGAGAAGGGGAAGAATTACTTTTTGTGTCCGAAAAAGGCGTGATAGTGAGAACAAACGCAGATAAAATATCCCAGCAATCTAGAGCCGCTACTGGAGTAAAATTACAAAGATTAGATGAGGGTGATCATTTATCAGAAGTTGTATTAGTTCCTCATGAACAAACAGAAGAATCAGACCAATTCAACCAAGGCAAAGAAAATTAAAAGAAAATGATTTATTAGATAATATGGAAATACTTGATATTTTAATTTTAGGTTCCGGGCCTGCAGCACTATGCTTAGCTTCAGAATTAGCCAAGCAAGATCTAAATATTAAGGGCATATCAACTAAATCTCCAAATGAAAAAATGGGAAAATACCTATGGTATTTGGGCTTCTGAATTAGAGGAATTAGGATTAGAGTCCTTGTTATCTCATCGGTGGTGCAAAACAGTTAGTTTTTTTGGAAATGGCGAAAATAAAAAGGGAGATAATCCTACAAAACATAATTACGATTATGGTTTGATAAATCGGGAAGCTTTTCAAAATGAACTTTTAAAAAAGTGTAAAGGGATTGAATGGTTGAATGAAACAGCAAAAGATATTAAAGAGAAAAATAAACTATCTGAAGTGATTTGTTTTTCAGGTCTAAGAATAGAGGCGAGGTTAGTCATTGACGCAAGTGGTCATAAAAGTAATTTCATAAAAAGACCAGTCCAAAATGAAATTGCTCAACAAGCTGCGTATGGGATTGTCGGTAAATTTTCATCGCCACCAGTTAATAAGGATCAGTTTGTTTTAATGGATTTTCGTCCAAATCATCTAAACAATGAAGAAAAGTTATCATCTCCTTCCTTTCTTTATGCAATGGATCTTGGAAATGAAACTTTTTTTGTTGAAGAAACATCATTAGCTAGTTATCCTGCATTATCCCAAGAGAATCTCAAAAAAAGACTTTTTAAAAGATTGAATAGCAAGGGTATTCAGGTAAGTGAAGTTTTTCATGAAGAGAATTGCCTTTTCCCAATGAATTTACCCCTCCCATTTAAAAAACAATTTGTACTTGGTTTTGGAGGGTCTGCAAGCATGGTGCATCCTGCATCAGGATACATGATCGGATCTTTACTAAGAAGAGCTCCACTCCTTGCAAAAAAATTAGCAATCTTTTTAAAAGAACCTAATCACAGTTCTCTTGAACTAGCAACAAAAGGTTGGGAGATCCTATGGCCTTACGAGTTAATACAAAGGCATAAACTTTACCAATATGGTTTAAGAAGACTGATGAGTTTTGACGAAAGTAGATTAAGAAGCTTTTTCTCAAATTTCTTTAGATTATCGACCAATGAATGGGTAGGTTTTCTTACTAATACACTTCCACTTCCAAAACTAATTTACGTGATGAGTAAGATGTTTATAAATTCACCTCTAAAAGTAAAACTAGGAATGCTTAAGTTAAATTAGTATTTTTTATTTTCGCCAATCATCAATATTAATATCTGGAAAAACTTTATCTTCTTCTTCAATATCTTCAAGAAATTTCAAATTAATATTGGAATGGTTCTTAATCATCTCAACTATTTTCCAGAACCTGAACAAATGTCTTTCTATCCTCTCTTTTGCAAGTTCAGTTGTAGTTCCAGCTCTTAGTATAAAACTCCAATCAGAGGATTCAGAGAGAAGTAATTCTCTTGCTGCTTGCTTGAAAAGTCTTGGAGATATGTCATTATGAAAGTCTTTCGAACATAAATCAATAAAAGTTGAGCCTGCTTTAGTGATTTCTGGAACAATCCACGCATTTGCATCATTTATCCAGTAGTTATGGTAACCTCCTTGTCCCCAGCTTGATGGTGATGGATCGCAAATCTGAAGATTTGGCTTTTGAATTAAGAATTCCTTTAAATTTGTAAGCTTAATTGAATATTTACTAGAGTTTTTTAAAATATTTTCAATAAAAAAAGGGCCTTCATACCACCAATGACCAAATAACTCTGCATCAAATGGAGCTACCAATAAGGGCTTAAAGGAAGAGGATAATGTTAATTTTTCTAATTGTTTGGATCTCGCCATAAGATAAGAATCAGCATGTTCTGCAACCTTCTTCTTGGCATCATTTTCTAAGTAAAACGCCTTTTCCCCTAATGGGACCTTATCATCTGTAATCTTATGAAACTTCAAGCCCAAAGGTCTTCTAGTTGAGATACCTTTATTTTGGAGTTTAGAGATAGGTAATTCCCATCCCAAATCTTTATGAAATTCCCTATAAACTTTGTCTCCCGGGAACCCGTCTTTTGCAGACCAAACGGGTAAAGTTGACTCACTATCTCTACCAAAGAAGGCAACGCCTTTTTCAGAGCATATTGGAGCGTACACTCCATACCTAGGCCTTGGTGTAGCGTTTAAAATACCGTGACCATCTAAGACTGCATATCTAATTCCTGAATTAAATAGCATTTCATCTAAATTCTCATAATATGCACATTCAGGTAACCAAATACCTAAAGGCTTAGTTCCAAAAAATATTTTCATGGTTCCTAATTGCTGTATTGATTTGTCCTTTAACAGTTTCTGGATTCTCTCTTAAAATTGGCAAATAACCGTGTGTGGCAGCACAAGTAAGAATATCCAAATTTCCAGAGCTATTTAAAACTCTAAACTTCTCAATTAGATTTCCAGAACATCTTTGCCAATACAAGTATGTGTCATTAAGATTTTTAATTAAAAATCGAGAGGCATTTTTTTCTTCTTTTGGTAGTTCGTTTAAGAAATCATTTCTTGTTTGAATCCAGCTTGGGAATGTTTCTTGAATTTTTTTATTATTTAGAAGTGATAATAATGTTGGAGACAAACTAATGGTAAGTTTGGTATTTGAAGGATTCTCTTTTTTAGAAGATTCTATTGATTGAAGTAGTGGTATGTAACATTCCAAAATCGCCTGAAATAACCAATCCTCTTCTAAGGCGTTTTTTTCATTTTTTCTGACATAAGGTAGATGAGCATGTAAAACTATCGCTAACTGCCCTAAAACATTATTTTTAGAGTATTGCCCATTCATACTTTTAAAATTTATACCTATGATTCTATAAAAATCGAAATTTTTTTATAAAAATGAAGGTTTTTATCCTAAAAGAATACTTTAAAAATTTAAGTATTTGATTTTTTCTTTCAGAAATTTAACCAATATTATTTAAGTTATAAACTTTCAACAAATTTTTATTGAACTAAATCTAGTCAATTTTTTTTAATTAGCTTAATATAAGTACAGGTTATTACTTCTAATGTCAAAAGATCCTGGAAGAATTTTGATATTTGATACAACTCTTCGAGATGGGGAGCAATCTCCTGGCGCAAGTCTAAATCTCGAAGAAAAACTTGCTATCGCCCATCAATTAGCAAGATTAGGAGTAGATGTTATTGAAGCTGGATTCCCTTTCGCAAGTCCAGGAGATTTTAAAGCTGTTAATAAAATTGCTAATGCTGTAGGGAAAGAAAATGGCCCTATAATATGCGGTTTAGCTAGAGCGTCTAAAGGAGATATAAAAGCATGTTACGAAGCAGTAAGTCCAGCTCCCAAGAAAAGAATACATACTTTTATAGCGACAAGTGATATCCATCTCAAACATAAACTTAAAAAAATCCAGAAAAGATGTTCTTCATATAGTTCCAGAAATGGTTAATTATGCAAAATCATTAGTAGATGATATTGAGTTTTCTTGCGAAGATGCCTCAAGGAGTGATCCTGAATTTTTATACGAAGTAATTCAGCTAGCAATTACTGCAGGAGCGACGACAATAAATATCCCTGACACTGTTGGATTCACGACTCCAAGTGAATTTGGCAAACTAATTGACGATATAAATAAAAACGTTCCAAATATTGATGAAGCAGTAATCTCGGTTCATGGTCATAATGATTTGGGTTTAGCAGTAGCCAATTTTCTTGAGGCGGTAAAAAATGGAGCAAGGCAACTAGAATGTACTATTAATGGAATTGGGGAAAGAGCTGGGAATGCCTCTTTAGAGGAATTGGTAATGGCACTTCATGTTAGGAAAAGTTTTTTTAATAGTTTTTTCAAAAGAAATCCAGATTCCCCAACTCCTCTTACGGCTATAAGAACAGAAGAAATAACAAAAACTTCTAGACTTGTTTCTAACCTAACTGGAATGACGGTACAACCTAATAAAGCAATTGTGGGAGCTAACGCTTTTGCTCATGAGTCAGGCATTCATCAGGATGGTGTTTTAAAAAAATAGACTAACTTACGAAATTATCGATGCAAAAACTGTTGGTTTGAGTGACAACAAAATATCTTTAGGGAAACTTAGTGGAAGAAGTGCGGTAAGAGCAAGATTAGAAGAGATGGGATATGACTTGAGCCGAGAAGATTTAAATGATGCTTTTGCTCGATTTAAGGATTTAGCTGATAGGAAAAGAGAAATTACTGATAGAGACTTAGAAGCAATTGTTAGTGAACAAGTCCAGCTCCCAGAAGCAAAATTTCAATTAAGTCTTGTACAAGTAAGTTGCGGAAACGCCTCTAAACCTACTGCCACCATTTCGCTTCTAAATACTGAAGATAATAGTGAGGCTACTGCTGTATCAATAGGGACTGGGCCCGTTGATGCTGTATGCGAGGCATTAAATAAATTAGCTAAAGTTCCCAATGAATTAATTGAATTTTCTGTTAAGTCAGTAACAGAAGGAATTGATGCTTTGGGCGAAGTAACAATAAGAATAAGAAGAGATAATAAAATATATTCTGGTCATTCTGCTGATACTGACGTTGTAGTTGCTGCAGCTAATGCTTACGTTAATGCTTTAAATAGACTTGTATTTTCTGAGAAAAAAAATTCAATTCATCCACAATTTGATAATTTAGAGAATTCTGATAATAAATTTCTATCTAATCCAGCAAATTAAATTATTTTCTTAGGATTATTAAGTAGCATTTAAAAGTAGTCTCTTAATACTGTAGATTAATTTAATAGTTAAAGCAGTAAATAATGAGAGAAAGGGTACTTGGATATTGGGCACTTTCATGGGTTGGCTTAATCGGCAACATAATTGCACTTCCAATAATCGCATTAATAATAAGTTATGGGCCTCCACTAAAAGTTGCGAATATTACTCTTGCCATAAGTCTTGGATGGCCTGCTGCAATTGTTGGAATAGTTTCTTCAGCAGCTCTTTTAGCAGAGAGAAAATGGGGAGTAACTTTAACTTTGGTATCTCTATCAATGGTAATTTCTGGTATGGGTCCTTATTCAGTTGTAAGGCTCATAACTCTGCAAGACATTTATGGTGTTGGTGGGTTTACTCTTTTAACAACATTGTTAAGTACTTTAGCTCTCCTTTATTGGTGTAATCCGAAACATCGAAGAAGTATTAGGTTATAAAATTGAAAATCAAGAAAAAGTATTATTCTTGTTAGTTGGATACTGAATTCTTCTATGTCTAATTCTTTTCCAAACATTCAAGAATGCCCTTTTTATCAAAAAAATTTCTCCTTTCGATAAGTTGCTATTATCTAATTGCCCATCTTTTTTACGCGAGTAGATAATATTAGAAATTGTTTTCAAAGCTTCTTTATCAGATGCATTAATATTCATAGCTCTTAGTGCTGCTTCACATCCATCGGCAAGCATCAAAATAGCTGTTTCTTTGGACTGAGGAATGGGGCCTTTGTATCTAAAATAATATTCATTAGTATCGAGATTTTTTTCTTTAGCTTTTTGAAAAAAATATCCCATTTTAAGGGTACCCTGATGTTCAGGAATAAAATTTGCTATCGGTTTAGGTAGCCTATTTTTTCTTGCAAATTTCAATCCTTCATCAACGTGTGCCTGCAATACTTGTGCACTTTTAATCGGATCATCTAATTCGTCATGCGGATTTTTTGAACCATCCTGATTTTCAATAAACCAATTAGGTGCATGTAATTTGCCAACATCATGATATAACGCTCCAGTCTTAATTAAATCAATATCACCACCAATTGTTCTTGTTGCTTCCTCTGCTAAACCACATATAAGTAAGGTATGTTCAAAAGTACCAGGAGCTTCTAGAGACAATCTTCTAATTAAAGGTTTCTCCTTATCAGCTAATTCGAGTAATCTTGCTTTAGTTAACAATCCGAATATCGATTCAAAAATAGGAATAAATAAGATTGTAAAAAGCATGGCTATTGCCAATAGCAAGGAATCAGAAAATATATCCCCATTAGCTAAAACAAAATCTTGCTTATTAATAAGAAATATTTTATCTTTACCTATCAATATCCATTGACTCAAGAACGATCCTATGGGGACAAAAATTGATAGTTGAAGTAACTGAGCTCTACTTCTTATTCTTCCTCCAAGAAGAGAAACTACAGAAGCACAAATTAATAAAATAAAAAATAAATTGTTATTTATAACAACTTCTGGGTCAGGCCAAATAAGACTCGATATTGATACCCAAGCTAAAGCTGTTATACTTCCCATTCCTTGAGATATTATTAATGCCGGTGGAATTATTATGGATAATGGACTTATGGTTGAAGCTAAGACTAATTTCGCAAATTGTACTGCTAAAAGAAGAGTAACGATTAAGAAGATCTGTCTTGAAGAAATTGTAGGATTCTCTTTTTTTGAAACTAATATCAAGACTCCGGAACTAATAAGTATTTCAGTAAAGGTCAAAAGCCAAGAAAAAATATCTGCGCTATTTAAAGGCGAGATAAGAAGTAGTTTATAAGAAGAAATTATTGAAATTAAAATGCATACTAAAAAAATTATGAGATTATCTATTGTTGAAATTTTTATTGGTTGTTTTACTGGAACTTGACTTCGTTTCCACAGATAAAACAATTTCTTTGAGTTAGTTGTGATGTTTTGCACAGAATATAAATAAATCTATTTGAATAATTTAGAATTATAGGCATGCTAGGTGTAAAAAGGAGATGTTTTTCTAAATGTCATTAAAATTAGACGGTAAAAAATTATCTCTTGAAATTGAGGGAAGATTACATAACTATATCTTTAATAATAAAAAAATCGCAAAAAGATCTCCCGGTTTAGCCGTAATAAGAATAGGGGAAGACCCTGCGAGTGGTGTTTATGTCAATAACAAGAAAAAAGCATGCTCAAGGATTGGGATAAAAAGCTTTATCTTTCATCTAAAAGATAATGTAGAACAAAAAGAAGTTGAACAATTAATAATCAAACTTAATTCTGATAAGGATATTGATGGAATGTTGCTACAACTTCCTATCCCAAAAAAGTTTGATGAGCAAAAACTGATCAGCCATATTGATCCAAGCAAAGATGTAGATGGATTAAATGAAGTAAACATCGGCAAATTAGTGAAAAATGAGCCTGCGATGAGATCATGCACACCAGCAGGAATTATTAATCTATTAAAATCTAAAAATATTACAATTGAGGGTAAGAAAATTGTTGTTATTGGAAGAAGTTTACTTGTTGGGAAACCACTATCGCTTATGTTGTTGAATCTGAATGCTACGGTAACAACTACTCATTCAAAAACATTAAATTTGAATAAAGTCTGCAAAGAAGCCGATATTCTAATTGCGGCTGCAGGAAAACCCAATCTTATAGATTCGAGTTTTGTTAAAGAAGGAGCAGTAATTATTGATGTTGGGATACATAGATTAAAAAGTTCTGATAAAAATCAAACCAGATTATGTGGCGATGTATTATTAGAAGATGTCATTTCTAAAGTATTTGCTTACACCCCTGTACCAGGAGGTGTTGGACCGATGACAGTAACAATGTTACTTGTGAATACTATTTTTAGCTGGCAAAAAAAATTTAGTTTATCATCAACTCTTAATGACCTTTTGCCATAAACTCCAAGATGAAAAAAACTTTTACTAAAGGTGTGAAATGACTGAAGTTATAAGTAGTATTTCTGATTTTGAAAAATATCTTAAAAACACTAAAAAGATCGTGGAGGAAGCACTTGATTTTTCCTTGGGCCCTGAGAATCCAGAAATTTTAAGAGAATCCATGAGATATTCCCTTTTGGCTGGGGGGAAAAGAATACGTCCAATTTTATGTTTAGCATCTTGCTCACTGGCTGGAGGAGAACCCTCTCTTGCTGTTCCTACTGCAGTAGCAATAGAAATGATCCATACGATGTCCTTGATTCATGATGATCTGCCCGCTATGGATAATGATGACTTAAGGAGAGGTAGGCCAACAAACCATAAAGTATATGGAGATGCAATAGCTATTCTTGCAGGGGATGCTTTGTTAACCAGGGCCTTTGAAATGGTCTCTTTAAGAAGCCCTGGAGTCGATCCAAATAGATTATTAAACGTCATTGGAGAATTATCCTTAGTTGCTGGTGCACCCGGCCTAGTCGGGGGTCAAGTTGTTGATTTAGAATGCGAAGGTAAAGAAGTAGACCTTGAAACTCTCGAATATATTCATCTCCACAAGACTGGGGCTTTGTTAAAGGCTTGCGTAAGAACAGGAGCTATGATCGCAGGCGCTAACGAAAAACTATTACAAGCCCTAACAACATATGCAGAGGGAATTGGTTTAGCCTTCCAAATAATAGATGATATTCTTGATTTAACTTCTAGCAGTGAAAAGTTAGGTAAAACTGCCGGTAAAGATCTTTTGGCTGACAAAACCACTTACCCTAAATTACTTGGAATGGAAGAGTCAAAGAAAAGAGCATTTGATTTAGTTGAAAAAAGCAAAAAAAGCAATTGAACCTTGGGGTGCAGATGCAAAGTATCTAATATCCCTAGCCGACTTTATTACAAATAGAGACAGATAAATAATTTTAAATTATGTCTGAGTTTTCTGCCTTCTTTAATAATTCAGTTCTTTTCTGGAGCCTATTATCCTGTTTGCTAGCTCAATTTTTTAAGATAGTATTCAATTTCTTTTCAACTGGAGAGATAAGATTTGGAATTATATTCGAGACGGGTGGTATGCCCTCAAGTCATTCTGCCTTAATAACTGGCGCTACAGCTGGTATAGGTTATCAATTAGGATTTGATAGCTCAATATTTGCATTATCAGTTGCTGTAGCACTAATAGTAATGTATGACGCTAGTGGTGTTCGAAAATCAGCTGGGGTTCAAGCTGCAGAAATTAATAAACTATCAAAAACATTAGACCCTCAATCTAAATTACTTTTAAAAGAAACCCTAGGCCATACAAAAATTGAGGTGATGGTGGGGAGTTTTTTAGGACCATTAATCACTTTGCCTGGAATGTTTTTTTTAGGTTCTCCACTCAAAATATTTAATTTGATAATAAATTAAGAATGCTTTGAAAAAGTAATTTGGGTGGCATCTATAAAGTTTTTTGCGACTTCTGGGGAACTTGGAAAATGTAAGTGAATCCAACTTGCATGTAATTTTTCATCAAAAAAGCCTTCATTTTTGTATTCAGTTTTCCAAGATTTAATTTTCCATGGGGAAGAAAGTTTTTTCAGATGCTCAGCTTTTCCAAAATCAAGTTCAGATAAATTATGTTCAATTTCCCAATAATGAAATTCATGACCTCTAATTAATTGATTTTGTTTAATGATAGGAGTATCTTTTAAACCCTCAATGTATCTATAACCAACTGAAAGTTTACTTTTTTTTGATCTAAAAGGCAGGATGCCGCTCATTTTATGATTGTTACCATTTTCATCTTTTATGAAGTCTCCTAAAATCATCATCCCTCCGCACTCAGCGTATATAAATCCATTTTTTCGGAATTTCCTTAACGAATTTAAGCTTTTTGTAGAGTTACTTATATGATCAGCATATTTTTCAGGAAATCCCCCAGGGATGATTAAAGAACAGGCCTCATTAGGTATTTCTTCATCATCATAAATACTCCATGAAATCAATGGAATGCCTATTTCACTCAAAAACTCCTTAGTTTCAGGGTATTGGAAATGAAAGATTTTATCTTCTGCAATTGCGATAGGTTTACTTTTGTCTATTTTAAAATCTTTAAAATTGAAAGAATCAAATATTTTCTTTTTAGGAGATTTCAGGAGTCTAATAAGTGAAAATACATCAAGATTTCTTTCGGCGAAATTTGCAAAGTATTGAACATCAATTTCTTTTCCATTATCCATTGGAGATATCAAACCTAAATTAGCTTTGTTTAAAGTTATTTTTTGATCAGATGGTAAAAAAACCAAGAATTTCGATATCTTCATTTTTAAAAACTTCTTTGATTAATTTTTTATGTCTATCTGAATTAACGTTGTTAAAAATAATTCCTACAATTGACAAATCACCATCTAAATCTCTAAAACCTCGAATAGTTGCCAAAAGAGAAGCTACTTGACCTCTAGCATTAACAATAAAAATTATTGGAGCATTTAGAAGTTTAGAGATATTTGCTGTACTGGAATAGGTAGTCGACCCTAATCCATCAAATAGACCCATTGCTCCTTCAATTAATGAGAATTCATATTTCAAAGAATGTTTAAAAAAACTTTCTTGAACCCATTCCTCACCACTTAAAAAAATATCTAAATTCCTGCAAATAGGTTGGCCAATTGAACTAAGTTGTTGTTGATCAAGATAATCTGGACCAACCTTGAAAGTTTGCATCTTTATACCTTTTGAATAAGCCCAGCAAGATAGCAAAAGCGATAATGTGGTTTTCCCACTATCAGTTGAAGGAGAAGAAATTACACAAGGCATCTTCTAGCTATTAAAACCATTAAATATTTGAAGGGCTATTTTAATAGAATTTTCAAAAAGAGGACTGGTATTTCCTCTACTACTTCCCAATAATTTACTAACATCGTACTCAGATGTAGAAGAAGAATTTGGAACAACTTGTTCTATTAATTCCATATCAGCCATTCCCCCAGCTTCAAGTCTCATACATTCCACTGATTCACAACCAAGTATTACGCAAGTGTTATTTTTTTGAACCTCACTAATTTTTGAAATCAGCCTCAATCCAATAACTTGTCCTAAATGAATACTGGGATTTCCCAAAGATAAGGGATTTATTGATGCAGAAATTTTTTCGCCATTAATTCTTTTAAAGTCTATTTTTGTTGACTCTTTATCCCTTTCAACTCTTAGAAAAGACCAACCAAGTTTATCGCTAATCCATGAAATCAAAAACAAAGCTTGAATAATATGATCTCCTGCGATATCAATGTCAATATCAGTAATATGATCTAAAATTGGTCTCCTCGAAGGCGGATCAAAAATCATTGCTAATGATTCCCTCCAATTTTTCAATCTAACCCAATTCAAATCATTAATAGCTTTATTTGAATAATTTAATTGATCTAAAACATTTAAACATCTTTGAGGCGATCCAAGAGCAGTATCAATTATTAAACGTAGACCATAATTAGTAAAATATTCGAAGATTTCTGGCGATTCATCCAAACTTCCATTCCACCACAACCATGAAGGTAATTCATCAATAGATAATTCATCAATTATTTTTAATCCTTTATTAGATATTGAGGCCGAGTCCCCCCTTATAACAACTAAATCGCCACATATAGGTTGCATAGAGGTAGTATCACTTAATGGACAGTAAGCGGATACAAAAGTTTTGATTTCTGAATTTTTATTTAATGTTGGCGCAAGAGTTATTAATCTTCTCGGATTCAATGTACTTATTGTTGATTCAAAAAATTGTCCTCTAAAATCTTCATAATCTTTATTAGGTAAATTTTCCTTCAGCAAATCCAATAATTCTTCACTATTAATGGGAGTAGTGATAGGAAGTCCTTGATCTAATATAAATTTTTTAGTAACTTCAATTATCTCTGGACTTAGATTTCCAGTAATTGGACCAGATACTAAACCTTTTTGAACCAAACATTGTTCTAGCCAAGCAGGCTGCCAGACCATTAATGTAAAAGTATTAGCCCCACTATTATCTTTATCTTCTGAAATCCATAATTTATTAAGGTAATTAGAAATTTCCTGATAAGGAAGCTCTAAAGGGGTTTGGAGTGTAAGTTGAGGTTTCATTTTAAGGTCTACGCCAGAAAATATAATCTTTTGCAATTAATTGATCAGACTCAGGAGGTCCCCATGTCATAGATTCATAATTATAAATAGGTAACTTCCAAGGAGAATTATCCATCAATTCTATTAATGGTGTATAAAGTTTCCAGGCTGCCTCTACTTCATCACTTCGAGTAAATAAGGTTGGGTCAGAAAGCATTGCATCAGCTAATAATCTTACATAGCCTTCATCTGACGGTTCTCCAAATGATTCATCATAAGAAAATTCCATCTCAACAGGTCTTGATTTCATTCCAGAACCAGGAGATTTTACCTCGAATTTGAAAGTAGCACCTTCATTTGGCTGAATTCTAAGGATAAGTTGATTTGGGGCAGGATTTATTATTGTTGATTCAAATAAATGAACAGGAACATCTTTAAAAGTCAAAACTATTTCTCCAAGTCTTTTAGGTAGTCTTTTACCAGTTCTCAAATAAAAAGGGACCCCTTGCCAACGCCAGTTATCAACGAATACTTTTGTTGCAATATAAGTTTCTGTTGTGCTATTGCAATTAACACCATCTTCCTGCCTATATCCTTTGAGTCGATTTGAAGTATTTCCTCCCTCTCCATATTGACCTCTTATGCAACAATTCCACGGTTCGTTTTCGTCAGCAAGTTTTGAAGCTTGAAGAACTTTAGCCTTCTCATTTCTTATTGCTTCTGGTTCAAACTTCCCAGGAGGTTCCATTGCAGTAACTGCAAGCATTTGAGTCATATGATTTTGAAGCATATCCCTCAAAGCACCAGAGCTTTCATAGTAACCTGCTCTATCTTCAACACCTACAGTTTCAGATGAAGTAATTTGAACACTTGATATATAATTTCTGTTCCAGATTGGTTCAAAAATAGTGTTAGCAAACCTCAAAACAAGAATATTCTGAACTGTCTCCTTACCTAAATAATGGTCAATCCTATAAATCTGACTTTCTTCAGCGCAACTCTGAACGATCTTATTCAATTTTTTTGCACTTGAATAATCTCTTCCAAAAGGTTTTTCAATCACTAAACGACTTTTTTTAGGGTCATCTAAAAGGCCAGCGGCTTTAAGAGCTTTACATCCACTTGCATAGAAATTCGGAGATACTGATAAATAAAATGTTCTATTCCCATGAGTAGCTTGTGTTTTATCAATTTCATTTAATCTTCTAGAAAGCCTTACGACATGATCACTTTGTTGTAAGTCAACTGGTTCATAGAAAAGGTAATTAGAAAATTGTTCCCACTCCTTTTCTTTACCAGATATTTTATTTGATAGCTTTACTTTCATCTTTTCTCTAAACTCATTATCAGTCCAAGGTCTTCTCGCACAACCAACTATTCCAAATTCACTAGGAATTCTTCTTTGTAAATAGAGTTCAAATAAGGCTGGTATTAATTTTCTATGAGTAAGGTCTCCACTAGCACCAAATATTACCAAACATTGTGGAGATATGACTCTTTCCTGCCGTAAGCCTAATCTTAGAGGATTACTTAAAGTTGAAGGCATATTTTTAGTATTCTTTATTTAAAATCCTCTTTTTTTTAAATATTAGCTACATATTGTGTCTAAACCAAAAAGTATTTAGAAGATTAAACTTAAATCTAAATATAAAAGTTTTAGTAAGTTTCTACGTGCCATCTCCCCGCTTTTTTTAGTTGAGGTCTTAATTCTGACCAGTTCAAGCCTTTTTCTTCTGCTGCCTTAGTCATTGCTTCATCTATTCCAGGTTCCATACCCTTTAATCCACAAAGATATATGTGTGTCTTCTCATCTTCAATCATATTGAAAAGTTCATTGGCTGACTCTAAAACTCTGTCTTGAATGTACATTCTTCCACCTTTTGTATTTTGCTGCTCGCGACTAATAGCTTTTGTATATTTAAAATTATCAGGATTATCAGAAAGGTATCTTTGAAGATCTTCTTCGTATAACAAATTAGCTGATTTTGGAGCACCCATAAATAACCAAGCTTTACCTTTGAAATTCCATTTATTTTTTTCTTTTTCAGTTGGTTCGAACATTCTTCTTAAATAAGCCCTCATTGGTGCTATTCCAGTTCCAGTGGCTAACATAACAATGTTTGCATCCTCTTCCTCAGGGAGAAGCATTTCTTTACCTACAGGACCTGTTATTTTTACTTTATCTCCAGGCTTAATATCACATAAGTAAGTAGAGCAGACACCATTAATGGTTTCACCATCTTTTTCATACTGAAGCTGTCTTACACAAAGAGAAACTGTATTTCCATTAAAGTCATCTCCGTGTCTAGTACTTGCTATTGAGTAAAGTCTTAATTTGTGAGGTTTTCCATTAGCATCTTCACCAGCAGGCATGATACCAATACTTTGACCCTCTACATAATTTAAAAATGGATCACTATCTTTAAGGTCGAAAGTTATATGATTAACTCTACCAATTGCTCCTTCTTTAAGAAGACTATAGTTTTCAATAACTGTACCCTCGTATGGTGTCTTAGGACGATAAATATTGACTGGAACATCTGCATGTTTTTTCTTAACTACTGCTTTAGTTTCTACCTTTTCAACAGGAGCAGGCTTAGGGGCTGATTTTTGTTCAATAGGTTTTACCGTAGATTTTTTTAGTTCTGTATCTTGCGGGAAATTTGAGGCTCTTTTACTAAAAAATTTTTGAATAAAAGAAAAAACTCCTATTACTACTGGTATATGAGCTAAGCCACCTGCGATAACTGTTGATTGTGAATACATTTTTTAGTTTTCTTTATATAAGAGACTATCAATTTGTAGTTTAATTTGTAGTTATTTTACAAAAATGGTTACGTTTTGAGATCGGAATAATTTAATGAAATTATTTTTATTTTTCAGTATTTGTTGTTTTTATCAGTATAGTTACACAGAAATAATTATTTCTAATAAAAAATTCATTGTATGAACAATCCTCAAGAATCAATGAATCATTACAAAGACAATGATTTCAGGACAATTGAGCAGACGATGGAAAAGCTTTCTGGCGGAACAAGACGACTGGCAGCTCAACTTACAACTTCTGCAAGTTTCGATTCTTTGTGGAGTGTTTTAACAGATTATGATCGACTTAATCTTTACATACCAAATTTACTTTCAAGCAAAAAAATATTTCAGAAGGAAAATAATGTACACCTTAAACAAGTTGGGGCTCAAGATTTTCTTGGCATGAAATTTTCAGCCGAAGTAACTATTGACTTATTTGAGGAAAAGGAGCTTGGCCTTTTAAAATTTAATTTAATAAAAGGAGATTTCAGAAAATTTGAAGGTAGTTGGAAAATACAAAATATTAAAAATACTTCAAATAATTCATTAATTTATGATCTTACTGTTCAAGGTTGTCAGTGGATGCCTATAGGGATGATAGAGAAAAGACTAAAAAAGGATCTTTCAGAAAATTTAATTGCCGTAGATAGACAAGCAAAATCTTCAAAAAGATCGTTATAAATTCAAATTAATAGCCCCAAGGGGATTCGAACCCCTGTCGCCTCCGTGAAAGGGAGGTGTCCTAGGCCTCTAGACGATGGGGCCAGGAAATTAGCATAACAGCTTTATTAAAAACTAAGAGTAAGGCTAGCCTTTCGTCAAGTATTGTTGCTCTTTGTTTTGTCCTTGCCACACAGGGACTGTGAAATGAAAGCAGGAACCTTCACCAATTTCAGATACGACCCATATTCTTCCCCCATGAACTTGTACTATTCTCCTACATACTGATAACCCTATTCCAAATCCTGAAGTTCCTTCAGAGGTCTGGGGAAGTCTAACCCTATCTAGAAAAATTCTTTTTTGTTCGCTCAAAGGAATACCTGCACCTTTGTCACAAATTGTTATTTCTACCCATTGATTTGTCTTATGAATCATAGTGATTTTTATATATCCAGAGTCTTTAGAAAATTTAATAGCATTTTCAATTAAATTTAAAAATACTTGCCTCATTCTTCTTTGATCTGCAAATACACTTGGTAGATCAGCTGGAATATCAGTATCAATTTCAATATTCCTTAATCTCCAGAATTTTTCTAATTCGAGTATTACTTCAGCACTAATATTACCTAAATCAATTTTCTGAGGATTAAATAATGCTTCCCATTTAGTTGTTCCAACCTCCAAAAGATCCTGAGATAAGAGTTCAATCTCTTCAAGACGTCTTTTAATTACCTCCTGTAATTTCGAAATATCTATTTGTCCGAGTTTTTGACTTTGAACAGCTAAAGTCGCAGCAGTTAAAGGTGTTCTTAATTCATGCGCGACCATTCTTAATAATCTTTCCTGAGATTCTATTCTTTTTGTTAATGTCTCATTTTCTTGTCTTAAAACAAGAAGTTCGTCTTCCAATAGAAATTCTTTTTGAGTTCTTATAGAATCAATTTTGGATGGCTGCAAATTAATCCCAAGATTTTTTGTTAAGCCTTCCTGTGACCACCTTGGCAACCATTTTTTCAACTGAGAAAAAATATTACTTCCAGCAAATATTTGCTTTGGAGCTGGGGAAACCTTTATAAGAGCAGGAATGGCGACTAATCTATGTAGTTCAAGTAATTCTGGCTGCTCTGTTGGTTCAGAGATCTGAAGAGATATCTCAAATTCACAATCATCTGATTCTAAATAAGCTATTAAGGACTTAATGTCATTACTAGAAAGTTGATTTCTAGCTGCCACAAGTATTAATTTTAGCTCTTTTTTATCATTCAAATGAATTCCTCTGAAGTGTTGAAAAGCTGTTAATCCTTATAAACACCTTAAGATATTTTTATTTATTTTACAGATAGGCTATTAAATAAATAGGACTTTTTTATAAATGGTTGCTATTAATCCAGCGAAAAATTTACATTTTGGTGAAAACCCTCCTGAAATCAATTTAAATAGTAATTTAAAAAGGTGGTTTTCCAGGAATATTGGATCATGGAAATCTAATAGAACGTATTTTCTCGATGAATCACAAAAAAACTTATAATTTAAGTATGAATATAAATATTCAAGCTCTTGAGAGTAAATCCGAATGGGAGTCTCATTATAAATTTATTTGGTATCCAGAAAAAAAATATAATTTCTTTGACGAAAATCCCCAGTATAAAGAACGAGGAGAAATGCATGCATTTTTAAAAGGTCATCAACTTAAGAGGGAAAAATTTTATTTAAGTAATAATGAAGGTATTTCAAATATTAAGCAAGTCGATGAACACGAAATGATTTTTGAATCTTCTTACAAAGATTGGTATATTCTTGAACATACAAGACTCGTAGATTCTGATAATTATAGATTTAGGGTTATATATTCATGGAACAAAGATATGCTTAAAATAGTAGAGAATCATCACGAAATTAAAATTATTAAATAAATTCTGTTGGCAGATTTAGTTTAAAAAATAAAAAATGTTATCTTTAATAATAAGAATTAGAGTAAATCAAATATGAGTTTTAAAATATTTAAAATTTTTGCAATCACTCTAATTTTTTCATCTTTTTTATTTGATGCAAATAATGAATTTAATAAAGTAAATGCAAATGTTAAAAGTTCGCCTGCCAATAAAAATGATTTAGATTTATATCATGGGATGGGTGTTTCATTTCTATGTAATGCGACAAGAAAAGGATTTGATTTGGATTTCCCAAAAACATTAAACGTTGCCTCAGCAACGTTTGCATCTGTAGTATCACAAAAACATGGAGGGAAAATAATAGAAAAAAAGAAAGAACAAACAGTTGATATGAAACAATTACAATTTATTGCATCTCTGCAATTAGTTGAATCAGCCCTTCAAGTGTGTCCAGATAATGTTCCTGAAAAGATCGAAAAACAATTTAAGATTGAAACTGAGAGAATTAAGAAATTACAAGGGTTGTAAAGAGATAATTTCTTTTATCTAAACATAGAACTAACAGAACTTTCTTCGTGGATTCTCCAAATAGCTTCACCTAACATATTTGCGACGGAAAGAATTTTTAACTGTGGAAAATTATCTTTATGTATGACTGGTATGCTGTTAGTCACAATAACTTGCTCGAAAAGATTCTTAGAACTTAATCTTTCATAAGAAGGAGGTGAAAATACAGCATGTGATGCACATGCAAATATTCTATTAGCTCCTTCTTTTTTTAGTAAATTTGCTCCAGAACAAATTGTACCTCCCGTATCTATCATGTCGTCTATGAGAATAGCCGTTTTACCTTTAACTTCACCGATAACCGTTAGACTTTCAGCAATATTATGCGCAGATCTCCTTTTATCAATGATAGCCAAAGGCGCATCCTTCATTAATTTCGCGAATGCTCTTGCTCTAGCCACCCCGCCTACATCAGGAGAGACTACAACTATTTCTTCTAAATCTAAAGTTTCTAGATAATCAATTAATACAGGTGAACCGTAAATATGATCGCATGGTATATCAAAGTAGCCTTGTATTTGAGCCGAGTGTAAGTCCATCGCTAAAACTCTATCAACTCCTGATTTCTCTAGTAAATTGGCAGTTAATTTTGCAGTTATAGACTCTCTTCCTGAGGTTTTCCTATCTGCCCTTGCATATCCAAAATACGGAATAACGGCCGTTATTTGTCTTGCAGAAGCTCTCTTGCAAGCGTCAACCATAATCATGAGCTCCATTAAACTATCATTTACTGGAGCGCATGTAGGTTGTATAAGGAATACATCACAACCTCTAATAGATTGCTGAATCTGAACATAAAGTTCTCCATCTGCAAATCTTTTAGATATTAAAGGTACATTTTCAATCCCTAAGTATGATGCAATTTCTTCAGCTAATTTAGGGTTTGTTGTCCCACTTACTAACCTTAATCTACTATTAGTTAGATTAAAGTTCGATTCTTTACTCTGCATTGCCGTGATAAAACTTGTCACGAAATTTGCACCATAAAACTATATTCTTATCGTAGTCGTTTATGTGAATTTCGCAAAAGATAATGACTAGATGTTTTCAAAAGTAACCTCAATTAAACAAAAAATTGATGATTAAAAATTAGAGTTTATATTTATCCAGACTTAAAAATCAGCAATGATATTTGTCAATTAAAAAAAATTTGTATAAGGTTGAATTTAGAGAATTAAAAACACTTTAAGTTTAAAGAATCAAAATATATTGAAAACATGCCTACAGAGTCAATTATCGCAAGAAAATCATTAGGCGTACTTATGCATCCAACATGTATTCCTGGAGGAAGAGTATGTGGAACTTTTGGTTCAGGAGCTAAAGAGTGGATAAAAAAACTACACAAGCATGGAATTGAATACTGGCAATTTTTACCTCTTACACCTACTGACTCTACAGGTTCTCCATATAGTTCGCCATCTAGTTTTGCACTAAACCCATGGTTTTTGGATATTGATGATTTAATCGAAAAAGATTTTATCTTCATTTCAAATAAAGAAAATCTAGGTCCAACAAATAAGAATAAAGATCATTTTGATTTTGATATTGCAGATGACTTAACAAAAAAATTAGGACTCCTCCTTTTGGAAGGTTGGAGTTTACAATCTGAAGAAAGAAAAATTAATTTTAAAAAATGGGTCAGCAGGCATTCTTGGGTTGAAGATTATGCAACATTTGTTGTTATCAGAGAGGAATTTAATATGTTGCCTTGGTGGGAGTGGCCTCAAGAATTTAAAATAAAAAATAATAAGTTCTTAAAATCATGGATTAAGAAAAAAAGTGAAGAGATCCTTATTAAAAAATTGATACAGTGGCATCTTGATGAGCAATGGAGCGCCATTAAAAACTTTGCAAAATCAAAAAATATTAAGCTAATAGGAGATTTGCCTTTTTATGTCTCCAGAGATAGCGCCGACGTATGGAGTAATAAATCATTATTTTCAATTTTTAAAAATGGAGATTTAATCTTTCAAAGTGGTGTTCCACCTGATTATTTTTCATCAACTGGACAATTATGGGGTACCCCAACTTACTTTTGGTCAAAGCATAAAAGGACGAATTTTAATTGGTGGAGAAAAAGATTTCAAAGACAATTTGAACTTGTAGATATATTGAGATTTGATCATTTCAGGGGTTTAGCGGGTTACTGGAGAGTCAATGGCAGTTCTAAGACGGCAATTATTGGAAAATGGATAAATTCTCCAGGTAAAACACTATTAAATAAAGTAAAAAAGGATCTAGGGGGTAACTATCTACCAATTATTGCGGAGGATCTGGGAGTAATAACCCCAGACGTGGAGAAATTAAGAAAAAAATTCAAACTGCCTGGCATGAAAATATTACAATTCGCTTTTGATGGCAATGAAGATAATCCTTATTTACCTAAGAATATTGAAGGAATAAATTGGGTTGTTTATACAGGTACTCACGATAACTCTACATCAGTTTCATGGTGGAAATATTTAGATTATGAATCCAAAAAAAAGAATAAAAGAAGAGTATAAATTTTCAGAAAATCCTTCTTGGGATTTAATAGAAATTGGCATGAAAACTAATGCTAATCTCTTTATCGCTCCATTACAAGATCTATTATCTCTAGACGATTCAAGTAGATTAAACAAACCTGGCACCACAAAAAATAACTGGAGGTGGAAGTTAAATCGTCCCATAGAAGAAATAGAAGATAATATAAGAATGTTTAGTGAGCTAGGAAATAATTTTGGGAGAACTCTAAGGTAGTATTTATTAAAAATTATTTATCAACCATTTGATTTTGAAAGTTTTGAATCTCTATAACATTTACATTTAAAATAAAGTATCTTTTTAAAATAAATATAGTTAGAACTAATACAAAAAAATACAAAATACTTCCTTGCCATGTATTGATAAGATCAAATTTCCTGAACAGATAATCCTTTCCCACTTTCCTTATAATTTTTCTTTCCTTAACTGCTAACTTTAATAATGTATTTTTTTTTAATACTAAGCATTCCTCTAATTTAATTAATATAGATCTTATAAAAGGATACTCTGGCCTAATATTTTCATTATTATTTTCAATAGAGTTAATTATTCGTTCAGGAATTTTTGAAATGTATGACAATTCTTTAATTGTGAGGTTTTGTTGTATTCTTGCTTCTTTTACTAACTTTACAATTTCAATATATTGGTCAACAAATCCAGAACTTAATTCTTTATTTTTTTCAGATTTTTTGTTAAGTAAAAAGAGATTTTTCAAAATATTCATTTAATTTCCATAAAAAAATAATACTTTTTACTTTTTATTTTTAAAACATTACATTAAATTCTAATCGAATTAAAAACATAAGTAAGCTAATTAGATATAAATATAAAAACTAAACTGTAGAAATAATATTTTGTACTGCACTTTTTGCGATATTCAGAGGGCTAAAAGTATCTCTAATTAAAGCTAAGAGTTTTTTTGCATCGGTAAATTCTAATTTTTCATCTTTTATAAGACTTAAAAGAAGATTTTTCCTAACTTCTGATCCTTTTTTACTGACAAATAATTTCAATCCAGCGTTCGCAACTGGAATGAGATCTGAATTAATATTCTCTGAATCTCTGAATAAAATGTTTAATAAACTTTCAACTTTTTCTATTTGGATTCGACCTTTTTTATCAAAAACGACTTCTAAAAGTATGTCTAAAATCTCTTCAGAATTATCGGTCAGTAGTTTTTTAGCAATATATGGATAAGCTATTTTTAAAATTTTAAATTCAGGATCTAACCTTAGTGCTAAACCTTCTTGACTAACAACGGCTCTTATTATTAAGGCAAACCTACTGGGGACTCTGAAAGGATAGGAATACATTAGTTTTGAGAATTTGTCAGTTACATTTTTAAGATTAAAATTACCAACCTCAGCGCCAAAGGAACCCCCAAGAACTTCTTTTAATGGTTCAACAAGTTTTTGAAGATCTTGTTCTTTGGTTAAAAAACCTAATTTCTGGAAATCTTCTGCGAGAAGATAATATTCTTCGTTTATTATGTGAACAATTGCCTTAATAAGAGTAAGTCTATCTGAATTTGTAATAGTATCCATCATTCCGAAATCAACATAAGCCAAATTCCCACAATCTGCATTTCCTCCTTTTAGAGCAAACATGTTTCCTGGATGTGGGTCTGCATGAAAATATCCAAATTCAAATAATTGCTGCAGTCCACTTATGACACATGTTTTTATAAACGAAGCAGGTATTAAGTTATTTTCCTCTAGTAAAGCTCGATCTCTTAACTTAACTCCATCAATCCAAGAAGTTGTGATTACCCTTTTGGATGAAAACGGTTTTTCTAATTTAGGAATAAAAATATTAGGGTTTTCTTTGAATAAATTTGCAAATCTCAAAGCATTTTCGGCCTCTTTTTGATAGTCAATTTCATCAAAAAGTGCCTTACCGAATTCATCTATTATTTCTCCAATTCCAACACCTATGTTTAATGGTAAGAGTGGGGATAAAAAAGTTCCTAAAAACCTTAAGATTACAACATCCCTTCTTATGAGAAAGTATAAATTTGGCCGCTGTACTTTCACAGCTAGATAAGAATTATTTAACTTTGCTTTATAAACTTGACCTAAACTTGCTGAAGCAATAGGACTATCTGGAAACACTTCAAATAATTCATTAGCAGGGGATCCAAGTTCCTCTTCAATGATTTTTAAAGCAATTTTGTGATCAAATGCTGGGAGATTATCTTGTAATTTTGTAAGTTCTGTAAGCCAATCTTGTCTGACAAGATCTGGTCTAGTTGAGAGCGCTTGGCCTAATTTGATAAAACAAGGGCCTAAATCAGTTATTACATCAAAAAGATATTTCGATAGATTTTTTTGTACATTTTTGTTTTTACTGTTACCTTGAAAAAGTATTCTTAAAAAAAGAAAAATAAAAGTTAAAAGGATATATAAAACTCTTGGGATAAAAAATCCATGGTCTCAAAATCAACCAAAGTAAGTCATCTTTTGCTGAATATTTCGAATAAGATCTTTTCATTAAAGTTAAAAAATATCAAAAAGGATTACCAACTGAACCATTCTATATATGTCAATAATACTTTATGAGCATTTCATCTTTTCTAACTAAAAAGTTTTTAAAATCTTTATTCTTTCCTGCTCATAACAGAGGAGCAGCTTTACCAAAGAAATTAGTGAAGTTATTGAAATATCCACCTGGGTATTGGGACCTGCCAGAACTACCAGAAATAGGTTCACCACTTTCCCAAAGCGGATTAATTTCTAAATCTCAAAGAGAATTCTCTGACAAATTTGGGGCAAAAGGATGTTTTTTTGGAGTCAATGGAGCTTCCGGATTAATACAATCAGCAGTAATTTCAATGGCAAATCCAGGAGAAAATATCCTAATGCCTAGAAATGTTCACATAAGTGTTATAAAAATCTGTGCGATGCAGAATATAAATCCAATATTTTTTGACCTAGAATTTTCAACCGAAACCGGTCATTACAAACCAATAACAAAAATTTGGTTGGAAAATGTATTTAAAAAATTAAATTTTGATGAGAATAAGATTTCAGGGGTTATTCTTGTAAATCCCTCTTATCATGGTTATGCCGGAGATTTAGAGCCTTTAATAGATTGTTGTCATCAAAAAAATTTACCTGTCTTAGTTGATGAAGCCCATGGTTCATATTTCCTTTTTTGTGAAAACCTTAATTTGCCAAAACCGGCCTTATCATCAAATGCTGATTTAGTTGTTAATTCATTGCATAAGTCACTCAATGGATTAACTCAAACGGCTGTACTTTGGTACAAAGGAAATCTAATAAATGAAGATAATTTAATCAAAAGTATTAATCTGCTTCAAACTACCAGTCCAAGTTCCTTATTACTTTCTTCTTGTGAAGAGTCTATTAGGGACTGGCTTAACAACAAAAGTTTATCAAAATATCAAAAAAGAATTTTAGAGGCAAAAAGTATTTATAAAAAATTAATTGAAAAAAATATTCCTCTCATAGAAACTCAAGATCCCTTAAAAATTGTAGTAAATACCTCTAAGGCTGGGATTGATGGTTTTACTGCTGATAATTTTTTTTATAGAAATGGCCTTATTGCCGAATTGCCTGAAATGATGACTCTGACTTTTTGCTTAGGATTTGGAAATCAAAAAGATTTTCTTAATTTATTTGAAAAGTTATGGGAAAAATTACTATTAAATTCCAAAAAATCAAAAAATTTAGAAGTGCTTAAATCGCCCTTTAAATTAGTTCAAGCTCCCGAAATCGAAATTGGAATTGCTTGGAGAAGTAAGACTCGGATTATTTCTTTCTCACAAGCATTAAATAAAATATCTGCAGATATTATTTGCCCTTATCCTCCTGGGATACCTCTACTAATTCCTGGCGAAAAAATTGATATAGATAGGTTTAATTGGATAAATAATCAAAGTTTATGCAACAAAGATCTGGTAAATTTTAATATAAGAATCTTAGAAACATAGCAATTTCATATGCGATTAAGAAGTGGATTACTTATAGGAATTTTTGGTTTAATTGTTGTTTTGTTAGGCGGATGGGTTTTTACATTGGCAACTGCTTTGCTTACATATCTAGCATTATTAGAATTTTTCAGAATGGCTGAATTTAAAGGAATAAGACCAGCTACAAAAACCACATTATTTTCATCCTTTATTATTATAGTTTCTACTTATCTTGAGACTATTGGCTTATTTGAAGGAGAAATTTCAAATTCAATTTTACCAATCTGTTCAGTTGGGATATGCACTTGGTTACTTTTGCAACCAAAACCTGGGACAATTTCAGATATTGCAGCCTCTATTTTTGGATTATTCTATTTAGGTTTTTTACCTAGTTACTGGATTAAGTTAAGGGGATTAGACTCTGTGATAATAAGTTCCAATCAGGGTTTAATGTCGTTTGAGAACTTATCAAATACTTCAGGTCTTTATTTAACTTTAACTTCTTGTTTTTTAATTGTAGCTAGTGATATTGGCTCTTATTTCATTGGGAAGTCATATGGTAAAACATCTCTATCTCCAATATCTCCGAGCAAAACTATAGAAGGTTTAATTGGAGGAATATCCTGTTCAACTTTACTAGCAATATTTTTCGCATTTTTAATGAATTGGGAAAATCCATTATTTGTTGGAATAATATATGGAATTTCGATTTCTCTTATGGCATTAGTTGGAGATTTAATTGAATCTATGATGAAGAGAGATGCAAAAATAAAAGATTCAGGAACTTTTTTACCGGGACATGGAGGAATTCTTGACAGAATTGACAGTTACATCTTTACTCCATCAGTTTTGTTTTATATTTTTGTAATTCTCAAGTATCTAAATTAACTAAAAAAACTTTTATTCCAAAAAATAATCTTGGATAATTTTACTAGATAATGATGGTAGATCTATATGTGGAAGATGACCACAATTTTGTAACCCTACAAAATTTAATTTTTCAATTCTTCTTATATTTTTAATCTCTTTTTTTTTCCTAGAATTCTATCATTTTCTCCACATAATGTTTTAATTGGGATATTTTGGATATATTTTTGAGTCCCTGCAAATCCACCACTTTTTGCAAATGATGCAAGTGAATTCCTCCATCCTTTACAACCTAGATGAATTGAAGCAATTTGCTCTTCCATCTCACCAACACATTCATCTGGATAAGCAAATGCTTGCCTACAAAGACTTTTTCTGACCTGAGGAAGTCCGAGAAATGAGGCGCCAATTTGGTTAAGAGGGAAAGGGATACTCTTAGGTTTTCCAAACAATCCGGCGGGGGACAAAAGGATAATTTTATTAATCGAATCAGGAATTTCAAAAGCAAGTTTTAAAGCTGTTGAGCCTCCCATAGATGCACCAATAATATTTAGATTCTTTTTTATCTTTAAGGTCTTAAGAAGATCAATTAAATGTGAAATTATTTTCGAAGAATTGTACTCATTTGTTGCGCACCTTGGACTAAAACCAAAACCCAGCAGATCAGGAACAATAACTTGAAAATTTCTTTTTAGTGATTTATATATTCTCCTGAATTCTAAAAAACTACTATCAAAGCCATGTAGAAGAAGTATAGGTTCTCCTTTTCCTCCCATAACTACTGGGAATTTTAGAGAATTCCAGTTTTGCTTGAGCTTTATCCACTTAACGTCATTTGCCATATAAAGACCTAAAGGGTCTAATAGTGACAATTTGGCACTTTCAAAAAAATTTTCATTTAAATCACTTAATTGTTCAAAATTGTCTTTAGTCAAAAAAATATTTATATTTTAATTTTTTGTTGTTCAAAATTTGAAATGACCTCTATTATATCCCGTTTGTTTATTTCAAAGGGCAAAAAGTGAATCTCAGATTTATCTCGACAAGTAAAATCAGCAATTTTCTCTAAATTATTATTTTCAAAAACATTTACTCCAAGTTGTCCGATAGTAGTTGGCAAATTCAATTCTTTCATGAGTACAAGTAATTGTTTAATTGATTGATCAGCTAATTTATTATTATTTTTCAATTCTTCTAATCTTAATTGCAATAATAATCCAACCCCAACAATCTCACCATGTAAGAATTTATTAGGGCTGATTATCTGAGTAATTGCATTATGAATAGCATGTGCTGCTGCAGTCCTACACTTTTCTCCACCAATTCCACCAACTAATCCTGCTGTAAGTCCACATGCTTCTACAGTATTCTGCCAAGAAGGATAATTTTCGAATTGCCCCTTGAACGCTTTTTCTCCATCTATTAATAGTTGATCTCTTAAAACTCTTGATATCTGAATTGCTTGTTGAACAAGGCCGTCATCAATCATTGAACTTGTTATTGAGGATTCGTACCATTTTGCTAAGGCATCTGCTATGCCACTTGCAAGTGTTCTTGATGGAGCTGTTTGAATAAATTTATGATCATAAACTAGTATTTTCGGACAAGATCTTAATGCGACATCCTTTATGAATTGACCATCCTTTGTATATATATTTGACAGGGCTGTCCAACCTGCACATGTTGAGGCGCTAAGGGGGACTGTAACACAAGGGATATTAAGAGACTCGGCTATATATTTTCCAGAATCTAGAACTTTGCCACCTCCAGCTGCGATAACAGAATCATTATTATTATTTGAAATTATATTCTTAACTCTTGAAATATCTTCGTAACAACAATCAAATTTTAAATTAGCAGAAGTAACATTAAGTTTTTGATTTTTTAAATCATTAAAAATTTTATTTCTCAAATTATTAGTTTGAATTCCTCTACCCAGAATTAATGGGCTTTTAGTTAATTTAGAAATTTGAGGTAAAGATTTTTCCCAAGCAAAATTTCCCCTGTATATAGTTTCTGGAGAGATTGACTGCATATTTACTTTGAACGATTAGAAGTTAGCTCCTGCTAGCTCTTGAGAAGATTCTTCAGAAGAAATATTTATCGTAACTTTTTTCTTATCATCTATATCTACTAAAGCATTATCTCCATCTTTTATTCTCCCAGAAAGAACTTCTTCAGCTAAACTATCTTCAAGTAAACGCATAACTGCCCTTCTCAAAGGTCTTGCTCCGTATGAAGGATTATAACCCTCTTCAACAAGTCTTTCTTTGAAAGCATCAGTGACATTTAATTTAATGCCTTTATCTTGTAATCGGACAAAAACTTCTTGCAACATAATATCAGCAATTTCTTTAACTTCATTTTTGGTTAGTTGTCTGAATACAATTATTTCATCAAGTCTGTTTAAAAATTCAGGCCTGAAGTATTGCTTAAGTTCTTCATTAACTAGTGATTTGATTCTATTATATTGGCTATCTTCAACTGAATCACCTGAGAATTCAAATCCTAGTCCGCCACCTCCTTTCTCGATAACTTTTGAACCGATATTAGAGGTCATTATTAGTAATGTATTTTTAAAATCTACAGTTCTACCTTTGGAGTCAGTTAATCTTCCGTCTTCAAGAAGTTGCAATAGTAAGTTGAAAACATCTGGATGAGCCTTTTCAACTTCATCAAATAAAACGACGGTATAAGGACGTCTTCTAACCGCTTCAGTAAGCTGACCGCCTTCATTAAAACCAACATAACCAGGAGGCGAGCCTATAAGTTTACTAACTGTATGTCTTTCCATGAATTCTGACATGTCTAATCTGATCATTGCTTCTTCACTACCGAAGAAATATGAAGCTAATGATTTAGTCAATTCAGTTTTACCTACACCAGTGGGGCCAGAGAAGATAAAACTTGCGATGGGCCTATTAGGATTTTTCAATCCAACTCTTGCTCTTCTTATAGCTCTTGAAACAGCCTTTACAGCTTCATCTTGTCCAATTAATCTTTTGTGAAGTGTTTCCTCCATATTAAGGAGCTTAACTGATTCAGTTTCTGTTAATTTTTGAACAGGAACGCCTGTCCATGAAGCCACAATATGAGCTACATCCTCTTCACTAACAAGGGGACTTTGCAAAAGTTTTGAATCACTTTTTTCAGAATTGTCAACATCAGATTGATCTACAGCTTTAGATTCTTTTTTATTGTCCAAAACCTCTTTAATTTTTGCAGACAATTCCATCTCCTTTTCGCGTAATTGGCCAGCTTGATCGAAATTTTGTTCTCTTACAGATTCTTCCTTCTGTTTTTGGACTTGTCTTAGTTCTCTATCTATCTGTTTTGCTTCAGGCGGAAGTTTAGAGTTTATTAAACGTACTCTACTTCCAGCCTCGTCGATGAGATCGATAGCCTTATCAGGTAAAAATCTGTCAGATATGTAACGATCCCCTAAATGAGCAGCAGCCTCTAGCGCATCATCAGTGATTTTAAGACGATGATGTTGTTCGTAACGCTCTCTAAGACCTTTTAAAATTTCGATTGTATCTTCTATGGATGGCTCCCCTACCATTACAGGCTGGAATCTTCTTTCTAGAGCAGCATCTCTTTCAATATGTTTTCTATATTCGTCTAGAGTTGTTGCTCCTATACATTGAAGTTCCCCTCTAGCTAATGCTGGCTTAAGTATATTTGCTGCATCTATAGCTCCTTCAGCAGCTCCAGCACCAATTAAAGTATGTACTTCATCTATGACAAGAATGACGTTACCTGCTGATTTAATTTCTTCCATTATTTTTTTTAACCTTTCTTCAAATTCACCTCTATATTTTGTTCCTGCTACCAAAAGACCTATATCGAGAGTCAAAACTCTTTTGTCTTCAAGTATGTCTGGAATATCACCAGTTTGTATTCTTTGGGCTAAACCTTCGGCGATAGCTGTTTTACCTACACCTGGCTCCCCAATAAGAACAGGATTATTTTTTGTCCTCCTACCTAGTATTTGAACTACACGATCTATTTCCGAATGGCGACCAACGACTGGATCTAATTTTGATTCACTTGCTAATTTGGTTAAGTTTGTTCCGAATTCGTCAAGAGTAGCAGTTTTTAAGTTGCCCTTAGTTGTACTGGTCCCTGTGCCAACTTCGGCTGTTTCACCAAGCATTCTTATAACTTGTGTTCTAACTTTTGTAAGATCAATATTAAGATTTTCAAGGACTCTTGCCGCCACACCTTCACCTTCTCTTATTAAACCTAACAATAAATGTTCTGTACCAATGTAATTGTGTCCAAGTTGACGAGCCTCTTCTAAAGATAATTCCAAAACTCTTTTAGCTCTGGGAGTAAAAGGTATTTCTACAGCTACAAACCCTGAACCTCTACCAATTATCTTTTCCACTTCTATCCTTGAATCTTTTAGATTGACTCCAAGTGATTTAAGTACTTTCGCTGCTACCCCAGTTCCTTCTCCAATTAATCCCAAAAGAATTTGTTCAGTTCCAACAAAATTATGACCAAGTCTTCGAGCTTCCTCTTGAGCAAGCATGATGACTTTTATAGCCTTTTCTGTAAATCTTTCAAACATTAGAAGATTAAATTCCTATTAATAACCTACCAGTAATATGTCAGTTTTGTGTTCAGAATGAGCTTTTGTGAATACCTAAAATTATAATTTATCAAATTAAATTGAACTTTTTTAGTGATATAGCAAGAAATTATAGTAATTTCAAGGATTCTGGTTATCCGAACATTTAAATTTTTACATTATTTTGTTGTTAATTTTTTTTCTTTTAAAAGAGCATGTGAACCATCTTTATAATAATTTTTTCTTATTCCCACAGTAGAAAAATCAAAGCGACTATAAAATCTTTCAGCAGTAACATTGCTCTGAGAAACTTCTAATAGTAATTTCTTTAAATTTAATTTTTCACAATTTTTTATTAAATAGTTCATAAGGTAAGATCCAAATCCCTTTTTTCTAAATTTCTTATTTACAACAAAATAATTTATTTGAGCTTCATCAAGAACAACTTGAAAAACACATATACCAATGACTAAATTTTTTATTAATAATCCAAAGATTTTTGTACCATCTTTTTTGAATTCGTTAGCCCATTGTTGTTTACTCCATAGCGAAATCGTATTTGAATCTAATTCATAACATAAATCAATATCTTTCTTCTTTATTTGTTTAATAGATATCATTTATTATGTATTTATATCTAGAAAGTTCAAATCTAAAGTCATTATAAAATATGACGGTTTTGGCAATGCTTTATTAAAAGTTCTCCCATGGAAGAAAAACAATCTTTTTTAAAACAAAAAATTGACTTGGAAAGTCCTAACAGGAATATTATTCCTATTTCCACATCCATTGAAAGAGATGGAAAATTGTCAGTTGGTGGATGTTCTATTGAAGAACTAGTTAAAAAATATGATTCTCCTCTTTATATTTTAGATGAAATCACTTTAAGAAATTCTTGTAAAGCGTACAAAAAAGCATTAGAGAAATATTACCCAGGAAAATCCTTGCCCATATATGCTTCTAAAGCAAATAGTTCCATTTTCATGAGTAGTCTTGTTTCCTCTGAAGGTTTAGGACTTGATGCTGTTTCAGAAGGAGAACTATTAACTGCTATTAAAGGTGGAGTTCCAAATGAAAAAATTGTTTTTCATGGTAACAACAAATCCGACAAAGAATTAGAATTCGCAGTTACAAATAACATTAAGGTTATTGTAGATAATGATTACGACTTAGAAAGATTAGATAAGATCTCAAATTCATTTAATCATGATTTAGAAATAATGATTCGCTTTACTCCCGGGATAGAATGTCATACACATGAATATATTAGAACTGGATCATTTGATAGCAAATTTGGTTTCGGAATAGAATATTTAAATATATTATTTAGCAGAATCAGCAATACAAAACACTTAAAATTAAAAGGTTTACATGCTCATATTGGTTCACAGATTTTTGAACTAGACCCTCATAAGGATCTGGGAGAAATAATGGTAAAGGTTATCTTAGACGCCAAAAAATTTGGTCATTATATTGAGGAACTAAATGTTGGCGGGGGTTTAGGAATAAGGTACACAGAAAGTGATGATCCCCCTTCAATTGATGAATGGGTAAAAACAATTTCTTCTTCCGTTGTTGATGCTTGTAAAAAATACAACTTAGATTTTCCCACATTAATGTGCGAACCTGGTAGATCTATTGTATCTACAGCAGGTATAACCATTTACAAAATTGGAGCTTTTAAAAAAATTCCTGGTATCAGAACATATTTATCTGTTGATGGTGGCATGAGTGATAATCCAAGACCAATTACATATCAATCAAATTATTCTGCATGTTTAGTAAGTAATCCACTTAATATTAATTCCAAAAAAAAATACACTATTGCTGGTAAGCATTGCGAATCGGGAGATGTTTTGTTTAAAGAAATTGAACTAGCCGAATGTAAAACGGGAGATCTTATATGTGTTTTTGGTACTGGTGCATACAATAACTCAATGAGTTCTAACTACAACAGAATTCCAAGACCTGCTGCTCTCCTAGTTAAAGATGGAGAGGCAGAAATTATTCAAAAAAGAGAAACCCCATTGGATCTTTTAAAATATGACGTATTACCTGATCGCTTTATTAAACAAAATTAGGTACATTTAAATTAATTTTATTTTTAGTGTGAATTTCTGGGGGATTATAAATTTAAAGCTTTTACTAGATGTCTTATTTGCTGTTGGTTTCGGGCTATTATTATTCTCTAGAGTAAAAGAACAACGGACATTATGGCTTCTAAGAGGATATTTGTTTTTAGTATCATCCGCATGGTTTATTCAAAGATATGCATACTTACCACTAACATCAAAATTAATTGATGCGGTTGTCCTCGCTTGCTCCCTCTCATTAGCGATTCTTTGGCAAGGAGAGTTAAGAAGATTAATGGAATTACTAGGCACTGGGAGACTAGCTGTATTACTTGGTAATCCTCCAAAGGAATTTAGAGCAACTTCAACTACTATTACTCAGTTAGTTGATACTGCCGGTAAACTCTCTCAAAATAGAAGAGGTGCTTTAATCGTTGTAGATTTGGGAAGTGATTTAAGACCTGAAGATTTTTTATATTCAGGCACCAATATTGAGGCACAATTATCGACTGACCTTTTAATAAATCTTTTTGCTACAGATACGCCTTTACATGATGGAGCAGTTCTTGTGAAAGGAAACAAAATAATTTCTGCTGGTGTAATACTTCCTCTCTCAAGACAAGGCATAAGTAGATATGGCACAAGACATTTAGCAGCATTAGGAATTACAGAAAGATTTGACAGATGTATTTGTATTGTTGTTTCTGAAGAAACAGGTACGTTATCATTAGCAAACCAAGGCAAACTTGAAAGGCCAATTACCAGCAGCAGGTTACAGGAACTTCTTGCAAAATTGATTGGAAATCAAAACTCTATGGGAGCAAATAAAACATCTTTAAGTAAAAATGTTTCATCCCAAAAGACAGACTCGAGTGATAATATCATCAGTGATATTAATAAAAAAGAGTCAGAAAAATCAGAAATTTTTATTAACAAAAAGGATTAGCTAATGAGTTTAGAAAAAGTAATAGACGATAAAATTACTGAGTTATTAATGAAAATAGATAAGCAAAAATTGCCTAAGCATGTAGCAATAATTATGGACGGCAATGGGAGATGGGCGACTAGAAAAGGTTTGCCCCGATCATTTGGACATAAACAGGGCGTTAGTGTATTAAAAAAAATTCTCAAAGCTGCAAAAAATTTAGGTTGTAAAGTAATTACTGTTTATGCTTTTTCAACTGAGAATTGGGCAAGACCAACAAAAGAAGTTGATTTTCTTATAAATCTTTTTAGCGAAGTTTTAAAAAATGAAATTAAAGAGATACATGAAGAATCAACAAAAATAAAATTTATTGGAGATTTAACTCCTTTCCCAAAAAATTTAAAAGAAATAATATCTAGTTCAGAATCACTTACTAAAAACAACAATAAATTTTTATTCAATGTTTGTGTTAATTACGGAGGCAGACAAGAAATAGTAAAAGTTGCAAAAAAACTAGCATTAAAATCTTCTTCTGGTGAAATAAAACCAAGTGAAATTAATGAAGAATTATTTAATTCAGAGTTATTAACTAGAGGGATTAAGGATCCAGAATTACTAATAAGAACTAGTGGTGAAAAAAGGATTAGTAATTTTTTATTATGGCAATTGGCATATTCAGAAATTTATATATCTGACGTACTTTGGCCAGAGTTCAATGAACATGAATTTCTTAAAGCAATAATTGATTACCAATCAAGAAATAGACGTTTCGGCGGTATAGAATCATTACCAAATGAATCTTTTGAAGATTCTCAATATATTTCCTAATAAAAATGGCTAATTCGAATAATCAGTTATTTAACGAAATTAGGTTCGATTGGAATAAAGAGGAGATTTTGGAAATACTTAATATGCCTCTTATTGATTTAATGTGGGAATCACAAACCGTTCACAGGAAATTTAACAAATACGATATTCAATTAGCATCATTGTTCAGCGTAAAAACTGGTGGATGTGAGGAAAATTGTTCTTACTGTAGCCAATCAATTTATAGTGCTAGCGAAATCAAAAGTCATCCACAGTTCCAAGTTGAAGAGGTTTTAGCAAGAGCTCAAGTAGCAAAAAATGAGGGTGCAGATAGGTTTTGTATGGGCTGGGCGTGGAGAGAAATTAGAGATGGGAAATCCTTTAATGCAATGTTGGAGATGGTTAGCGGTGTAAGAGATTTAGGGATGGAAGCATGCGTTACTGCTGGGATGCTTACTGAAGAACAAGCTTCCAGACTGGCTGATGCAGGTTTAACCGCTTATAACCACAATCTTGATACTAGTCCCGATTATTATAAAAATATTATTACTACTAGAACTTATCAAGACAGACTAGATACTATCAAAAGAGTAAGGAATGCAGGAATAAATGTTTGTTGTGGAGGGATAATAGGCTTGGGTGAAACTAGTGGCGATAGAGCATCTCTTTTGGAAGTGCTTTCAAACATGAATCCGCACCCTGAAAGTGTTCCTATAAATTCATTAGTAGCTATTGAAGGCACTGGTTTAGAAGATAATAAAGAAATTGATTCTATTGAAATGATAAGGATGATAGCTACAGCAAGAATTCTTATGCCTAAAAGTAAAATAAGACTAAGTGCAGGGCGAGAAAAGCTTTCAAAAGAAGCCCAAATATTATGTTTTCAATGTGGGGCAAATTCAATTTTTTATGGAGATGAGTTACTCACGACTACAAATCCATCTTTTCAATCAGACAGAAAACTTCTTAAAGAGGTTGGAGTATCATTTAACAAAGATTTTGAAACTTGTGACAAAACATTATCTTCTTTATGAAAGGCAAAAAATATAAAATAGTTTCTCTTTACTCTTTCTTTCCATTTCAAGAAAACTTAATTCTTGATCTAAAAAATAAATTAATAGAAATCGAAAATGAGAACGATATTTCAGGTTTATTAATTTTTGCAAGTGAGGGTATTAATGGAACTATTTGTGCTGAGAAAAATGTAATTGATATTGTTATCAATTTACTTAATAAATATGCAGATAATAGAAATTTGAATATGAAAGTAAATTTTTCAAAAAAGAAAGTCTTCAAAAAATTAAAAATAAAAATCAAGAAAGAAATAGTCACAATGGGTGTCTCTGAAATAAATCCTTCAGAAAATAATGGGACTTATATTGACTCAGCTGATTGGAATAAGTTAATTAAAAATCAAAATACAATAGTCATTGATACTAGAAATCATTATGAGGTTTCTATAGGTACATTTCATAACTCTATAAACCCAAATACAAGAAACTTTAGTGAATTTCCCAAGTGGGTAGATGATCATCTAGATGCCCATTTAGAAAATAAAGAATCTACAAATATAGCAATGTTTTGTACAGGAGGGATAAGATGTGAAAAAGCTACTAGTTTGCTGAAAAAGAAAGGATATAAAAATATTTATCACCTACAAGGGGGCATCCTTCAATATCTTGATGAGATACCAAAAGAGAAAAGCTTATTTGAAGGTGAGTGCTATGTTTTTGATAAAAGAGTTGCTTTAGATCAAGAATTAGAAAAAGGCTCCTACTCAATTTGTCATGCATGTGGAATGCCAGTTTCAATTCAAGATCAAGAAAGAAAAGAGTATAAAAAGGGTATCCAATGTCATTTCTGCATTGACCAATTCAGTGATGATGATAGGAAAAGGTTTGAAGAAAGACAAAAACAAATCGATAGATTAAAAGTGGAAAATCATAAAAGTTATAAGGACTAATATTCAAAATCATGAAAGTTGAAGAATTAGAAAAATTAGCAGGTAAAATTGGATTATTAATTAAAATCCAAGTTAGAGAAACTCTCGGATTATGTTTCTTTAGAATCGTTATAGCAGAACAGAAAGATAACATAATTAAGATTTGGGCCGAAATGAAAGGTTGGACTTATTTAAATAAACAAGGTATTCAGCTTGATACATTAAGAATCCTTAGTAAAGCACCTGCTTTTGTTTCGGAATTAATATGGGCAACTAGTATGGCTTGGGCAATTGAAAAAAAATCAAGCAACAAAGTAAGACTTTTAGCTATTTTTGACAGTGAAGGATATAGTAAAAAACTTGTAAGATATTTCAAGTTAATAGGATTCAAAATTGTCAAAGAAGTTGGTTCTAGCCCAGTAGATCTTTTATTAAGATTGGTTTGGGGAGGTGCAGGTACACTTATGAATGGGGAATGTATTTCCATATTGAAAAGACTTGAAAAGAAACTCTCTTTAATTGAGGAAAGTTACCCCGCGTGATAACTACTTCTAACTAAAGGGCCAGCAGATACTTTTTTGAATCCTAATTCCATAGAGAAGCGATATAAATATTCAAACTCTGATGGATCCCAATATTTCTTAACTGCCAAATGATTGAATGAAGGCCTTAAATATTGGCCAATTGTAATTTGATCACAATCTATTTTTTTAAGATCATAAATTGTATTTTTTATTTCATCCAATGTTTCCCCAAGTCCTAACATAATGCCTGATTTAGTTTGAATATGAGGAGCAATATCCTTTGACTTTTTTAGTAAACTAAGGGATTTTTTGTAATTTGCACCCCTTCTAACTTCTTTTTGCAGTCTTTCAACAGTTTCAAGATTATGATTAAAGCAAATTGGATCTTTTTCTAAAATCATCTTCAATCTCTCAGTCTGAAGGTTATTTGTTTCATCAAGATTTTTGCCTCCACCCCATAAATCAGGAGTTAAAACTTCAATTTTAATTGTTGAATCAATTTTTCTGATCTCATCAATTGTAGATATAAATAAATTTGCACCATGATCAGGGAGATCGTCTCTAGCTACAGATGTCAAAACAACATATTTCAAATTTAGTACTTTCACTGCTTCAGCGACTTGAGTACATTCATCAATATTGATAGAACTAGGTCTACCTTTATTTACCTGACAAAAAGCACATGAACGAGAACATATCGATCCCCCCAGTAAGAAGGTGGCTGTTCCTGAGGCATAACATTCTGCTCTATTTGGACATCTTGCTTCTTCACAAATAGTATGAATATTTGATTTTTTAATGAGTTTTTGTATCTTTTCAAATTCTGAAGCTTTACTAATAGGAAATTTAATCCAAGAAGGAAGTCTTAAGATTTTTTCTTTCTTGATTAGATTATTGTCTTTCATTATCTAATGTAATTTTGTTCTGCCTTCTAAGGCCCTTGCGAGTGTAACTTCATCAACATATTCAAGTTCACTGCCCATTGGGAGCCCATATGCAATCCTTGTAACTTTAGTAAAAGGGGCTAACAATTTTCCAATATAAAGACTTGTTGTATCTCCCTCAACACTTGGGGTCAATGCCAATATGATCTCATCTATTTCGGACTTACTAACTCTTTCTACCAAGCTTCTTATTTCTAGGAGTTCGGGGCCAACAGAATCCATTGGGGATATTAAACCACCAATTACATGGTAAACACCTTTAAATTCTCTGGCGCGCTCCAAAGCAAGCAAATCTTTAGTTTCTGCTACTACACAGATTAGTTTTTGATTTCTTTCAGTATTTCTGCAAATTTCGCATTCATCTTCTGAAGTCAAATTGAAACATTTTTTGCAACGACCAACATTACTATGTGCTTCTAACAGAGCCTTTGAAAATTCTCTTATTGTACTTTCAGGTTGTTTTAAAATAAACAGGGCTAATCGTTGCGCTGTTCTTGGACCAATCCCTGGGAATTTCTCAAAATGACCGATTAATTTTGAAAGTGGTTTGGTATAAGTAATCAAAATTAAACTATTTCTAGAGATAATTTAGACGCAAAATTCCGAATTGCCATAATTGTTTGCTTTTGATGTCTTATTATGTTTTTAGTTAGTAATTTCAAACAAAATGAAAAATATTAAATTTAACCCTTTCAAATATTTATTTTTGGTTTTTTTGTGCTTTACACTGAGTGCTTGTAGTGGCGGACTAAATGCGGGATTAGAAGCTTATCAAAGTCCAGATGGAAGATATGCATTTTTATATCCAACAGGATGGACTAGAGTAAAAGTCGATGGAGGACCTGAAATTATTTATCATGATTTAATAAATAGTAATGAGACCTTAAGTTTAGTTATTTCTGATGTCAATAAAGAGGTTCAATTAGAGCAATTAGGAAGCCCAAGTGAAGTAGGTCAAACATTAATTGATAAAGTCATTGCTCCCGAAGGTTCAGGTAGAGAGGTAAAACTTTTAAATGCCAATAAGAGGGAGGCATCCAATCATATTTTCTATGATTTAGAGTATGAATTAAATTTAAATGAACAGGCAAGACATGAATTAGCTACTGTCGTAATTGATAGAGGAACACTTTACACTTTCGCTGTGGGAACAAATGAAGAAAGATGGAATAAAGTTGACGGTATTTTTAGTAACGTAATTGAATCATTTAACTTCTTAATATAGTTTAGAAATTCATACTAGATTCCTACTTGAACATTCCACAAATCAGCATATATTTTGTTCTGATCTAATAGTTTTTCATGTTTTCCGCTTTCAACTATTTTACCTTTATCAATAACTACAATATTATCAGCATTTTTTATAGTGCTTAATCTATGAGCTATTACTATAGTTGTTCTTTCTTTTGTGATTTTAGATAACGATTTTTGAATTAAAGCCTCTGTTTCATTATCAACTGAAGCTGTAGCTTCATCTAGTATTAATATTGGAGCATCCTTTAAAACAGCTCTCGCCAAGGCAATTCTTTGACGTTGCCCGCCTGATAGCCTTTGGCCCCTTTCTCCCACTATAGTTTTATAACCATCTGGTAATTGTTCAATAAATTTATGAGCTTCCGCAATCTTTGAAGCTTTAATAATATCTTTAAGACTTGGGTTGATTGAGCCATAAGCAATATTTTCTTGTACACTGCCATGAAATAAATAAGTTTCTTGACTTACTAAAGAGATACACTTTCTTAAATCCCTCAAATTTATTTCTTTAATAGAAACTCCATCTAAGGTTATTAACCCATTATTACTATCATAAATTCTAAGTAGTAATTTTATTATTGTACTTTTCCCAGAACCTGTTAATCCAACAATTCCTAATGTTGAGTTATTTTCAATTTTGAAATTTATGTTTTTTAAAGTTAAATCTCGTCCGGGATAATTAAAATATACTTTATTAAAAATAATTTCTCCTTTGATATCTTTAGGTTCAATTTTTATTTTTCCATCTTTTATTTTTATAGGAGTATCTATGAGATCTATTACTCTATCTATTGATGCCATAGATCTCTGAAAATCATCTAAAACATGCCCCAAAGTAGTTAAAGGCCATAATAGTCTTTGTGTAATAAATACTAAAAAACTATAAGTACCTACATCAAGCGTCTTATTCCAAGTTTGGAAACCTCCAATTAATAGAATCGCTATAAAAGCAAATAAAATTGCAAATCTTATAAGAGGGATAAAAGCAGAAGATAATTTTATTGCAGCCTTATTACTTCTTTGATAATCAAGACTTTCTTTATTTAATCTATTTAGTTCCCATTTTTCTTTAGTAAAACTTTTTATGGTTAGAATTCCACTTAAATTATTATTAAGCCTTGATGCCAACAGTCCAGCTTTATTTCTAACATCTCTATATTTTGGAGCAAGCTTCCTTTGAAATTTAATTGATCCTAAAAATATAATTGGAATAGGAAAGAAAGCAAATAAAGCGATTTTTGGAGCAACAAAAATCATAGTGCCCCCAATAATTAAGACAGTTATAAATAACTGAATAATCTGATTAGCCCCTTGGTCCAGGAATCTCTCGAGTTGATTTATATCATCATTCAAAATAGATAATAGCCTTCCAGTATTATCATTTTCAAAAAAATCCATATCTAATTCCTGGATATGCTCATAAGCTTTTATTCTTAATTTATGTTGCGATAGCTGAGCCAAATTTCTCCATAAAATCGAATATAAATATTCAAAGGAGGATTCACCAGACCAAACTATTCCTGAAGCAAATGCAAGAAAAATCAATTGTGCTGGAACTTCTTTTATTCCAAAACCAGCAATCCATGAATTCTGTTCCTTAACAACGATATCCACTGCAAGACCAATTATTACAGGGGGAGCTAAATCTAATATTTTATTAATTATGGAACTAAGAAAAGCAAAAAATAGTAACCTTCTTTCCTCAATCAGATTTAAATAAAGTCTAATTATTGGATTTTGATTGTTCTTAGACCTCATAAAAATAATAATTAAATTTTTCTATTATGATTTAAATTTTCTTTAGTTTCTAATTTACATTTTGTTTTTGCATCTTGATGACTTGCAGTTTGCATAAATTGTTCGTAGTAACAATCACAAGTTTCATTAGCAATTTCTTCACTATATACCATTTCTGCTTTCATCATCTCCTCTTTGACACTCTGAAGACAAAGTAATTTTATGATTGAATTTTGTTTTGTTTGAGCTAAATAATAGCTATTAAAGGAGTTGAATAGTATCATCAGATTCACAAAAATAAAGAAATTATATTTGCTAACTTTCATTATTTATCACTAGTTTCTGACTTTAATTTTTTTTAATTTATTTTTAGTTTCTTTATGCAGATCTCTGGGTAAATCTACCAAACTATAATCATTAAAAATCTGTATCTTACCAATGGATCTACCATTTATATTAGTTGAATTACAGATTGAGGATATAATATTTGCAACTCTAACTCCATCAAATTTACCAAAGTTAAATTTGTAGGTTTCAAAAGAATCATTTTGATAATTATTTCTTCTATTAGAATTTCTCATACGATTATTAATATTTCTATTTGATCTATTTCGATCAGTATTATTTTGTTTATTAATCCAAGAATCATCGTCATTAACAAAAAATGATTTATTACCTATTACTAAATTAATCGCCGCCATTGCAATATTTGAGTCATCCATTGAGTATTTTTCTTTTAAATTATCTAGTACATCAATAATCAAAGCTTTATTTTCTTCATTTTCATCTTTAACTAAAGAACTCTCATTAACATTATCTATAAGTTTCTCCATCCTTTTTTCATTTATTATTTTATTACTTGGTATATTAATTTCTTCAATCTTGGTTCTTGTTGAGTTTTCTAAATTTCTTAAAAAATGTTTTTCTCTTTGATTAACAAATAAAATTGCTTCTCCTGATCTGCCTGCCCTTCCAGTTCTTCCAATTCTATGAGTATATGTTTCCTTGTCAAAAGGAAAATCGTAATTAACAACAAGTTTTATCCTCTCAACATCTAATCCTCTAGCTGCGACATCAGTTGCAACAAGGATATTAATAAATCCTTTTTTCAATCTATCTACAGTATTTTCTCTTTGATTTTGAGGTATATCTCCATTGAGTACTGCCACAGTATGACCTGAATTCTCTAAAGCTTCAGCTATTGAAGTAGTAAGTAGTTTTGTCCTAACAAAAATAATTACTCCCTCGTTATTAAGTTCTAGTATTCTTTTTAAAGCATCTAACTTATGATGCCTTTGTACATATAGAAATTTTTGCGAAATTAATTGAGTTTCTTTTTTGACACTTTTGATTAATATTTCGGCGGGATCATTTAGATATTTTTTTGCTATATTTCTTATCTCACTGGGCATTGTTGCTGAAAACAATACCATCTGCTTATTTTCCGGAAGTTGATCTATTATCCATTCAATATCTTCAAGAAAACCCATATTTAACATTTCATCTGCCTCATCTAAAACAAGACAGCTTATATCTTTAATTTTAAAAGTCCCCTGCCTTATATGATCCATTATTCGGCCTGGGGTCCCAACTACTACATCAACTTTTCTTTTTAATGCGGAAATTTGATTTCGATAGTCGGTACCTCCATATATTGCAACGGTCTTAAAATTACTAGATTCAGAACTATAACTTTTAAAAGATTCTGCCACTTGAGTTGCTAATTCTCTTGTAGGAGTCATAACTAAAACTTTTGCATTTAATTCTTTATTATCTTTAAGTTTTTCTATTAATGGTAATGCGAAAGCTGCAGTCTTTCCTGTTCCTGTTTGTGCTTGGCCTAGTAAATCCCTGCCTAACATTAGTTCGGGAATTGCAGCTTTTTGGATGGGAGTTGGATTTTTATATCCTTTATTTATTAACGAGTTTAAGATCGATTGATTAAAACCAAACTCGAGAAATCCATTCTCATTCTCATTCTCATTCTCATTCTCATCTCCTTTCGATACTTCCAATAGTTGAGATTCAATTTCTTTTTTGTTCTCTAAGTTCTTGAACTCTAATAGGGAAGAATCTTTATTCTGAGACTTTTCCTGATCACTACCAAGAGAGTTACTATCTTTTTTTAAAGCCATTTTAAATGCCTAATAATCTTCTGATTAGGCATTCAACAAATATCTAAATTGACTTAAGTTGTTGATTAGCCTTACAGAGCCGAGTTATTAATCTAACATCTTAGGGTTAAGATATTACTAATTTCTCAAAAATAAAATTTAATTTAAATAATATATATTTAAAGATTTTTTCGCTCTTGTAACAGCAGTATAAAATAACCTTCTTTCAAAATTATCTCTGCAAAAGATATTTTGATTATCTTTTTTTTCTTTTAAAACATATTGATTTCTTCTAAAATTCTTGGACCACAAAATGTTTACTTTTTCAGATTCACTTCCTTGAGATTTATGAATAGTAATGGCTATTGCTGGTACAACATTTTCTAAATTAGATGGATCAATTAATGCGACAATTTCTTCGTTATTATCATTAAATTTTCTAAAAAGATATTTTCTTTTATTTTTTAAACCTATAAGTACTCCAATATCCCCATTTGACAATCCAAGTTCATTATTATTTTTTGTACACATGATCGGAACACCCTCTTTAAGAGTTTTAAGGTCAATGGGTTTTTTTTGACCAAAAACAATTTCATTCAAATATTCAACGCTCCATATTCCGGAATTTTTTTCGCATAAAATCAATTGACTTTGTAAATCCAGAAATATCTTATCTACTAAATCTTTTTCATAAAGTAATAAATTATCAATACACTCATCAAATATATATTTTTTTTTACTTAAATTTGAAGTTGAAACATTTAACTGTTTTAGATGACTTGTAATCGAAAATAATAGATCTTTTGGAATATTTTTTTCTCTACTTTTTGAAATAGTAATTTCTTTTGAATTATTATCTTTTTCTAATTCTTTTATCTTTTGATTAAGTAAAGAAAAATCATTATTAAATATTAAACTACTAATTAATGCTATGTCTCCAATATTTCTATAAGTTTTTTCTAAATTTACTACACAAGATTTAATTGAACTATTATCGGAATATTCAAACAAATAATTCCATATAGAACAGTTATTTACTGGAGACAATTGATTTTTATCTCCAACTAAAATAATTTTACAGTCCTTTGCTAGCAAATTTAAAACTGATTCAATCAAATCGATATTAACCATTGACATTTCATCAATTATGAAAAAATCAAGCTCTTTTAGCTTAAATTTCAACTTAAGAGATTTATTTTGAGAATTTAAAATCCATCTATGTAAAGTTTGAAATTCTATTTGGTCTAGACGCTTGCTAAAGGAAATATTTTTTTTATCATTGAGAGCTTCTTTTAAACGAGCTGTAGCTTTTCCAGTTGGAGCAGACAAACCAATATTTAAAAAGTTATCAATTTGAAGGAGTTCTAGTATTAATTTTATTATTAAAGTAGTTTTACCGGTTCCTGGTCCTCCTTGAAGGAAAACTAAGTTTGAATATTTAAATATATTTTTAATTTGATCAATTTTATTATCATCTTTATAAATTATTGAGTTCATTAAATTATCGGTATCAATTTTTTTTAGAAATAAATTAATAACTCTTTCTATCTTTTTTGACCATTTTGACAAGGATAATTTTCTATTTACTAGTAGGAATGGAGAATGTAGGGAACCAATCAAACCTATATTTTTTAGAACATCTATATGTTTATTGGGCCAACCATCTTCTAATAATTCAAAAGTTATTAAACTATTGTCAACATCAATAATAGTTTCACCATTTTTTTCAAACTCTAATAAAATTCGTATTACATCTTTTACGAAATTTCCATATTTTTTTTCACTAAATTTGAAAATATCTAAAATTAAATTAAATATATGATCGTATTGAAACCTTGCTATATCTGTATTATTTTTATTCATTCTAAAAAAGGTTATCTAAATAATTAATTCTTTTTAAAGGTGCTTTGCTAATAAAAATACCTGGAGATATATCTTCAGATTTAGATTTTTCAAATAATTTAAAATCTGGCAATCCCTTTAAAAACAAATATATATATCCTCCTAGATGTTTATGTGGTTGATAATTTTTAAGTCGCCACTTTAATAATCTATGCAATGCTAATAAATAAAGATGAGATTGCAATGGATAATGATGTTTAATCATTTCATTTCTCATGTTTTCATAGTTATAGTTTCTTGGTAAACAATCACTATTATCACTACCAGATATCAAATTACTTTTCCAATCAATTAACCACCATTTACTATCTTCTAAATTATTTCCTACAGGAAAAACACAATCAATACATCCTGAATGGAAGCCTTTGTTCATAATTTGAAGATCATTTATTTTATTTGCATATTCTTCACCAAATTCATATTCCTGATCTAAAAGAAAGCAATTTGATATATCATTAGAATTAATATTTCTACCTTCATAAGATAGGGTTAAATCATATTTGAGTTCCTTAATTAAGTATTCATTTGGAATATCAACTAGTTTCTTATTTTGTAATTCTCTTCCTAAAGATATATTTATAATTCTTAAAATCGCATCTTTTACTTTAAAAGCCAAAGATGTATCGATTTGATGAAAGTTCAATTCCTCAATAATTAAATCAATTAATTCTTGATTATTATCGTTTCTAAATTCAAATCTTTCTATTATTTTGTGCAGGCAAGTCCCAGCAATAGTTCCTTTTGGAAATTCACTTAAGGGATTTGGATAAGAAAAATAATTAGGATAATTCTTTAAATTCTTAAAATTTGAATCATTGACAATTGAAATATTATCTTCATAATCCTTAAATTGATTAATGACTGCATCAATATTTTTATCTTTACGTATCCAAGAAGAATAACTTGAATAAGTAATAAATTGATCAGATTTTAATACATTAGATATTTTCTTATTAACGTTATCGATTTTCCAAAGATTATTATTCAATCGGTTGGTTTGGAACTTAGAAAAAATTTCTTTTATTTTCTCTTTTTCTATCCTGACTTCAAAAGTAGACTTATAAATATTAATATTTTCCAAATTATTAAGTAAATCATTATTTAAAATATTATTTGTATCCTCTAAATCATTAAAAACAATAAGTTTATATTTGCTCCTTGTAAGTGCTACATAAATTAACCTCTCACTCTCTTTAAATAAATCTTCCTCTTCTGTTAATTTAAATTTTTCTACCTTCGCGTAATTATTAGAAATATTAACGTATATATTTCTATCAATATTTGATTTCCAAAGAGGTCCTTTAATTTTATTTGACTTATTTGAAATAATTGAGAGATATGGACATAGGACTATATCAAATTCTAGGCCTTTACTACTATGAATGGTAGAAAGATTTATTCCACTTTGAAGATTATAATCTTTCGTCAAAAAATCTTCTCCAGTAGAAATTCTTAAAATATGATCTAACTGATTTTTATACCAATTGAAAACTATGTTGAGGTCAAAATCATTATTTATTAATTCTATTTCTACAATTTTTGAAAGTTGAAATAGATTTGAATTTAAATCTAAATCTTGAATAATTGAGGAGGACTTGTAATTTATAAGTAGTTCATTAACAATGTTTAAAAAACCTTTTTCTCTTAGTTCTTGGGACCAAGTAATGCATTTATTAATTAAAATTTCTAATTTATTACTAATTCCATGATCAAGTAAATCTTCTAATTTTATTTCTATAAACTTTGAAGTAGCAAGCAAAGTTATATTTTTTAAAGATCTCGGATTTAATAAACATTCAATTAATAAAAGTAGTAGAGAACTTGCTTCTGTATCAAAAATATTTTGTTTATTTTGAATTTTGCATGGTAGGTTAAACTGATTTAATTTTTTTTTAAAATCTAAGCATTGCGAATTATTTAATGTAAGAATCGCAATTTTACTAATATTAATTTCTTTATTATTTAAAATAAAGTTAACTATGTAATGAGTTACAAGATCCTCTATATCAGTCTCTTTTTTTGAAAATTCTACAATTTCAAATACATCATTAAAATTATATTCATGATTAATATTTTCATTAATTCTAGAGGTTAATTTACTATAGTTTAGTTGTGATTGTTTAAGTCCATTCTTATAAAGTTTATTAAGAACATCGATTAACTTTTTTGAGGATCTATAGTTATCTGTAAGACTAAAAACTTCGATTGCAGTAGATCTTGCATCTAAGTAAGTTTCAATATCTCCACCTCTAAATTTGTAAATCGCTTGTTTTGGATCTCCTACACAAAGCAAAAAATTATTTTTTGTATTAAAGAACTTTTTTATTAAATTCCACTGATTAATATCTGTATCTTGGAACTCATCAACTAAGACACATTTAAATCTTTTTTGAATTTTAGATAGAGTATTACTATTACTAATTTCCGAATCAAGAAATGTATTTTCTACAGTCTTTATAAGATCATTAAAGTTAAAAATAGAAAGACTTTTCTTTAATTCAATTAATTTTATATAAGCTAATTGGGTAAATATTCTTACAAATTCAGTAAAGAAACCTTCTTTTATTTTATAAATTTTATCTTGTAATAAATTAAATTTAGTAAAATCTAATTTTAGATTATGTTTATTAATTTCTTTAGATATATTTTCAATGTAAAAATATTTAGATAAAAGATCATCCTTAGATATATCATATATAAAATCAATAACATTTTTAGAATTAAGCCTTTTGTTAATCTCTTCAATCCAACAATTTATTTGATTAAACTTATCATTTCTTGGTTTTGCAGCATATATTTGACTTTTTCCACCACTATCCTTAATTAATTTTCCCAACTCTATGATTTGTAAAAATAATTCCTTACCTTTCTTATTCCATTCAAAACAAAACTCGTTCCAATTTAAATAAAAAAATTCATTAAAGTAATTATTTAAATCAATAATCTTATATTTATTATTTATTTGAAATTTACAAATATTTTCTTGATCTATATTTTTTAAAATTTCTACAAAAAATGACTTATTGATCCTACTTCCAAATCTAGAACTATTATTTTTTTTTTGTTGACTGCTGAAATAATCTCATGATTAAGATTCAGAAAATCATCAATCCACAAATTATCTACTACATCTTTATACAAATTATCAATATTATTCTCAATATATGGATCTTGAGTTACACCTATTTCAATACTATATTCATCTATAAGATTATTACAAAAAGCATGGAACGTAGTTACTTTTAACTTATAGAATTGATTTATAAAATTATCAATTTCGGAAATTATTTTTTCCTTAGATTTATCCTTGTCCTTAAAATTTAGATACCAATCCTTAAGAGTATTATCTATCTTACTTTCATTATTACTTTGCAAATATAATTTTAAATTATGAAATCTCGAGAGTATTTTATCTCTTAATTCAGAACAAGTATTTTTTGTAAAACTTAGCAAGAGTAT
>JFMF01000194.1 GCA_000635535.1 Prochlorococcus sp. scB243_496M6 | reverse complement strand
AAGTAATTCTTAAATTTATTCATTAAATATTTCTCTTCCAAGGCAATCTTAAATTTAATTATTAAAGCTAAACTTATTGTCAAAAATAAATAATAGATAGATAATTTTATTATAAAAACTCCAATGGAAATAAATATTAAAGAATAGTACATAGGATGACGCGTAAATCGATAAATACCTGTAGTAACTAGTTTGCTATTGTTTATAGGTCTTGGGAAAGGGGATAAATTTCTACCTAAATCTTTAATT
>JFMF01000193.1 GCA_000635535.1 Prochlorococcus sp. scB243_496M6 | reverse complement strand
TAAATTAGACATTTTTTATTTCTTTAATGCTTTAATTAGAGGACCATATAATCTGTATGATAATTGATCAAAATTATTATTTCCAAGAAAGAAATCTGGTTCTTTTTCATTACCAAAACACATTATCATTTCGATATTATCTCTTTCTCCTTTACAAAAATTTTTATTACCGATCCATTTATCTGTAAAAGCTTTTTTTTCATTTTTTGATTTTATTTTTGCTACTACATATTTATAAGCACTTTCTGGAGGAAGAGGTAAACATTTTTCAGAATAATTTTTAAAAATATTTATGTACTCCTTCAAAATTAGATTTGATTCATTTGCTCCCGGTGATTGAATAATTTGCGATTTATAATTATTTCTGTTCTAAAAATTACTTTAGTCCTTTTTATATTCCTCTTTAATGAAGTAATGAAGAGTAATTTTATCCAAGCCTCAGTCAAATGACTTAAACTTAACTTCGCATGAATCAATTCAATTGCGGTGTCATCAGCTATAAAATATTCTTCTTTATTTGCTTTTGATTTAACATAAATTCTATTAATCTTATTATATTGATTCAAACTTTTAG
>JFMF01000192.1 GCA_000635535.1 Prochlorococcus sp. scB243_496M6 | reverse complement strand
AGAATCTTTAATTATTATTTTTCTTTGGCTTTGGTTTAAGAAACTATCAAAAAAAGAAATTAACTCTTTTATAGGAAAAGAAACATCTAATTTTTTATTTTCTTTATCATTTTTTACCCAAGTAACTATAAATTTTTCTCTGCAGGCAATTAACAACTCCAGAAATGCATATTTCTCTCTTTCAAAAACGGATGGATCACC
>JFMF01000191.1 GCA_000635535.1 Prochlorococcus sp. scB243_496M6 | reverse complement strand
TATGTGGAATATGCCTTGCATTCTCAATATCACTTACTAGGATCTTGTTGACTCGTGATTTGCTTTGAAATTTAGCTTTATTTATGCAAGAAATTAATATTTCTCTAAAAACTTTTAACAAGATAAGGTCATCAGGGATTAAAGGTATTGCGTGATTATCAAGAATTCTATTTATTTCACTTATTTCTAAATTGTAAATTGCATTAGAACC
>JFMF01000190.1 GCA_000635535.1 Prochlorococcus sp. scB243_496M6 | reverse complement strand
CAATTTTATTTGACTTATAAAGATTGAGCAATTTACTAGATGGTTATATTACTCAACTTTAAATGGATCAGTTATTTCTGCATTAGGACATTCGAATTCCCCAACAGCAACAAACTCTAAACGCAGCTTTAAGAAAGTTATAAATTTTTTATCCGTCGATAAAATAGCTGCAGGAGGGGATGGAATTTTTGCTTTTAAATCAACAAATT
>JFMF01000189.1 GCA_000635535.1 Prochlorococcus sp. scB243_496M6 | reverse complement strand
TAATTAATAAAAACAAAAATATAATTTATTCACAACAACGTTTTCTATTTGAGGAATAATCTGTCAAAGAAGTTATCCATTCCTTGATCAAAAAGAGAGATTCTTTATTTAGGCTGTAATACACCCATCTACCTTCTTGCCTGTCTGAGATAAGACCAGCTTCCTTCAAAATTTTTATGTGATATGAAATTCTTGATTGAGACAATTTAGTTAATTTCATAATATCGCAAACACAAACTTCTCCATCCATCATTAGGTCAATTATTTCTAGCCTAAAAGGATCAGAAAATGAAACCATAAACTTAGATATATTTTCTTTCTTTACTTTGCTACTCTCTTTTAACAATTTTAAAGTATTTAGATTCTTTTAAATATAGCTTAAATAAAAAAGGTTTTCATTAATCAAAACATCTTGATATATCAAAATATTTTGATGTATGATTTATATAGAAAATTTCAAAGTTATGAAAATTGGAATTAATGGTTTTGGAAGAATTGGCAGATTAGTCTTCAGAGCATTATGGGATAGAGCTGATATAGAAATAACTCATATAAATGAGATAGCAGGAGATTCGAATGCCGCTGCGCATTTACTCGAATTCGATTCAGTCCATGGCAGATGGGGGAAAGATATAAAGGTTAAAGAAGAAGAAATAATAATTGAGGGAAAGAAATTAGACTACACATCTTTTAAAAATTATCTTGATGTTCCTTGGGAAAAATCTTCTGTAGATATTATTTTGGAATGTACAGGAAAGAATAAAAAGCCAGACAAACTAAATCCCTATTTTGATTCTCTAGGGATGAAAAGAGTAATAGTAGCTTGTCCAGTTAAAGGAGTTGTTGCAGAAGCCGAATCACTTAATATTGTTTACGGTATAAATCAAAGTCTTTATGACCCTTCTAAACATAAATTAGTAACTGCTGCATCTTGCACTACAAATTGTTTAGCTCCGATAGTAAAGGTAATCAATGAAAATTTTTCAATTAAGCACGGCGCTATTACAACTATTCACGATGTTACCAACACTCAAGTTCCTGTAGATTTTTATAAAAGTGATTTGAGGAGAGCAAGAGGATGTATGCAAAGTTTAATACCTACTACTACTGGATCTGCTAAAGCTATCGCTGAAATCTTCCCAGAATTAAAAGGAAAATTAAATGGGCATGCAGTAAGAGTTCCTCTACTTAATGGTTCTTTAACTGATGCAGTTTTTGAATTAAATAATGAAGTGTCAACTGAACAAGTAAATTTGGCACTTAAGTTAGCTTCAGAAACTTATTTAAAAGGAATTCTTGGCTACGAAGAAAGACCTTTAGTTTCTGCAGATTATGTAAATGACTCTAGAAGTTCAATAGTTGATAGTTTATCAACTATGGTTGTTAATTCAAATTTATTAAAGATATACGCTTGGTATGACAACGAGTGGGGTTACAGCTGCAGACTTGCAGATCTTACTGAATATGTAATCAAAAAAGAGATTTAATTTATGTCTTTATGAAGTTATCTAATATTCAACAATATAGTGTTGTAACAGCAAACTATTGGGCATTCACGCTTACTGACGGCGCATTAAGATTATTAGTTGTTGGTCACTTTCATGAGCTAGGTTACACAACTCTACAAATTGCTTTACTTTTCCTTTTTTATGAGTTTTTTGGAATAATTACTAATTTATATGGTGGTTGGATAGGAGCAAGATATGGTTTAAGGCTTACTTTATGGATTGGGACGATCCTGCAAATCATTGCTCTTTTCATGCTTATTCCAGTTAAGGAGGATTGGCCAGTAATATTTAGTGTCGTATACGTTATGGTTGCTCAAGCAGTCAGTGGGATAGCAAAAGATTTAAACAAAATGAGTGCTAAAAGCGCTGTTAAGACAGTTGTTCCAGAGACAAATAATGGCAATGATACTGGCCAAAAACAACTTTTTAAATGGGTTGCTATTTTAACTGGATCTAAAAATTCTCTTAAGGGAGTTGGTTTTTTCTTAGGTGGTCTTTTATATAAGTTATTTGGATTCAATAATGCTGTAGGAATTATGGGTTTTGGACTCTGCTTAGCCTTTTTATTGACATTAATTTTACCTGGAGAAATTGGCAAGATGAAAACCAAACCAGCTTTTAATGATCTTTTTTCAAAATCAAATGCAATAAATATTCTTTCTGCAGCAAGATTCTTTCTTTTTGGAGCAAGAGATGTTTGGTTTGTTGTAGCTCTTCCAGTATTCCTAGATATGGCCTTTGGTTGGGACTATATGGAAATAGGCTTATTTCTTGGGGCCTGGGTAATAGGTTATGGAATTGTTCAGGCTTCCGCTCCAGCAATTAGAAAGATATGGGGCCAGAAAGAAAGTCCAGATCGTAAAGCTATCCAATTTTGGAGTGCCGTATTAATGGTCATACCATCTTTGATAGGAGTCGCATTATGGAGAGAAAGTTCCCCATCAATAGCAATAATTTTAGGCCTTACTATTTTTGGATTTGTTTTTGCAATGAATTCATCTACACATTCTTATATGATTTTGGCCTACTCTGATAATGAAAAAGTCAGTTTAAATGTTGGCTTCTATTACATGGCAAATGCTGCTGGAAGACTAGTTGGAACATTACTATCTGGCTTACTATTTATGATTGGGAGAAATCCGAGTATTGGTCTTCAATATTGTCTTTATTTTTCATCACTTCTAATATTCTTATCTTGGATTTCGAGTCTTAAATTACCAACAATCAAACAAAGCTTATCAGCTCCATAAAAACTAATTTTTAGGAATTAGAATATTTTAATGGCAAAAATATCCTTAATTCAACTTGCAAAAACTTTCCTAAAAATTGGTATTTTAAGTTTTGGAGGACCCTATGCTCATATTTCCTTATTCGAAGATGAACTTATAAATAATAAAAAATTGATATCAACTCAATCTTTTGAAAAAGGTATTGGATTATGCCAAATACTTCCGGGACCAATATCTACTCAATTGGCAATATATATAGGTCTTAAAATAAATGGTTATCTTGGTGGATTGATATCAGGTATAAGTTTCATTATCCCAGGATTCATTTCGGTATTAGCTCTTAGTTTTTTTTGGCAAATTGGTTCTGGATCAAAATTCTTAACAGATTTAATTTATTTTAATCCGCCTATTATTGCAGGAATAATTTTTTCATTCTCATTAGTTCTACTAAAAAAAAGATTAAAGTTTGATCGAATATTATTCTCCAGCTCAATATTATTTCTACTTATATTTGCTAAATATAATAGTATTCAATTTCCACTCATAACAATTCTTAGTATTGCAGGATTGATAAATATATTTTTAAAGAAATTCAAAAATATTTTTTATAGCTTAGTCCCTTTATCTATATTTTCAACAACCTCATTTTTGATTAGCTCGGTCTTTTTAGATGTATCAAAGTTTTATAATTTTTTAAGAGAGTCTATAAACTCAAAGTTTTTAGTAGATTACCTTAATCTGTTTTTTTTCTTCTTTAAATCGGGACTTTTTATTTTTGGAGGTGGATTAGTAATCATTCCTCTTATGAGTGATTATGTTGTCTCGCAAGGATGGTTAACAAATAATGAATTTATAGATGGAATAATGATTGGCCAGATAACACCTGGGCCTGTCTTATTAACTACAAGTTTTATTGGATATAAAGCAGGTTTTTCAATTGGAGGTATTAATGAGGCTTTAAAATATTCATTTATATCAACTTTTGCAATTTTTTTACCAAGTTTTATATTGATTTTTGTTTTTGGAAAAGGCTTTATAAAAAACAGAATTGAATCAATTAATTACTTTATCGAAGGAGTGATCAATACAATTCCTGGAGCAATTATTTTCTCTGGATTTAATTTAATTGAAGATAGTTCTTCATCAAAATTCTTTTTAATTAGCTCTATTTTTATAGTTTTAATCTCCACACTATTATCTTTTTTAAAAATAGTTCCAACATACATACTCATTCTTTTTTCTTTAATATTAGGCTTGTCAAAATATATGTTTGCATAAAAAAAAGGAGGAAATAAATTCCTCCTTTTAAATATTGTCTTACGGTTTATTTACCGATTCTTTTTACAGCAGCTCTTGACTTCTCAAGAATATCTCCTTTTAAGGGGACAAATCCAAGTGATGGAGCTTTATCTTGATACTCATCACTTAATAATGTATTAAAGGCTTGTTTGATAGCTTTAGTGTTTCTACCATTACCCTCTTCATAAGCAAGTATCCATGTTAATGAAGCTATAGGGTATGCTCCTTTTGCAGTTGGATTAGGATTTTTACCAGCAAGATTCTCATCTAGAGTAATACCATTAAGAGCCTTAGCTCCTGCTTCTACAGATGGTTTTAGAAACTCACCTGAAAGATTCTGAAGTGCAGCAGCTTTGACATTACCTTTTATGTAAGACTGGTTAACATAACCAATTGCGCCTGGAGTGTTTTGAATAACACCTGCAACACCAGAATTACCCTTTGCTCCAACACCTGCTGGCCACTTAACTGATTTACCAGTTCCTAAAGTCCATGTTGGTGAGAATGCTTCCATAGAGTTTGTAAAGGCTTTAGTTGTACCTGATCCATCAGAACGATGTGCCCAAGTTAACTTACCTGATTTACAGCCTAATTCTTTCCAATTTTTAACCATACCCATAGCAACCCTTACTGCTTGCTCTTGAGTAAGTTTCAAATCACAATCATAGTTATAACCGAAAGCAATAGTTCCACCAACCATTGGGATTTGAACTAAACCTCTGGTAACCTTTGCTATATCTTTATCTTTCATTGGATCATCTGATGCACCGAAGTTAACAGTTTGATCAATAAATGCTTTTCTTCCAGAGCCAGAACCAACAGCTTGATAATTAACTCTTGGTCCACCTGAAGTGGCTAAATCTTTGAACCAACGAGTATAAATTTTGGCAGGAAATGATGCTCCAGCACCACTTAATCTTGTTTTAGCAGAAACACTTGTGCCAGGAACACTTGTACCAGCAGCAATGGCTACTGCAGAAGTGAAAACCAAAGCTTTCTTAGCTATGTTCAGGGATGTCATGATTAAATAAAAAGACTACATATATATAGCACCGAATTTATACACAAATACTCATTATCTAAAATTTTATCCTGCGGTTAATTAGTTCTTAACCCCTTCTTAAACTAAATATCAATTTAACTTTTCTACGTTTGGTTTTGAAAATATTTGAAAATAAAAAATTTCAATTTTAACTAATAATTTAAAAAATATTCAAAAAAACAAAGAAATCATTTTGTTTAATTTAAGAAAAGTTTAAAGTCTCTTTAAAATTTCCTTCTGACCTAATTTCTTACCCGTTTCTTAACCTTTATTAGTTGTTATAAATTTGGATATTTATCCATTTTTACGTGTTGAGGTTCATGAAACTTTTTCAAAAACTAATTGCTGCTCCTGCAATCATTTCTATGGCATCAGGTTTAGCAGTGAACGCAGCTGAGATCAATTCAACAGATCTTAGTGATTATTCAAACTCCTACAATTTAGTATCTTTAGGTGATTTCAAATCAGATACTTTATTCCCAGGAGATTGGGCTTACGATTCATTAAAGGATCTTACAAATAGCCCTAAATTTAATGGTAACTCAGTTACTCGTTTAGAAGCTGCTGCTGAATTAAGCAATCTAATTGCTGGTGGTGAAGGTTTAATGAACGGAGCTGCAATAGGCAGGCTAAGTGATGAACTTGGTTCTGAGTTGGCAATTATGAAAGGAAGAGTTGATGGCCTTGAAGCTCGTGTTAATGGCATTGAAGCTGGTTCTTTCAGTGAAACAACCACTATGAGTGGTGAAGTAGGGTTCCTATTAGGTGCAACTGATTCAGCAACTGAAGCCAATGATGCAGTTCAGTTTGAATATGTCTTAGGAATTGACTTAGATACAAGTTTCACAGGTGATGATAACTTAAACATCGGAATAGTAACTGGAAATGGTCTAACAAATGTTGGTGCTGATAAGACTGGTTTAGACTGGGGAGAAAGTGCAGATGACGCCCTTACGGTTAATGACGTCAACTACACTTTCCCAGTAGGTGCATGGAAAGTTGCGGTTGGTGATTCTATGGATGCATCCAAGACTTGGCCTAATGCATGTTCCATGAATAACATGGTTGATAACTTAGGAGATTGTGGTGCCGCAAACTCTGTTGACTTAAGTGGTAATGTTTCACTTAGTGCTGCAACTGGATTTGGAGATGGTTGGGAACTTGGACTAGGTGTATCTTCAATTGCAGGCAAAGGCGAAACTAACTCCGATGGTTTGTTTACTAAAGAAGGTACTGACCTTTTTGGTTTAGCTCTTGGTTATGAGACAGATACATACGGCTTCACAGTAGCTTACTCTGATAAAGATACTGCAAACTACTACGGTTTAGTTGCATATTACAGCCCTGAAGAATTACCAACTACCTTTAGCGGTGGTGTTGAAGTAGGGAATCCAGATTCAGGGGAAGACACAAGTCAGTGGGCTTTCGGTATTAGTACTGATGTAGGCGAAGGTACATTAAGTGCAAACATTGGAACTAATGGAAAAATCAAAGACAATGCAGAAGAAATTTATGCATATGATCTTTCCTACGAATATCCAATTAACGACAGTATGAGTATTACACCTTTCGTTTACATTTCTGAAACAACAGGTTCAACTACTGACACAACTGGAGCTGGTGCATTCGTATCATTCTCTTTCTAATTAAATAAATTAGAAAATCTTACACACACATGAAGACCTGCCTTTGGTAGGTCTTTTTTATTTATATATCTTTAAAAGCTTAAATTGTTCTTAATAAATCTATTTTTTTTTCTTAACTTTTTAAAGGGAGCATGAGAATGTATATCCTTACGCACTAAATGAAAAAAACCCTAGCTGCTGCAAGTTTTTCAGCATTACTTGCAATTGTCGCCTCCTCTACAAGTAGCGGATTTGCAAATTGGAATACAAAATATTGGGCAAATGAAAAAAACTTCAATAGAATTTCCTCTTTTAATGTAAGTGATAATTTACCAAAAGGATCAAAACCTACCACCAAAACTTCTTCAGAGGTTGTTACAGCATCAGAAGATGGTAAGACTTTGATGTATACAGATAGCGATCTAGGAGTAGTAGGTTTAGTTGATATCTCAGACCCTGCAAAACCTAAAGCATTGGGAGTTGTTGAACTGGAAGCAGAACCCACTGGAATCGCGGCACTTGGAAACAATGCTTATATAGGTTCAAATACATCTGAAAGTTATACAAATCCTTCAGGAGCATTAGTTCAATACAATTTAGAAACAAGAAAAGCAGTAAAAGAATGTGATTTAGGTGGGCAGCCTGATAGCGTTTTTGTTTCACCAGACGGAACATTTCTAGCTGTCGCTATAGAAAATGAGAGGGATGAAGAATATAAAAATGGATTTATCCCTCAAATTGATGACAATGGTATTCAAATTAATCCTGCAGGTTATGTTTCTCTTGTGAAGTTAAACAAAAGAGGAAAAATACAATGCAATTCAATAAAAAAAGTAGATTTAACAGGCTTATCCGAAATAGCTCCTTTTGATCCCGAACCAGAATTCGTTGCTATTAATGATCTTGGTGAAACAGTTGTCTCTCTTCAAGAAAACAACCATCTTGCAGTAATTGATAAAGATGGAAATGTAATATCACATTTCTCGGCAGGAGTTGTAAAACAAATGGCAGGAATGGATACAAAGAAAGATGGAGCACATAAATTTAAAAGCAAACTAAAGAATGTAAGAAGAGAACCCGATGGTCTTACTTGGATTGATAATGACCATTTTGCAACAGCAAATGAAGGCGATTACAAGCATATTGATCCAAATCAGGCAAAAAGAGGTGGTTCAAGATCCTGGACTATTTTTAAAAAAGATGGAACAGTAGTTTATGAAGATGCAAATAGACTAGAAAGAGCAATTGCACAAATAGGTCATTTCCAAGATGGGAGAGCAGGTAAAAAGGGAGTAGAACCTGAGTCAGTTACATATTCAAAAATTAATGGAACGCCCTATTTATTTGTTGGTGCTGAACGAGCTGGGATAGTAGCTGTTTACGATATCACAGAACTAAATCAACCTTTGCTTACTCAATTACTTCCATCAGGCATTGGACCAGAGGGATTTGTCGCAATTCCAGAAAGGGGATTAATTGCCTCAGCAAATGAAAAAGACTACAACAAAAAAGAACCTGGTTTATCTTCTCATGTGACTATTTATCAACTACAAGAGGCTCCTGCTTCATACCCACATTTAACAAATGAAAATGGCCTTGAATTTGTATCTTGGGGTGCGATAAGTGGAATGGTGGCTGGTGATGACGGTAAAATTTATGCTGTAAATGATGGGACTTTTAAAACTCAGCCAAGAATTTACGTTATTGATCCTTCATCTTCCCCAGCACTATTAGAAAGAGCTATAGATATAAAGCGAGATGGGAAGACTGCATTATTTATGGATCAAGAGGGTATTACTACTGACGGTGATGGTGGATTCTACATTTCTACTGAAGGAATCAAGAAAAAGCTAGGTGAACATCCTCCTGCAATCTACCATGTAAGCTCAGATGGTGAAATTTTAGAGAAGATAACTCCACCACCTTCATATCTTAATTATGCTAAAAACCCTGGTTTTGAAGGTATTACAAGAAATGGGGATATTCTTTATATTGCCCAACAGAAGCCATGGGGTGATGATACTTTCAATACTACTAAGATCCTTTCCTATAATTTAAAAACTAAACAGTGGGGCGCCGTAAATTATCAATTAGATAGGATCAAAAAAGGTGGAGTTGGCATTTCAGAATTGACTTACCATGACGGTGCACTTTATGTAATCGAAAGAGATAGTTTCTATGGAAAGAAAGCAAAATTGAAAGCTATATATAAAATAGATTTAGATAATGTCATTTTCGAAGGTCTTCAGACTAATATTCCTCCCAGACTTTATCCTTTAGTTGAAAAAGAGTTAGTTACTGATCTAAAACCAGTAATGAAATCTACGGGTGGTTTTATCCTTGAAAAGGTTGAAGGCTTAGCAATAACAAGCGACGGGCAAGCATGGATTTCAACTGACAACGACGGGACTGGAAAGAAATCAACTGGTGAAACTCTTTTCCTAAATATTGGAAAAATCTAGTTAAAACTACTAATGAAAGTCACCTTTTATATAAGGTGGCTTTTTTTTTGCAGTTCTTATAATTAAAAAAAGTTAAACCATGAAATACCTAATATTTATTTTTTTATTCATCGCCCCAGTTAAAGCTGAAACAAAATATTATTGGCAGGGTGTCAGGCATTATTTAAATCGACCCAAATTAATGATAGAAGCATGCAAAGATATGAAAGAAGAAAATGACATTGGAACATCTGCTTTCGAGAGTATGTACATGCCAACATTACCTGATAGGCTTTGGTTAGCTATTGGCAAAAGAGATTCTTACTGGGCAGATGACTCCAAAGAAGGAAGCATTCTTTTTACAAGAGAAGGGGTTTTGAATTTAAAAAAATTTATTGCAGAAAAATCATGTCCTAATATTTTTTAAATTTTCCCTATAAATCTGTATTAAGACAAGGAAAGATAGTTTCAATAATCGCTCCACCATCTTTATGATTAAATGCCTTTATAAAACCTTTATTGTTATTAATTATTTTTTTTGTAATTGAAAGACCTAAGCCACTTCCACTTTTCTTAAATTTAGTCCTTGATGGATCCCCACGATAAAAACGAGAAAAAATGTCATTTGATTCATCTTCTTCTAATCCAATACCTTTATCTCTAACTCTTGTAACAACAGAGCTATCTCTCTTAAAAATTTCAATTTGTATGCCCTCTTTTCTTGGGGAATAACGAATAGCGTTATCTAAAATATTTATAAATGCCCTTTTTAAATTTTCAATATCCCCAGATATATAATATTTTGTTGGAGAAAATAAATTTATTTTTATATCCTTTTTTTCTGCAAGCGGTTTTAGTGTTTGCCAAGATTCCATAATCAAATCTGAAATAGATATTTTTTTGTTTTTATTTAAATCTTCGCTACTTTCTAGCTTAGAAAGCTCTAAAGTCTCTTCGGCCATTTTTCTTAATCTTTTTGACTCTTTCTTAAGTCTTTTAACAAGATACCTATCCTTTTTTGATACTACTGATTCAAGTCTTTCCCCAATTAAGATAAGTGATGTAAGAGGGGTTTTCAGTTCATGAGACACATCATTAATTAATTGATTTTGTCGTTTTTTTATCGATTCAATTGATAATTTACTTTCCAATAATATTAAATAATTCTTTTTCCTTCCTCTTACAATATTTGCCGAAATGGGTACTCCCTCAATTATGAAATCAAGGTTGAATGGGAAATCTTTTTTTCTTAAATATTGAATTTTATTACTAAGCACTTCAAGCTCATTAATATCATTAATTGCTTTTCCAATAACATCTTTATATTTGACAACCCTAATAAGAGATAAAGCTTTCTGATTGATAAATTTTATTGTTAGATCAGATGATAAGATTATCCACCCTTGAGATGAATAATCTAACCAAGCCAACACTTCCTGAGGTCTAATTTTATCAAATGGGAAATCAATAGTTTTTTTATACTTATTTTTATCAACTTCAAATTTTTTTTCTTTTGATTGAGAAAAATGCTTGACTTTTATTTTCCACTTCTGATGTAAAAAAAATAATACTTCTTGTAGTGTTTTCATTTTCATCCAAACTTATATCCAAAACCTCTTACAGTTTTAAGAAACTTTGGAGCTGAGGGATCTTCTTCTAATTTCTCTCTGAGCCACCTAACATGAACATCTACAGTTTTAGTATCACCAATAAAGTCAATTTCCCAAATTTTTTCAAGTATTAAATCTCTTGACCATACCCTTTTTGGATTTTTCATAAATAACTCTAATAATTTAAATTCTTTTGGAGATAATGTTATTTCTCTATCAAAAGAAGTTACCCTACATTCTTCCAGAAACATTTTTATGTGATTAAACTCGATGACAGTTTGTGATTTTTCTATATTTTTTTTATTACGTTTAGATCTTCTTATTAAGGCTCTTGATCTAGCAATTAATTCATTTAAACCAAAAGGTTTTGTTAGATAATCATCTGCACCAACCTCTAAACCAAGAACCCTGTCTGATTCATTATCTTTAGCACTCAAAATTAGTATGGGTGTATAATTCTCTTCATTTCTTATTTTTCTACATACCTCTAATCCATTTAACCCTGGCAACATTAAATCGAGAATTATTAGGTCAACCTCATTTTTAGAATCATTAGTAATAAAATCTAAAGCACTTAAACCATCTTTGAAACTTGATACTTTAAAACCTTCGCTATTCAAAGTTTCACTGACTGTCAGCCTAATACTTTTGTCGTCCTCTACAAGAAGAATTTTTGAATCTTGCAAACTTTTATGATCTTTAATAGCCATTTAAAGTTCCAACAATTTTATTTTATATAATCAAATTTATTTGATGTAATTATTTCATATTTCCTTTACATTGAGTCCTTATTTTTTTATTTGATCTTATTTTTTTATTTGATCTTATTTCCTTTTTAATTTATCCTTAAACCTTTTTACTTACCTTTAGATTGTCTCTTTAATAATCCTCACACAAAATTTTAAAGAGACAAACTTATTCAATTTAATAATGGCTTCTTAAATTAATATCCCATCGAAGCATAATAATAATCGTCATCTTCATCTATATTTGTCACTACCCACTCTGGCGGAAAGTCGCCGATTTTTACATATTGATAAAGCTTATCAACATCTGGATCGTAATAAGTGTCATTGATTATTGGATGTTTGATTACTTTGCTTGGATGCATAATAAAAATTACTTCTACTATGTCTTCTAGGAAATTTAGTTTAACTTATATTTAAAATCCATTTAAAATTTCCTTACAAATAAAAAAATATAAATTTTTTATTTCAAAAGCAAGCCTTTAATTAAAATTTAATTTTTGTTGTTACTCTGTTTTTATTTTGAGATTTGAATTCAAAAAGTCCTTTATCAGTAAATATTGTCAATTCATTTCCAGATGTTTCTTCAATTGCAATTCCCTCAGACTCTAAATTTTTAACATAAACATTACCAATAAGTTTTAGAGATTTATCATCCTTATCAAAAGAAAGCTTGTCAGAAAAAGCCTCAAAATTACCGCTATTGCTTGTAATAACTACATTTCCAATAGCCTCTAAATCACCTTCTAAAGTATTTACTTGAGAATCAGATGTAATTGTGTTGTTAATTAATTCCTCAGCAAAAGAATATTCAGCTAATAAAAAAAAACAACGATGCAAAAACTAAGCTTTTCATTTACTCCCAACCCTTTTTTGCATTTTGAATAATCCATTGTGCAAGAACCTTATCCTCTCCGTCCTTCAATTTATTTTTATAACCTTTCATAAAACCAATCCCATCATTAGCAATTTTTGCTATTGAATCTATATCTGCAATTCCTCTTTTTTCAAGGTCGGAAAGTTTTAATGATTTGGATCCTTTAAGAACGACTAATCCACCTCTTACATGACAGCCTGCACAAACATTTTTAAAAATTGTTTCTCCATCTCTAATATCAGAAGCCATTAGAAATCTATTTTGCAAAGAGGTTTGAAAAATAATTATTAAAGTTATTACAGGAATTACGAATAGGGATTTAAATATTTTCATTAGATTTATTCCATCAAAATCTATTTAGCAATAATACCGAACCTCGATCAATCTATTTTAAAAGTTCTACTGCCACGACAAGATTTCCTAATAATCCGTTCAAGATATTTAGTTGTTCTTTACTACCAAATGCTATTAAAACCTGGCCTGGCTGAAGAATGAAATTCCCTCCAGGGTTAGTAAACAACTTTTCGTTTTCCTTAATGGCTAATATTTTAGCCCCACTCTTTTTGCCTATCCCAAGTTCAGAAAGTGATCTTTTCTCTGCAGTTTCAAAAAGACTAATATCATTACTTAATTCAAATTCTTCAATTTCACATTCACTTCCTGCAAGTAGATCAAGAAAATCAATAGCAATAGGTCTTAAAGCCATAGATGCCATTGCTCTTCCTGCAGCTATATAAGGACTAACAACTATGCTTGCACCAGCTAATCTCAACTTACTAGCCGCCTCTTCAGTCCCAGCCCTTGCAATTACTCTTATAGAACTTCTTATTCCTTTAGCACCTAAAACCAAATATAAATTTGAA
>JFMF01000188.1 GCA_000635535.1 Prochlorococcus sp. scB243_496M6 | reverse complement strand
CAAGGTAACAACCAAACTTTTACATTTTTCTAATCCTGCCAGTTTTAACGTCTCATCAAGAGTGGCGTCAGCACAAAGTACTTCTAAACCATTTTCTTCCGCAATCTTTTTTCTATCTTCATCACTCTCAACAACAATAATTGGAATATTTTGTGTTTTTATTTGGTTAGATATTTCCTGACCAACCCTCCCATATCCGCACAAAATTACATGATTTTCCATTTTTCTAAGAAGTCTTTTAAAACGTAATTCGTTTACTCTTTGAAAATAGCCGGATTCGAATAATCTAACAGCTTTTTGAAAGGTAAATTGAATAAAGATCAATCCGCCAACGATTACTAAAACAGTTACTATTCTGCCTTCAAGACTTAAAGGTTGAACTTCTCCAAAACCAATAGTGGTTATTGTGATCAGAACCATCCATAAGCAATCACTCCATTCCCATCCTTCTGTTATTCGATAGCCAATTGCACCTAAAAAAAACAGAAAGAATAAAGAATAAATAAGACCAAACCAAGGCCTTAAATAGTCTTTAATAAAATAGAACTCAAATAATCTAAGCTTCATATCCCTTATTATCGTTAACTATTCAAAAATTTCAAAAAAATTTTCTATTATGTTCCTAAAACTATTTATTTGTTTAAGTGAAATACATATTAAGCAGGATAATAATATTTATTTTCATAGCTCTATGCATTAAACAAATGATTACTGTCTCAGGTATTTTTTAATGCTTCATTAGAATTAATTCAAGGTTTTACCTGTACTGATTCAATAAGAAAATCAGAAGCTGCTTTTAACCAATCTGCGACTGTAAGACGGAGATCAGGTTGAGAATATACAAGCGCGACAATGATTCCAACTAAGATTATCTTTACCATGGCAATTCAAATATTCTTATGAATTAAAGCACAACTATTTAGCAAAAAGAACCTTAAATTTATAAAAAATAGATTAATTAAAATTTCTCTAATTGATTAAACAAGTATTCCACTCTTCTAAGATTTACACCTAAATCAGATTGCCCTAATCTTGCTGCAGATCTTATCTGAATAATTCCTTTTGATCTATCTACATAACTTCTTACATCAAGCTTTAAAATTTCGAGGTCATCTGGAAATCTAAAAATTAAGCTTCTACAAACCCCTCTCCAATAATTTCTAC
>JFMF01000187.1 GCA_000635535.1 Prochlorococcus sp. scB243_496M6 | reverse complement strand
CTTTTTAAAAAGATTCCTTATTTTGTGATCAAAATTCTAAAATTTGAGATTTTTAATTGTTTTGTTTGATAGAGATGGTTGTCTACCTTTATTACTAGTTAGTTTCCTAACCCATAAAAAAACCCCCACAAACAAAAAAATTTCAACAAAAATTCCAACCTTTATTAAAGTCATTTTTTATCCTCTTTTTTCTTATTGGTGCCCTCTATGTATGGCACAAGAATATTTAATAACCACTTTTTAAATAAACTTAAAGGTTTCATAATCTATTTATTTTCCTTTTTTCCACATACTCCTACCTTTGATGAGATCCTCTATATTTGGCCAAGCTGCTATTAATTCTTTTAGTGCCTTGCTATTAGGAGTATAGAAAACACATGACAATGCACTTATTACATAAAGTATGAACCATAACTTACTTTCTGAATAAGCAAGAAACAAAGAGAAAAGA
>JFMF01000186.1 GCA_000635535.1 Prochlorococcus sp. scB243_496M6 | reverse complement strand
TATCTAAATCTAGAGTTAAAATAGTTTAGAGATTTTAATAATAATCTATATGCAAAGGTATTTGATTTCCTACGAATTTACTGATGGCGAGGATCAAGAAGAAGGGGCAGAAATGTTAATTAATTGGTATGAATCAGGTGGACCTCAAAACAGACCTGAAAACTATGAAGTTCATTCTTGGATTTTTATGGTTCAAAATGGGATTGGACATTCTGTAGTAAGTGCAGATTCTCTTGAGACAATTTGGAAGCAATGGCATC
>JFMF01000185.1 GCA_000635535.1 Prochlorococcus sp. scB243_496M6 | reverse complement strand
GGAAGCAATGGCATCCCTGGAGAAGGTTAATGGATATAAGTATTCAGCCATGTATGGATCTTGATGAGACAGTCGGATTATTCAAAAAACAAAAAATGAATACACGGATAGTCTAAAAGTATTTGACTTCCAAATACAAATTTCTTTTTAGTAGCACCTAATACTTCATACATATTTCACTGCGTTAAAAAGGATAAGATTAATTTTCCATGATGAATGATTCTTATCACATTTACTTCAAA
>JFMF01000184.1 GCA_000635535.1 Prochlorococcus sp. scB243_496M6 | reverse complement strand
AGGGGAAAGCTTTATACATCTTATATAAATGCCCTAAATAAAGAGCTAACCTACGAATTAATTAGCGAAAACAATATTATTGAGCCAGCCTTTAACCTTGAGCCATCTTACTAAGTCAAGAACTAAATCCTAGATTATGAATAAAACAAGAAAAGCTGTATCTCTTTTATTTTGAGGTAATCTTTCTCTTCTTTGCTTATATCCAAAGCTATTTTATTTGCCTCAATTTCAACGTTCGAACTATAAGTTTCCAAGTTCTCGTCTTTTTTAAATAAAGCAACAATGCCAATATCCGTTATGAACCAAATAAAGTGATCAGTTTCTCCAATTGGCTCCTCTTTTAAAGAGTCAATTATCAAATCACTTGTAGAATCCATTTATTTTTTCTGTGAAAGACTTTAATTGCCCCCCATTGCAATACCTTACGGCCTCAGGATTGGTGCCACCATTC
>JFMF01000183.1 GCA_000635535.1 Prochlorococcus sp. scB243_496M6 | reverse complement strand
AAAGCTATTGCCGATACGAAACTAGAACCCAGTTGTATAAAACCATAGGCAAACATAATGTTTTTCTTTCCAGAACATTTTTTTGAATCCTTTTTTTCTTCTGTCATTTTGAATGATTAACTTAAATAAACTTATTTGATTAATTTTAGTTTTGAGAAATATTTGCATAGAGAAAACCGAATTGAACAATTTTTTATCAGCTATGACAAAAATTAAAAATTTCAAGTTTAGATTGATTTTTCTTCACTTTAATTTTCAATTTGATACATCATGAAGAAAAAACTTTTTTAATTTTTTATCAACATGAACTTCTGGTATAGAAAATTTATCTTTTTTAAAAAG
>JFMF01000182.1 GCA_000635535.1 Prochlorococcus sp. scB243_496M6 | reverse complement strand
GAATTTCTATGTGCAAAATAAAATATTATCTTTTTTTAAGAAAAAACTATCCACACTTTTTTTTTGGGATCACTACGATTTCCAATGTCTTATAAATAATTTTAAGAACAAATCTTATGAATCTAAACGAGACAAAAAAGGATTTGAATCCCGAAATCAAAAAAAGAGTTGGAAAAATCCAAGCTTGAAGTTCTTACAAATGAAAATGATTTTTTAGTTAAAAACCTCAAAAAGGCTGGATGATTTACTAGAGCTTT
>JFMF01000181.1 GCA_000635535.1 Prochlorococcus sp. scB243_496M6 | reverse complement strand
ATATAACGCAAATCCTAGTTATATTATCCAAATCTCAGTAAGAGATCAGATTAGAAATATAAACGGGAAATTAAAAGTTCTTAAAATTCTTTAACAATCTAGTTTTTCCCGTTTTGCATCATAGTCTCAATAAAAGATGAATATTCAAGAACTTAAAGTCAACTACAAAAAGCTTTTAAACAAAGCTGCCAAAGCAAACGGTCGTAAAGAAACTGTTTCTTACTTAAATCGTGCCGCTAAAATCAAATCAAAAATCTATTCAAACACTAAAGTAAATTGCTTTAGATGTAATGGAGCAGGTTTTCTAAGGATTTCACTAGATGAGACTAAAACATGTCTATCTTGCTACGGTAAGGGTTGTTTAATTAAAGAAATTCAGCAGGTATAAAAAATTTGATTGTTCATGAAAGATCTCATTCAAGCTCACAAAAAATTAATTAAAACAGTAAAAGAACAAATGGGATTTTCTGATTATGGGATGTATTGGTTGGCCTTCCTGGAAGGAGGTCTAACTATAT
>JFMF01000180.1 GCA_000635535.1 Prochlorococcus sp. scB243_496M6 | reverse complement strand
AAAGAAGAAGGTGGAGCCTTATCTAATAAAGACAACCGCTAGTGGACTATTTTATTATTACAAGCCTCACTAAAGATATTTCTAGAATTGATCTGATTGGTATTTTGATTGGTCATTTAATTTTTGGTGTTGCATTGACGCAGCTTTTAGATTGGAACTGGTTGAAGAACCTTATGAGTGAAGAAGATAAAAAAAGAATGCTTAAAAGTTATACATGGAAAGACTTACTCGTTGATGGAGCAATTGTTACGGTAGTTCTTGGAATAATCTTTTTAATAATTAGCATTTTTCTATAAATGAACGTAACTTACATA
>JFMF01000179.1 GCA_000635535.1 Prochlorococcus sp. scB243_496M6 | reverse complement strand
ACTGAATTCACGGCCCCTTTGATAACCGCATTTTTCGGTAGATACGACAATGAATCACCCCCTTTACTAATGTTTTTTTAAAGATAACTAAAAGAATGGAACAAGGAAAGAAATTCGTTAAAAATTTAAAAGTTTTTTAACAAATTAACGAATATATCTCTTAAAAATAAAAATATAGATATTACCAAGGCAAAACTTCTCCGTTGGCATGCCAAAACGTACCCGAGTTATTTTCATTTAAAGAATCAATACGTTTTAATAGGCCATTTACTGATTCTTCAGGACTAATTCCATTTCTTGTAAAGCCAGTCATTCTTGTACTCACTAACCCAGGATGCAAAATAGCTACATAAATATCATCCCTTGATAAGTCTATAGAAAGTG
>JFMF01000178.1 GCA_000635535.1 Prochlorococcus sp. scB243_496M6 | reverse complement strand
TGTTATAAAAGCAACTTTAGAAAATCTTTTTAAAAGGTGTTTAAGTGACTGGGTCATACATATTGGGCTCAATGCATTAACTTCAAATTGACGCAAAATACTTTTCTTATCTAAGTTTTCAAAAGAATTAAATTCATAAATTCCTGCATTATGAATTAAGCAGACTAAATTAACTTCAGATAGTTTTTTACACAAATTTGTTATCGACTCATCAGACGAAATTTCTATATTTTCTTCAATTCTCACTCCTAAATCTCTAAGTTCTTTTGAAGCTTTCCTACACGTTGCAATTACATTATCTCCCCTCTTGTGAATTTGCCTACATATTTCTAATCCAATACCCCTATTTGATCCCGAACCAGAATTCGTTGCTATTAATGATCTTGGTGAAACAGTTGTCTCTCTTCAAGAAA
>JFMF01000177.1 GCA_000635535.1 Prochlorococcus sp. scB243_496M6 | reverse complement strand
GGGAAAGATGACGAATTAACAGCTCAAAGTTTTGATAACTATTCAGATGCGTATGATTTGTTAGAAGAACTATATGGAGATTTATGTTGTTCAGATGCTGATTATGGAGACATAACCTATTACGATATTGTGGAAAATAATTTAAAAAATATTAATGGAGAATAAAAAATGGGCTCCTTCCCAAGAAGAAAATTTAGGAGTAATAACGAGTGTATATGAATTCATTAA
>JFMF01000176.1 GCA_000635535.1 Prochlorococcus sp. scB243_496M6 | reverse complement strand
CTTCAACGCAAATTTATAAAATTTCTCTAATATAATTTGAATTTAAAAATATTAAATCATGATTATTAGAATACTAGGAATAGTACTTATCCTTGGTACGATTGCATATTATGGTTTAGTGTTAACTGGGCAAAGCAACCTTTAGTTTTTAACTTTTAAAAATTTCTCATGAGATGGCCTCCTACTTTGTGTTGGACAGCACCAAAAACAATTAATGGTAATAGGCATTTTCAAGTTAAAGCTTATGGTGGGAAAAATGAAGATAGATGGGTTGATATTTTTCCTACCAAAAATAAAAAAGATATCAAAAGAATCTCATGGGCAAAACTAAAATCAGAATGGACTACTGGATGGTTAAGGCTTCCAAAAGATAAAGATTAATTTGTCTATGTAAACAAATATTATTAACCAGAAAACTGTAAAAAATAATACCTAACTCAAAAAAAATAACTTCTAAAATTTTTTAAATTGCTAATTAATATGAAGTCAGAACCGAAGAAAAAACTCCCTAATAAAAAAGTTATAAGTTCAGCAAAATTTGAGGCTAAAGAACAGTTTACAAAATCTGCATTAGAAAATTTAAAAACAGAAAATGAAAGACTTGTTAATTCGCTAAAAAAATCTGGGGAGATTAAAGAATCAAAAAGAAAATAGACTCACAATGTTTAGAATTTTTTATTATTATATATATTTTATAGATTGAGAAA
>JFMF01000175.1 GCA_000635535.1 Prochlorococcus sp. scB243_496M6 | reverse complement strand
AAGAATTTTTTAAGTTGTATAAAATAATGCTTTGTTTACATAATTAAATATCTCTACCTAGAGAAGATTAATTAGAGAATAATTAAGATGCTTCAGGGGAAAATATAGTCCTATTTTTTTGCCAATACTCACAGCCTTTAAGTAAATGATCACCCTGTGGTATGCGTTTTTCGTATTTTGGACAGATCAAAATAGTAGCAAAAGTTTCTGTAGTGCTGTAGCGAAAGTGATTGCAAGTAATACAAATCTTTGTTCGTTTTCTTTTTAGGGTAGATTCTTTTAGATATTCCCATTTTAAAGGATTTACCTTGATCATGATTACTGGAATTTATTAGTAACAATTTGCCAACCTCCTGAAATTAATTCATTCCATGTTTCACATGCACATTCAATAGAATGAAGTCTTGAATTTTTAATTTGGGCTGGTTCACCTAATTCATTT
>JFMF01000174.1 GCA_000635535.1 Prochlorococcus sp. scB243_496M6 | reverse complement strand
GTATATACTTGTAAGTTATTAGATACAGATTTCTTATAACTCTCAAAAAAAATTAATAAACCACTTTTTTTGTTAAACAACCAGCCAGTTGGGGGGTCAATAAGGCTGCCACGATAAAAATAAGTCCGAACATTAGCGACTCCTGAAGTCATGAAGATAATACAGTTGTACTATTAATATAAATGTACTACTCGTAGACGTCAAGTATTCCTCTGATAATTATTTAAATACTAAAATTTCTTTCCAGAAATAATAAGCTGTAAACTTCTTATTTGGTAATAGTGAATACAAGTAACTCCTTGATAAGGAAAATATCATTTAAAGAGTATCTTCAAAAGAATGCAATGTATCGAAATCCCTTCTATT
>JFMF01000173.1 GCA_000635535.1 Prochlorococcus sp. scB243_496M6 | reverse complement strand
TAGCAAAGATTGAAGGTTATAAGAATTGCATTAATTAAAAGGTTCGCAAAACTTACACTGAGTTTTTAAATGAATAAAGGTATGTTTAAACTTATTTTATTTATATTCTTATTTGGATTTATATCAATAAGTCCAAAAGCAAGACATTTGGTTGGCATAACTCTAAAAGAAATTTCTTCCTTTCTTTTATGGACTGTTAAATATGAGGATAGAGAAAAATGGATTATAGATAAACCAAGTTGGATACCTGACCAAAAACTTAAGCCATCGTATTAAATGAAGACTTATTTAGAAGAACGAATTGAATGGTATGACGATAATTATAGAAATGGTAATGCTTTAATCTCTGATAAGCAGTTCGACCAACTTGAAAAAAATTTATCAAGAACAAACCCTAATTGTGATTACTTTAAAAAGAAAAATAAACTAGTTTTACCTTCATTAGAAAAGGATTCAATAGATGAATTTTTGAAAGGATTATTAGAAGATACCAGATTATTAATTGAACCAAAGATTGATGGTTGTGCTGTTGCTTTGCAATATAGGGATGGAACCCTGGAGAAAGCAATTTCAAGAAAAGGGGCAGACGTAACTAGTAAACTTATTAAAGTCCAAGACATTCCCAATAATCTCCCTTTACGAGGAGTTCTTCAAGTTAGAGGTGAATTATATGCACCCAACCAAAGTCCAAATATCTCCCAGAGAATTGCTTCTGGATTTCTAAGAGCTAAAGAAGGATTTTCTGAAAGTCTTAGCTTCTGCGCATTTCAAATACTTAATTCAACACTTAACCAATATGAGTCAAAAAAAAGTCTTTCAAAGCTTGGCTTCACAATCCCTCAGGATATTTCATGCAACTTTACAAGCCAAGTTGAAGTATTTAGAAAACAATGGCTAGAAGGGAAGCTTTTTAGTAAATATCCAACAGATGGAATAGTAGTAAAAATAAATTCTAGAAAATTACAATTAATTAGAGAAAAA
>JFMF01000172.1 GCA_000635535.1 Prochlorococcus sp. scB243_496M6 | reverse complement strand
TTAGAGAAAAATCAAATTTAGATTATCCTTATTGGCAAGTGGCAATAAAACGTTAATGGAATTATTACACCAGATTTTTCCTACTTGGCATATTTACTTGGATATGTTTTTAGTTGGCTTTGCAACTTACGGTTTTCTGAGAATTAAGAGAAAAATAAAAACTAAATAAAGTTTTTAAATCATCCGTGGTCCTGAAGCATGGATTTAAGTTGTTCGGCATCTAATTGTTCAAGATAATTTCTCATTGCCAACCAAGATCTTTTGCTTTCTAACTTTCCACTTTGTTTAAATAAATTTGCGGAAACTTGATCTATCAATTCTTTATGAGTCATATTTATATTCTTCATCAAGTTCAATGACAACACCATTAAAAAATTCTGCTAATAATTTTGATGGGTCTTGCATAGATATCTTTCTATCTACTTCTGATAATTTCTTTTTGATTGGATTTAAGTTTGTCATACAGATTCAGGCAATTCAAGTTCTTCAAAAGTCCAACCTTCTAATTGAAGGTCAAGCCATTTATCCCAAGCATTATCCAAATACAT
>JFMF01000171.1 GCA_000635535.1 Prochlorococcus sp. scB243_496M6 | reverse complement strand
CAAATACATTTGAGTGGATGACTTAATTGCCATTGGCTCACCAAGATCATTTGCATAATACGTATGAGCGAAAATTCTCAAACTATTTCTTGGAGATTTTTTATTCCTTATAAATAAAATTAATCTGCTGCGGTCTGGGCTAAGCAACCAACCACTTGGGGACTCATTACGATAACCGTAAGAAAAATTAGTCCAAACATTAGCTCCTCCTAAAGTCATTACCTAGTAATACATGTGTACTACTAATATAAATACATTAGAAGTGGATCGTCAAGTAATTTGGCGAATAAATTATTTACACCGATAGAGAATAAAAAAGCTCAGTTGT
>JFMF01000170.1 GCA_000635535.1 Prochlorococcus sp. scB243_496M6 | reverse complement strand
CCGCATCGACCTGGAAATACCAGAAGAGGATTCAAAGTGGGCTTTCGTTTCCGATTACAAGATCGGTTTACTACCGCATCACGACAGTCTCCTCATGTCGAAAGAGAGTCAGATCAGAGCACATAAAGAAGAACTTAACCAAAGATCCAGTAATCTAACTCTAACTTATTTTTTTATGCATTTGGAGATGGCCAAATGTCTCTTACCATAGTTA
>JFMF01000169.1 GCA_000635535.1 Prochlorococcus sp. scB243_496M6 | reverse complement strand
CTTACCATAGTTAATAAAATTTGAGCTTCATCATATCTTTCTGAATGCGTTTTACCATTTAATAAAAATGTGATGTGAGCCATTTTTCTTCCCAGAATTTCGCGAGATTTGCCATAACAATGAATATTAGAACCCTCAATTTCAGATAACATTTTAATTCTGGTTTCCATTGAGATTGGGAAATTCGTTTTTAACCCCAGTAGATTTATCATAATTGCACCTTCACAGTTCATTTTAATTTCAGGTGGCATTATGCCAGAAGAAATGCAAACATATTGATCAAACTGACTTGAAGTGCAAGCTTCAATAGAGAAATGAGCTGAGTTATGTGTTCTAGGAGCTATTTCATTAATCAAAAGACCATTATCTCCATAAAAGAATTCAATAGCTAAAACTCCAACGTAATTAAGTTCATTGACTATTGAAGAGAAAATATTTATTGCAAATAAGTTCAAATCATATTCATTTGTTCCAGGTGCAAGAACCCAATCACAAACATGGTTTGATTGGAACGTCTCAACTATTGGAAAG
>JFMF01000168.1 GCA_000635535.1 Prochlorococcus sp. scB243_496M6 | reverse complement strand
AACGTCTCAACTATTGGAAAGAATCTTATCTTACCGGTCCTATCTCTCGAACCAACAAGAGCCAGTTCTTTTTCATACTCTATCCATTCTTCTATTAACCATTCATCAGAATTATTCTCCGTTAAAAAAGAATCTAAATCTTCTTTTGTCTTTATTTTTCTATTACCTTTGCCGTCATATCCACCTTTGTTTGATTTTGCCATTAGAGGAAAAGTCCAATTATTGATTTCCTCATCCGAAAGTTTTTTAAAATCTTCAATACTTATCCATTTTGGACAGGGGATATTCATTCTATCTATTAATTTTTTTTGAGAAAACCTATCTACTAATGGCTTAATAGCATTAAGGCTTGGAACAAAAATATCTTTATTGTCAATTAAATTTAATATATCAATTTTTATCCATTCATTTTCAAAAATTATTTTTTCACACTTATTAATTAAAGATTTATTACCTCTTATCTTTAGAGGATCAGCTTCCATGACATGATCTGCTTTTGAACCAGAAGGATCATCGCCTCATTTTGTTTGAAAACATAATT
>JFMF01000167.1 GCA_000635535.1 Prochlorococcus sp. scB243_496M6 | reverse complement strand
TGGCCGAAGTAATAAAATACGGAGTAATAAGAGATAAAGAACTTTTCGAATACTTAGAGATTGAAAAAAACAAGAATGAGCTTATAAATCTCAAGAATGAATATCTAATTAAAATAATTGATAGTTCAATAAAAACAAAGTCTCATATTGTTTCCCAAGACGAACATGAAAATGGTGTTAGAGCAATATTGAATTATGGTCATTCTTTTGGTCACGTTATTGAAAATTTATGTGGATACGGCAATTTTCTACATGGTGAGGCAATATCAATTGGCATGAATATTGCGGGGGAAATAGCAATTGAGAAAGGATTATGGTCTAAAGAAGAATTAGAAAGACAGCAAATTCTATTAGAGAGTTACGATCTTCCTACCGAGATCCCCAAAATAAATAAAGAAGACGTTCTAAAAAATACTTATGGGGGATAAAAAAGTTCGTGATGGCAAAATGAGATTTATATTACCGAAAGGAATTGGTGCTGTTGATATATATGATGACGTAGAA
>JFMF01000166.1 GCA_000635535.1 Prochlorococcus sp. scB243_496M6 | reverse complement strand
AAATCTTTAGTTCTAAATCCAGTTACTGCTGCAACATAATTAATAACAGGAATGTATTTAACTTCTACATCAAGTTGATTGGATAATTCTTTTGAAAATAAATTAAATCTTTTGTCCAAAACATCTTGGTTCTGATCAGGTATTGCTCCAACTTTTAAAACTTTGGAATTTGAAAATACAGGTGATGAAAAAATAGAAAATAATAGAGATGAACTTATTAGTAAATTTTTTAAATTAAACATAACTTTGTTTAAATTAATAGTATTCAGAGATTGCTTTTTCCATCCTTTGTAGCCCATCTTTTATTTTAATTTCTGAAGCGGCACAAGATAATCTTATACATTGATCAGCCCCAAAAGCTTTTCCAGGTACAACAACTAAACCGTAATCTTGAAGAGCTTTATTGCAGAAATCAACAGAAGTAATTGAGGAGTTAGGTAATTTTGGAAATGCGTAAAATGCTCCGTTAGGTTCTTCAATATAAATCCCACATATATTATTAAGGCCCTCATAGAGAAGTCTTCTTCTTTGATCATAATGGCTATTTAACATTGAGAAAAACTCATTATTAATTTTTAAAGCTTCTAAAGCACCTTTTTGAACAAAAGAGCAAACATTACTTGTGCTTTGACTTTGTAATGCTGAGGATGCTTTGATTACATCTTTGGGACCTACTAAATAACCTATCCTCCAGCCAGTCATAGCCCATCCTTTCGCAAACCCATTTATTATAAAAATTCTATCTTTTAAGTCATTTGCTAATGAAGATAAACTGTAGTGTTTAAATTCTTTTTTAAGGATTAGTTCGTAAATCTCATCAGAAAGAATATTGATATTTGGATTTTCTCTAGCTAAATCGGCAATTTGTAATAATTCTTCCTTTGACATAACTCTTCCAGTAGGATTATTAGGAGAATTGATAATTATAAATTTAGTTTTTGAAGAGATTTTAGACTTCAAATCTTCTATATTTATTTTGAATCCATCTTCTGCACAAGAATTTGTAAAAATTGGTTTCCCACCTGCCAATCTAACCATCTGGGGATAACTTAACCAATACGGAGAAGGAATAATAACTTCGTCTCCAGGATTTAACAAGACTTGGAAAAGATTATATATAGCTTGCTTAGCACCATTTGTGACCATTACATTTTCAAATTTATAATTTAAATCGTTTTGAATTTGAAGTTTATTTGCAATTGCTTTTCGGAGATCTAAATTTCCCGCTGCGGGCCCGTACTTTGTGAATCCATCAAATATAGCTTTACTTGTAGCATCTATAACTTCTTTTGGGGCATCAAAATCAGGTTCTCCTGCACTTAAATTGCAAATATCTACTCCTTCTGCAGATAATTGATTTGCTTTAGCACTTATTTGCAATGTAAGAGAAGGCTCAATTGAAAGTGCCCGATCAGATAAATTAACTTGACTCATTGACCTATGACTTTTCAAATATGACTTTTAATAATGACAAATGCATAAATTAAGAATAAATAAAACTATCACACTATGGTTTAATTTAGTTCATTTTCTTAATCTATTTTATTTTCATGTTTTGAGTTCTTAAGATAAAAATATTTAAAGTTTTATTTTCGGTGAAAAAGTTAGTAATTGGGAGAGGAAGTGTGTTTGCAGATTTGTTAATAATTGGTGAGGCACCTGGAGCACAGGAAGATTTAGAAGGAAAACCTTATGTAGGTAAATCTGGTAAGCTATTAAACGATTTATTAATAGAAGCTGGGATTGACTATAAAAAGGATGTTTATTTTTGTAATGTAATTAAATGTCGTCCACCAAATAATAGAAAACCCACTGCTAGAGAAATTAATATACATAAACCTTGGTTATTACAGCAAATAAAGCTAGTTGATCCAAAATTTATATTACTTACTGGTTCAACTGCTATGAGAGCTATTTTAGAAGTTAAAGATTCTATAAGTAATTTAAGAGGTCAATGGATCAAAAAAGATGGGAGAGAAATTATGGTAATTTTTCATCCATCTTATTTGTTGAGATTCCCTTCAAAAGAAATTAATAAACCTTACCATCTAACTTTGCAAGACCTAGAGAATGTAAGTGGTAAACTATATGCCGTATAATTTAGTGAAAACCTTTTTGAATATCAAGAAATTTAATGTCATTAACTCAATCAAAAGAGGTTAATAGTCTCTCCAAAAGATATTCAACTCATATTGAGAGAAGGATAACTAGAACAGTAATGGTGGGTGATGTAGCTATTGGAAGTGATTATCCAGTAAGAGTTCAATCGATGATAAATGAAGATACGATGGATGTCGAAAATGCTTACTTAGCTATCAAAAGACTTCATGATGTGGGTTGTGAAATAGTAAGGTTAACTGTCCCTTCCTTAGCACATGCCAAAGCGGTAGGAGATATAAAGGCAAAATTATTAGAAAATAATATCAATACCCCTTTGGTGGCTGATGTCCACCATAATGGTATGAAAATTGCAATGGAAGTTGCAAAACATGTTGATAAAGTAAGAATTAATCCTGGTTTGTTTGTTTTTGAAAAATCAGACCCTACAAGAACTGAATATACAGATGAGGAATTTGAAACTATTAAGCAAACAATACTTAAAAGATTTACCCCTTTAGTTGAAGTTTTAAAGGCTGAAAACAAAGCTCTAAGGATTGGTGTTAATCATGGGTCTCTATCTGAGAGGATGCTTTTTACTTATGGAGATACGCCATTAGGAATGACAGAATCTGCGATGGAGTTCGTCAAAATTTGTGATGAGCTTGATTTTCATAACATAATTATTTCTATGAAAGCTTCTAGGGCTCCGGTCATGATGGCAGCTTACAGAATGATTGCAGATAGGCTTGACTCAGAAGGATATAACTATCCCTTACATTTAGGAGTGACCGAAGCTGGTGATGGTGATTATGGAAGGATTAAAAGTACTGCTGGAATTGGAACGCTTTTAGCAGAGGGATTAGGTGATACCATCAGGGTTTCCTTAACAGAAGCTCCAGAAAGGGAAATACCAGTTTGCTATTCAATTTTGCAATCTTTAGGATTAAGAAAAACAATGGTTGAATACATCAGTTGCCCTAGTTGTGGTAGAACACTTTTCAATCTAGAAGAAGTTGTAGATAAAGTTAGGAACGCCACCTCACATTTAACGGGTCTAGATATAGCAATAATGGGATGTATTGTTAATGGGCCAGGAGAAATGGCAGATGCTGATTATGGTTATGTTGGGAAAGGTAAAGGAACTATTGCCTTGTATAGAAGGAAAGAAGAGATAAAAAGAGTACCTGAAGATGAGGGGGTTAATGCTTTAATCCAACTTATTAAAGATGATGGGAAGTGGATTGATCCTTAAGGATTTGTCAAATTTTTGAATTATAAATAAATTCTTTTTATAATAAAAAATATTGAATTATTTGAATATAAGAAAATTGCTTAAAAAAAAATATATATTTCTGTTTGCGACATACTTTTCTGGACTATTTTTAAATAATTTTGCAGAGGCAACTGTTTTAAATAATGGTTATAAAGAAGTAATTGATCATGTTTGGCAAATTGTATATAGAGATTTTCTTGATTCAAGCGGCAAATTTCAAAAGTCCAATTGGATTAATCTAAGAAAAGAGGTTTTATCAAAAACATATTCAGATAGCAATGAAGCATATGATGCGATTAGAGTTATGCTTTCTAACTTAGATGATTCTTATACAAGATTTTTAGAACCTAAGGAATTTAATCAGATGAGAATCGATACGTCTGGTGAATTAACCGGAGTTGGTATCCAAATTGTTAAAGATAAAGAATCTGATGATTTAATAATTATTTCTCCCATAGAGGGCACCCCTGCATTTGATGCTGGAATTAAAGCTAGAGATAAAATATTATCCATAGATGATATTTCTACTGAAGGTATGAATATTGAGGAGGCCGTGAAATTAATAAGAGGACAAAGAGGTACTAAAGTAAAGCTTGAAATTCTTAGAGGTTCTAAATCCTTTTTTAAGATTCTATCAAGAGAAAAAATTGAAATAAAATCTGTATCAAGTAAAGTCAATCAAACCAAAAACGGCTTATCAATTGGCTATGTAAGAATTAAACAATTTAATGCAAATGCATCAAAAGAGACTAGAGATGCTATTAAGGATTTAGAAACAAAAAAAGTCGCAGGATATGTTCTTGACTTGAGAAGTAATCCTGGAGGTTTATTAGAATCAAGCATTGATATCTCAAGGCACTTCATTAACAAAGGAGTAATAGTAAGTACGGTAAGTAAAGATGGTTTAAAAGAAACAAAAAAAGGAAACGGTCAAGCTTTAACAAAAAAGCCCTTAGTTGTGTTAGTTAATGAGGGTTCTGCTAGTGCTAGTGAAATAGTCTCTGGTGCAATAAAAGATAACAAAAGAGGAAAATTAGTTGGGAAGAAAACGTTTGGTAAAGGTTTAGTTCAATCTATGAGAACATTAGTTGATGGTTCTGGTCTAACTGTTACAGTCGCTAAGTATTTAACTCCGAACGGCACTGATATAAACAAATCTGGAATTATTCCAGACATAGAAGTAAAAATGAATATAAACCCTATACTCCAAAGAGAGATAGGAACTAGAAAAGATAAACAATATAGAGCTGGTGAAAAAGAGCTAATAAATATAATTAATAGAAAGAATCAGATAAGCGAATTTAAGCCCGACACTACAAACCTTAATGCATTCCTAAATATTAATAAAAAAGATCAGGTATTTACATTAAATTAATTACTCATATCCAGCATTCTCTTTATAGGGACATAGGCTCTTCTTATTATTTCTGGGTCAAGTTCTATAGATGGAGAATTATTTTTTAAACAATCAAGAATTTTTTCTAAGGTATTCAATTTCATATATGGGCACTCGTTACATTTGCACCCCTCTATGTCGGGGACTTCAATAAAAATTTTGTTAGGTTCTTTCTTCTTCATTTGGTGGATTATTCCAGGTTCAGTTAGTACCATGTAAGTTTTAGATGGATCTTTACTTACGAAATCAAGCAGCTTACTTGTTGATCCAATAAAGTCTGAGAGAATTAGTAAATTTTGACTACATTCAGGATGAGCGATCACTTTTGATCCTGGATTTTGATATTTTAATTTTAGAAGTGCTTCTTCACTAAATGATTCATGAACAATGCAGCTGCCAGGCCATAATTTAAGATCTCTTCCTGAATTTTTCTGTACCCATCTCCCAAGGTTCTGATCTGGTGCAAATATTATCTTTTTATTTTCAGGTATCTTTTTAATTAATGAGACTGCATTACTGCTTGTGCATATCAGATCACTTTGAGCTTTTACTTCTGCAGTGCAATTTATGTAACTTACGACATAGTGATCTGGATTCTCTTCCCTGAACTTTTGAAATTTATCTGAGGGACAATCGTCTGCTAATGAGCATCCTGCGTCAATATCTGGTAAAAGTACTTTTTTATTTGGGCTAAGTATTTTTGCGGTTTCGGCCATAAAGTGTACTCCGCAAAAAATTATTATATCTGCATCATTATTTGCAGCTTTCCTAGATAGATCTAATGAATCGCCAATGAAATCTGCAATTTCCTGAATCTCTGGAGCTTGATAATAGTGCGCAAGAATAATTGCATTAGCTTTTTTGCAACGCTCCTTTATTTCAAAAATCAAATCCTTTTCGTTTTGAACTGATTTCTGTTTTGCAGTAGAAGTTATACTGGTCAGGATTTAGAACTAAAGATTTAGATTTAGTTTGGTTTGGCGGTTTATCAGGAGTTCAAGCAAGATTACAAACTCCTAATTCAATCGTCATAGCTCAAAGAGATATCGATAAGGAATTTAAAAGTGTTTTTATAGTAAACAAAAATTTAGAACTTAACTCAATTTCAAACATTAAAGGACTTAAAAAACTAAAGAATCAAAGATTTACTTTTGGATCTGAAAACTCAACTTCTGGAAGATTAATGCCAGAATATTTTTTAAATCGAGCAGGGGTAGAAATTAAACACTTTAAAGGGAAAAAAGCAGGCTTTAGTGGGAGTCATGATGCCACTATTGCTTTAGTTAATAGTGGGGCATTTGATGCTGGAGCTTTAAATAAACAAGTTTGGGAAAACAATCTTAAAAATCATCCCAAAAGAACAAGTAATTTAAAATTATTCTGGATCACCCCAGAATATGTTGACTATCATTGGTTAGCTCAAGGGGATCTTGAAGATAGATTCGGTGAAGGGTTTACAAAAGAACTTAAATCAGTAATTCTAAACTTAGATATAAATCAAAAATCACATAAAAAGATTTTAGATATGTTCAATGCAAAAAGATTTATAAATGCAGAAGCAAAACAGTATAAAAATATAGAGGAAGTAGCAAGAAAATTAAATAAAATTAGATGAATAATACTCTCTTAGAATTAAAAAATGTATCTTATAAATACAAAAAAAATCTAATTCTAAATAAAGTAAATTTAAAAATAAATTCAGGGGAGAAAATTGCACTTTTAGGTAAAAGCGGTTCAGGAAAAACTACACTTATATCAGTTCTTAATGGCACTATCAAGCCAACTCATGGTGAGGTTAAATTATTCAATAAAAGTTTAGAGGAATTAGATAGAAAGCAGAAAAGTAAGATAACAACTATTTGGCAAGATTTAAGATTAATAGATGATCTCTCTGCAGAACAAAATGTTAATTGTGGACTACTGGCGGAAAACAATTTTTATTTCGCTTTTAAAAATTTGTTAAATATAAGTTCTTTTAAGAAGGCGCATAAATATATGCAATTATGTAGACTTCATAAATCTGTTTACGACAAAAATATCAGAAAACTATCTGGGGGGCAAAAACAAAGGGTGGCTATAGCAAGATCATTAATTCAAGGATCAATTATATTACTTGCAGATGAGCCTTTTAATAATTTAGATCCCAAATTAATTACAACAATTAAAAACCTGCTGCTAGAAAATGTAGATAAAAATAATACTAAAAAATCCCCAAAGACCGCATTAGTTGCATTACATAGATTAGATTTGCTGAACGATTTCGATAAAGTAATTGGAATAAGGGATGGTAAAATTTTCTTCAATATTAAAAGAAATAACTTAAAAAAGCTTCATTTAGACAAAATATATTAATTAGTTGAATAAATTAAAATTAAACTATACTTCATTATCTTTTCTTCCAATTTTAGTATGCATACCACTAGGGTATCAATTAATAAACAATATTCATTTTGGAGGATTTAAATTATTTCAAGAATTCTTAATTTCTGCATTTAATCCCAAGATCGATAATGAAATTATTATCACTGTAATTAATCGATTAAAAGAAACTATCTTAATTGGTTTTTTTAGTTGGTTAGTAAGTATTATTTTTGGAGCAATTTTTGGAATAATATCCTCAAATATTTTTTATAAAATCTTTAATATTCCAAATTTTTTCTACCGCACAATAAGGTTTTTTCTAACAATAATTAGATCAATTCATGAAGTAGTTTGGGGAATAGTATTAATGCAAATATATGGAATAAATTTTTCAATTGGAATAATAGCTATATGTATTCCTTATATTGCTGTAAATTCAAAAGTTTTTGCTGAACAATTAGACACTATTGAATACAAAAGTTTTGAATCTATAAATCAAATAAATGCACCTAAATTTTCTTCTTTACTAACTATAATATGGATTCCAATTATAAATACATTTAAAAACTTTGGTTTATATCGATTAGAGTGTTCAATAAGAAGCACGGTGACTTTAGGACTTTTTGGGATTGGAGGAATAGGTACTAGTATTTTTTTATCTTTCCAAACTTTGAATTTTAGAGAGTTATGGACTTATTTATGGTCCTTAGCAATTTTGATAATTCTTTCTGGATTAATATTAAAAAAAATAAAATTTAATACTACGAATAAAATTCTATCTATTTTTTCTATTGCAGTTTTTTTCATAACAATTTTATTTTCTTTTTCATATTTTCTTTATTTTATTTTTAATAATAATTTTGAAAATTTTAATTCAATTAGTCTTCTATTTAAATCAAGCTCAAATTTAGGATTATTTGATCTCTTAAAACTTATATTAGAAACAATAATTTTAAGTCTTTTATCAACAGGAATCGCAATTAGTTTACCTCCATTAGTAACCGGAATTTTTAACAACAATATTTATAAAATTTTTATAAAATTTTTTGCATTTTTATTACGTTTAATACCTACACCTGTAATACTTCTAATTCTATTAACTTTTAATAATCCTTCTTTATCTTTAGCAGCTTTAACATTAGGTCTTCACAATGCTGGCATCACAAGCAAATTACTTTTCACAAATCTAGAAAGCCAAGACAGGAGAAATTACATTGCAATGAAATCTCAAGGAATCTCAAAAAATACTAGTTGGCTTTTAGGTTTATTTTCTCAACAAGCAAAAAGTTACTTAGCATATTGTGCTTATAGATCTGACATTATTATTAGAGAAACTGCAATTGTTGGGGTCATTGGAAGTGTTGGTCTAGGTTGGCAATTGCAAGAATCGGTAAGTTCCTTCGCATGGCAAGAAATTACAATAGTTTTGATAGCTTATAGCTCCATCGCAATAGTTGGCGAATTAATAAATGGTAAAATCAAAAATAGTTTAACTTGATTTGTAAGAATAATTTGTTGAATCAAGTAATTATTTTTTCCGATTATAGTGATTAGTTTACCAAAACAGCTAGTTGTAATTGGAGATAGCTCAGTTTATGGATGGGGAGATAATGAAGGTGGCGGATGGTGTGAGAGGCTTAGAAAAGATTGGTGCAACAACCAAAATGGGCCAGTAATTTATCAACTTGGCGTAAGGGGAGATGGGATAGAAAAAGTGTCATCTAGATGGGAAAAAGAATGGTCATCTAGAGGAGAAACGAGAAGAAATAAACCTAAGGCAATTCTGCTTAATGTTGGTCTTAACGACACTGCAGCAATTGGTCAGAAAAATGGAAGACATCAATTAGATATAGATGGATTTGAATATGGATTAGAGAGACTTATTAATGAAATGAACTCTCAGACAAATGTCTTTGTTATTGGTCTTACACCTGTTGACGAAAGCAAAATGCCCTTCGCAGGATGTCTATGGTACTCAAATGATTTTTGTAATTCTTATGAGAGGAGAATGGAGGAAGTATGCCTCAATCAGAATGTCCCATTTCTTCCTACTTTTAGAGAAATGTACTCTGATAAAAGGAGTAAAAATTGGATTACGCATGATGGAATTCATCTAAATTCCGATGGTCATTTCTGGCTTTTCCAAAGACTGAAGAGCTGGGAGATTCTTACAAAATGGAAGGAATCCTAAGTCTTTTTCAAATATTTTTAATTTGGAAAATATGAATATAAAAAAAGAGCAAATATAGCAAAAACAGAAGCAATACTTGTCTGTATAGCATTTACTAATTCATTACTTAATTTATATTTGTTTTGAAATTTTGCACCAATAATACTCTCAAAAAGTGTTGCCAAGAATCCAGAAACTACAACAACTATAAAATGATATTTTGTAGAAATAATTGATAGACGAAGCATTATAAAAGCCATAAGTATTGAGCCCAAAACACTAGCTAATGTTCCTTCTATACTTATTCCTCCTTCAGTTCCTCTATCCACCTTTTTAAGTGAAGTAATTAAGTATGTGTCTTTACCAAATCTTTTCCCAATTTCGCTACCAAAAGTATCCGCCAACTTTGCAGCAAAACTTGCAGCAAAACCTACTTTAAGCATCACTACATTGGCAGCATTAAATTTGGTCATAATGGCAAGAAATAATCCTGTAGCTGCAGAGCCCCATACATTCTCAGGGCCTCTTCTCCCGCCTCTTTTTTCAGCAATTCCTTGTGCTTTTTTAAATTTAAAACCTATTTTGGTAACGAGAGATCCAAATAATAAATAAATTACAACTGACATCCATCCTTGCCAAGACAAACATCCCCACAAAATTGTGCCTAAGATTCCTGCACTTACCCAACCACTTTTCGTCATCAAAGGAATCTTGCAAAATATATAAATCAAAATGAAATTAATAATAAAACCTATAAAAAACTGATTTCTAATTAAATCCATATTTATCTAATTCGTTAATTTCAAATCAATTCTCCACTGATTTAGAATTGATGATGCGTTAATGCTAGCCGTCGAAGTTCTTAAAATAGTGTCGGAAAGTTTAACAAAGGTAATATTATTTTTATTAAAAAAATCAATTTCTTTAGAGGACCAACCCCCTTCAGGACCAATTACATTCCAAAAAATACCTCCTTTTTTATTTCCAAATTCTTTGTGTTTTCTTAACCATTGATTTAAGTCATATAGTGTTTCTTCTCTAGTTATAGAAATTGAAACTCTTTCTTGATTATCTCTACTTTTTAGCCATTCAATAATATCCATTCCATTTAAAATAGATGGTTTCCATAATCTCTCACTTTGCTCAACTGCTTCTTTGATAATTAAATTCCATCTAAAAAGTTTTCTAGAAAAATTTAAATTTTTGTTTACCTGTCTTTCTGAAAATAATGGCTGTATATAATCAATTCCTATTTCAGTACACATTTTTAAAATATCCTCAAAACCACTTTTTGGTATAACAACCGCTATTCCTAATAAGTGAATTTCTTGTTCTTGAAATAAGTAAGGTTTTTTTGATTTAATTATTTCTAAGCAATCATTTTTAACTTTTATAGCTTTCCATAATGAACCCTCTCCGTTAGCTATAAATATTTTTTTACCATTTTTTATCCTCATTACTTTATTTAAATAATGAGCCTCTTCTTTAGAAAGTTCTAAATTATTGTTCTTAGTATTTTCAATTCTTTCATGGGAAATAATTAATCTTGTTAAGTCTTCCATCTAAACACTTAATCTTTGAAAACTAAATCTTCATGTTCTTCAACTGCCCAATCATTATTTTCACCCCCAATAATTAACTCTTCAATTTTTACATAATTATTTGATATCTCATTCAAAGAATTAATTAATATGTCTACTGCAATGGAGTCTGAAGTTCCAAAATCAACCCAACATCTTCCCCAAAGATTTTGATATTCCATAATTCCTAAATTATGCATTAAGGCGGGCAGAGATGCATTTTTTTGGTCATTATCGTAAGACATCCAACTTAGATCGGAACCCTCTTCATGCGTTTGCAAATTTTCAGAATTAAATCCACCTAACCTTCCTAAAACGTACCAACTATCAAAAACACCATCTAAATAATTTTTTTCGTCTTGAGTTGGTGTTTCTGAAAACCTGATCCATATCCAACAATTAAAAGGATCAACTTCCCTAAAAATAATATTCATATTGACTAATATCTTTTTGGATCTACAACTATTATAAGTAAGTTATTACTAGATTCAAATTCATACTTATAACTTAATTAATAATGCTTGATTTAAAAGAAATATCTTATCAACCCCAAACTGGTGAAAGAAAAATACTAGACAATTTAAATTTAAAAGTTCATGAGAATGAAATCATTTTAATTTGCGGCAATAGTGGTTCCGGGAAAACAACACTACTCGAAATAATAAGTGGATTAACAAATCCACAAAAAGGAAAAATTTCTTGGAAGAATAAAATTTTATCTCCTAGACAAAGAAGATGGTTTTGTGGAGTAGTATTCCAATTTCCTGAAAGATACTTTATAGGCACTACCATTGGGAAAGAATTAAGAATAGGCCATAAATCTTTAAGAGAAAAAAATATAGAAATAGTTTTAAATAAAGTTGGTTTGAAAAAAATTAATCTAACCCAACCACCAGAACAACTAAGTGGCGGGCAACAAAGGCGATTAGCTGTAGCAGTTCAACTACTTAGAAACCCCTCAATTCTTTTACTTGATGAACCAACTGCTGGATTAGACTATTCAATGAGAAATGATGTAAAGAATTTAATTCTTGATTTAAAAAATAAAAATACAATTATTATTGTTACTCATGAACCTGCCTTATTTGAGGGGATTCCTTCTAGAATATTATTCTTGGAAAAAGGAAAAATTAAAAATTTTATGAAAGAAAATCATGCAGGATAGGATAGTTCGAGCTACTGCAGCAAATGGAGGAATAAGATTAGTTGCGGTCTTAACAACAGAATCTTCTTTAGAAGCAAAAAAAAGACACGGTCTTTCTTATTTAACCACCTGTATCCTTGGAAGAGCATTTAGTGCTTCACTACTTTTGGCAAGCTCGATGAAGATAATGCATGGGAGAGTTACTTTAAGAGTTAGATCTGACGGACCGTTAAAAGGATTACTAGTTGATGCAGGTAGAGACGGAAAAGTTAGGGGTTATGTAGGGAATCCTAATTTAGAATTAGACCTAGTCAAAAAAGGTAAGAATAAATATTCTTTTGATTTTACAAAAGCATTAGGTAGAGGATATTTAAATGTAATTAGAGATAGTGGATTTGGAGAACCCTTTACAAGTACTGTTGAATTAGTAAATGGAAATATTGCTGAAGACTTAGCTTCATATTTATATCATTCAGAGCAAACTCCCTCTGCTGTATTTATTGGAGAAAAAATCCAAAACAAAAGTGTTATTTGTAGTGGTGGCTTATTAGCTCAAGTTCTACCTAAAAAAGATACTGACCCACTACTAATCTCACTACTTGAAGAAAGATGTAAAGAAATTAATTCTTTTAGCGAAGACCTATTTAAGTCAAAAGATAATCTTCTTTCGTTAATTAGAAATATATTTCCCGATATTGACGATAAATCAATCTCTGAAAAGGCTCGTTCCCAAGAAGTGAGTTTTAAATGCAAGTGTTCCAAACAAAGAAGTTTAAATGCGATGAAAATGCTTGATAAGAGCGAGTTAGAGGACATCCTCAAGAAAGATGGGAAAGCAGAGTTGGTTTGTGAATTTTGTAAAAATAAATATCTTATAAATTATCAAGAAATTAGATCTATGATAGAAAATCAATCATAAAAAAATTACGCCTAGCCATAAAATAACCATGGCCGGAATACTTTGAATTTTTTGTATTGATAAAGAGTTGTTTGATACTTCCTGAATGAAAGAATTATTTTCAAGCAATCCACCAAATATTAATCCTATCGAGAGAAAGGTAACACTCCAACCCAAAGAACCTATAAATCTTTTCCCTGATTTAATTTGAGTATAGGTAAGTATTAATGTTGAGATAGAGAGTAAAAGTCTATTATTAGAGTCTGGACTGATAAATAACAAAATTAAAAATAATAGCCCGACAGATATTTTTATTGGAAGATTATCGAATGAGGGGGGAGTTATTTTTGGCAGACTATACTGACTTGAATTGTTAGAGTTATTATTTAAATTTTTTATCTTAGAAAGAAGTGGGAAATTATTATTGTTAAATTGATTAATTTGTTTTTCTTTTTTTGAGGCACTCACAGCTTCATAGCTTACATTTCCTGATTGCCTGGCTTTCAAACTCCCCATGAGTAATTGATCAAAGGAAGATTCTATTTTCGCTTTTAAAATTAAATCTTCACCAGCCTCTTTTACTTTAATATCTCTAGCCTTCTGAATATCCTCAAAAGCAGCACCTTCGTTAACACCTAAAATTTCATAAGGTGATTTTTCGTTATTATTTTTATTACTGTTTGAATCCAAAATTTTTTACCAATACTAACAGATTAACTAATTTTATAATCCATTAAGACTTTATAAAACAATTGGTTCGACTCCACTAACAACGGGCGCAACTTTGTTTAAATTTAATTGATTATTGTCTTCAACAAATTGATTTAGATTCCACTCATTTTTGAAAAGAATAACTGGCCTATTCCAACAATCTTTAACTATTTTACAGTTGAATATTCTGCCTAGTTTTTCAATGGCTGGCCATCCATCAGAAATCCATCTAGCCAATTGATATGGCATTGCCTCAAGAATTGCATCTACACCATATTCACTTTTTAATCTGTGAGTTACTACCTCCAACTGCAATTGACCAACGGCTGCAAGTATAGGGTCTCTTTTACTCTCATCAAAGTCATAAAGAATCTGAACAGCACCTTCTTCTCGAAGTTCATTAACACCCTTTCTAAAGTTTTTAAATGCTGAGGGATTTGGATTTCTTAGCCAGCTGAATATCTCAGGACTAAACGATGGTATGCCCTCATATTCCAGATGAGCACCAGTATAAAGAGTATCTCCAATAGAAAACATCCCTGGATTATTTAAACCAATAACATCTCCAGGATAGGCATCATCAACTACTTCTCTATCTTGCCCAAATATTTTTTGTGGTCTTGATAATCTAATTGTTTTACCAGTTCTGGAATGTTTAACTGACATATCCTTTTCAAATTTGCCACTACAAACTCTTATAAAAGCAACCCTATCTCTGTGCTTTGGATCCATATTTGCCTGAAGCTTAAAAACAAACCCACTAAATTCATCGATTGCAGGTTCAATATCCCCTTTATTACTATTTCTTGAAGTTGGTTTTTGTGCCATTTTTAAAAAACTATCTAAAAATGGCCTTACGCCAAAATTAGTCATGGCAGATCCAAAGAAAACTGGGGTTAAAGAGCCATTAAAAACTTTTTCTTTTTCAAATTTAGATCCTGCCTCATCAAGAACCTCTAATTCTTCAAGTGAGTTTTCAAGTAAATCTCTCTCTACATATTTTGATAGCTCTTTATCGTCAAGACTTAATCTTTTCTCATTCGATTGTTTCCCTCTCACTGCTTTATCAAATAAAATCACCTCTCTCGAAAATCTATCAATAACCCCTCTAAATTCCTCGCCACTCCCAATTGGCCAGTTTATAGGTAGGGTATTTAATCCAAGCTCTGATTCAATTTCATCAAGTAAAGAAAATGGCTCTCTTCCTGGTCTATCCATTTTATTTATGAAAGTAAATATTGGTATTTTTCGCATCTTACAAACTTCAAACAATTTTCTAGTTTGAGGTTCTAGTCCTTTAGCAGCATCTTCCAACATAACTGCATTATCAGCAGCAGCTAATGTTCTATAAGTATCTTCGGAGAAATCTTGGTGTCCTGGTGTATCTAATAGATTAATTACTGATCTTTCATATTCAAATTGCAATACAGTTGATGTAATAGAAATACCTCTTTGTTTCTCAAGTTCCATCCAGTCTGAGGTGGCTTTTCTCTGATTACCCCTAGCTTTTACTGCTCCTGCTTGTTGTATGGCACCTCCATACAAAAGAAGCTTCTCGGTAAGAGTCGTTTTCCCAGCATCTGGATGTGAAATAATAGCAAAATTTCTTCTTTTATTTACCGCGTCCAGTATTTCTTTATTATTTAGAATTTTAGTACCTAAGCTCATTTATATAATATAAGGGCCTTTCTCTTAGTTATTAAACATTACCATAGACTATTAAATAATTTTCACCTTCTTCAAACACATCTAAAGAGGGTAGATCATTCTCTAAGGTGAAATTTTTTAACTCTTTAAAAGTATAAGAAGCTCTTAAAGATGCATAATAATCATTAGTTAAAATTTCATTATATTTAGTTGAACATTGTGCTTTGAGTTTTAAAGCAGACTTTTCATCTAATGGCCTTTTTAAATCCTTATGAAAATTTACAGTGATATTACTAGACAAACTTCTTATTGTGTTAAAGAAATCTTCAAGATTGGTAATGTGATGAATCAAACTGTTGCTTACAAGTAAACTGATTGTTTTTTTAAATAAAAAATTATTTGATTTAATGTCTTTGATGTCATAACAAATGTAGCGTAAATTTTTTAATTTTTTTTGATTAGTAGAAATACTTTTATTATGTTCTGCTCTCAAAATCATCTCTTTAGAACCATCTATTCCAACTACTTCAGTATTAGGCCATTTTATTGCTAACTTCTCCGAAATATTTCCTGGGCCACATCCTAAATCAACTATTAAATCTTTTTCACCTAAAGAAATATTTTTTCTTAAAAGATAATAATTTATTTGATTTATTAGATTAATTTCCCCTTCAGAAAAATCAGCTTCGTCATAAGAAATGACTTGCTCTTTTTGTACCATTAATTCAGGTTCAGGGATTCTTTCCATATCCTTTCTTGAAACAAAGATTTCATATTAAACATAATTCTACACAAACCGTTAAATAGTGGTAAGAATGGTTGCAGACGCCACAGGTAGAGTTATTCTTCCAGTACGGGTTATTTACATACGTTTTTTTTATCGTGACTGTTGCACCAAATAGAGCTTCTTCACAGAGCAATTCCAATAATCTTAAAAAAGATGATTTTCCAAAGACTGCGCCTGCTGCTTATCCAGTTTTTTTCAGATCTTACAGTAGAAAAACTTCATCTGGTAAAAGGGAGAACTGGAGCGAAGTAGGCGAAAGGAATTTATCGGGATTAAAAGAATTAGGAAAACTTTCTGATGAAGAAATGATCCTAATGAAAGAGATGCAAAGTAACCAAAAAGCCCAACCTTCAGGAAGATGGTTGTGGATAGGCGGAACCCCTTGGATTAATAAGAACCAAAATTTCTCAGGAGCATACAACTGTACCTCAACAAACTTAATTGATTGGGAAGCCTTCGCATTAATGATGGACTTAGCAATGATGGGATGTGGAACAGGTGCAATAATTGAGCCTCATTTTATAAATAATCTACCAACGGTAATCAACAAAATAAATATTAAATCAGTCAGTGAAGTTGGAATAACTCCTAAAGATCAAAGAGAAGAAAAGTCATCAATGGTAATAAAAGGAAAAGATCTTCACATCAAAGTTGGAGATAGCAGGAGAGGCTGGGTAGATAGCTATAAATATCTTCTTGAGGCATCAAGTAATGAAAATCTTGAAAGAGAAATTGATGTTTATATAAATTTGGAAGATATTAGACCTGCTGGAGAATCATTAAAAGGTTTTGGAGGGATGGCAAATCCTATTAAATTGAAAGATCTCTACTCCAGAGTTGCATCACTTCTTGGAAAGGCAATAGGCAGGAAATTAAGTACAGTAGAGTGTTGTTTATTAATTGATGAAGCTGCAGTAACTATAGTTGCTGGAAATATAAGAAGAAGTGCTGGAATGAGACAGTTTGCTTCAGATGATAAGGAAGCAGCATCGGCAAAAGAAAATTTATGGAGTCAAGATGAAAATGGTAATTGGAGAATAGATCCTGAAAAAGATGCCCTCAGGATGGCTAATCATACTAGGGTTTACCATACAAAACCCACTTACCAAACTGTTTTGGATGCCGTAACAAAACAATTCCACTCAGGTGAGGGAGCTATTCAATTTGCTCCAGAAGCAATCGCAAGGTCAAATGCGGATATTCTCAAAGATGACGAATTGAGAAAGGAATTTATAGAAATCTACTCAGAGCAAGGTAAGGATGAAGCGAGAAATTGGATAAATAGTAGTTATGGTCCATTCTCTGAAGAAGAGCTAGACCACAGGATGAGCCGATATGGACTTAACCCTTGTGGGGAGATCTTGGGAAATGATTTCCACTGTAATTTGGCTGAAGTTCATTTAAATCAGATAGATCCCGAAAATTTTGAAGAGCAAAAAAAAGCTTTCAAGGCAGCAGCTCTTTCTGTAGCATGCCTACTTAATCATGAATTTGAAGTTGAGCGTTACAGAAAAAGTAGGGAATATGATCCTATCGTTGGAGTAAGTTTCACTGGATTATTTGATTTTTGTGTCCATGCGTTTGGGACGTCATGGTTGAAATGGTGGGAAGCAGGAAGGCCGAATAGTGAAGAAGGAAAAGTTTTCAAGGAGAAGGAAGCAAAATTCCTAGATTCTTGGAGAAAAATAGTAAAAGAAACTGTCTGGGAATATTGTGATAAACATAATCTAAGGAGACCAAATAGATGTACAACAGTCCAGCCAGCTGGGACTAAAAGCCTACTTACTGGAGCAGCTCCAGGATGGCATCCACCAAAGGCTCAAAGATTCATTAGAAGAATAACTTTCAGAAAAAATGATCCAATCGCTTTAGCTTGCATGGATTATGGTTACTCTGTTGTACCATCTCAATCTGATAAAGATGAAAATGGTTGCTTACTAGATAATCCTTTTGATCCAAGATGTACAGAATGGTTAGTTGAAATCCCTACAGAAGTTAGTTGGGCAAATATAGATGGTGCAGACCAAATAGACATCAATAATTTCTCAGCACTAGCTCAATTTGATTTTTATATGCAAGTGCAGAAATTTTACACAGAGCATAATACCTCTGCAACCGTAGAATTTAGGGAAAATGAAATCGAAGAACTAGCTAAGGCTATTCATAATGCAATAGAAAATAATGAGGGATATATTTCAGCGGCATTGCTAGCTCGATTTAGCGCTAACGCTACTTTCCCTAGATTACCCTTTGAACCAATAAGTAAAGATGAATATATATCATTGCAAAATAAAGTAATAGAAAGGAAAGTTAATAACGATTTCTTTGATGCTCTTAATAAATATGATGTTGGAGAACTTTCTGAAGCAGGACCAGCAGGTTGTGATTCAGATAAGTGCTTGCTTCCTCTTGCTAAACCAAAAGATTAAATTTTGAATAATTTGTAAATAAAAAATATAAATTAGTTTTTAAAAATTTAATTTATGGCTACCTCTTAAATAGGGACATAAATTATTTATGACATTAAGCTTAAATATTAAGAACTTTTTTAATGATTCCTCAAGTCATGCATTGGTGGATGAGCTAAGAAAAAGAACATCAGAAGAGGATATCTTAGATTTTGAGGAGAAATTTAACTCCAAAAACGAAAAAAATCTACACGTATATATATGTAGATTTCTAAAAAATAGATCAATATCCAGAGGGCTAGCCTCTAGATGGTTAATAACCATAATTGAAAACAAAGAATCAAAAATTGATGCTTTGCAAAAATAAAATATTTAGGTCAGCCCTGATAGTTTCCATAGAGCAATTCCAAAAATTGAGAATCCCATAATAAAAGTAAAAGCCAAAGCATTTACCAATTGGACCTTATCATTCATTCTGTTTGCGAATGGTAATAATTGAGCAAATAATGGAGTCTCTTCAACTATTGCAGATTTTTTTACTGTAGGTTTTTTGCTTCTAGAAAACATAAAACAAATTTTATAATCTTAAGAATTTTACATTTAAAAGTTCATTAAATAAAAAATACTTCTCAAAAACGAACAAAATGTAACCTGCGAGAAATTAAGCAGGGATTATGATAAATATTTTTATCAGAAACCTAATCTATCATTAAATATATTAAGTTTATTTATTAAAAACCTAGACAAAGAATTTTAATGGATGCTAATATGAATTTGTAGCAACCGCTACCAAAACGTTCAACTTGCGTGTAGCAAGCCGCAAATCGACTTAAGCCATGGAACGGGGACTTAAGCGAAACCGGAGCTAAAAAAATGACTCTAATTTACAGAGGACAAAAGTACGTCCAGAACAAAGAAGCAGCTAAAAAGCAGCACAATGAACTAACTTATAGAGGAAAAACTTACACAAGCTAGTTTATTTAATCATTAATAAAAAAGCCACTTTTAGTGGCTTTTTTATTATCCATTCTTAGACTAAACAATAACTTAATACTTCTCACAAGCATTAAAATAATATGATTCAATTGCATTTATATATTAGATAACAATGGCAGACCAAAAACCTTTATTTAAAGCACCATATGACATAAAAGATGTTAGTGCTCTTTTCGCCATAGTTGCATTCGTTTTAATAATCGCTGCCATAGTTGGGAATAACTTATTTGGTTTATTTCAACAAAATGTCAACTTTGGGTGATTTTTTGTGGCCTAAATTTTTGGACTAAATGTGACTAATAATTGACTGTTATAACGACTTATCCCGTCATTTTTAAATAAAATTCCCCTCTCAGACAAGTTTTTTGAAATAAATTTTTAATCTTTGAATTTATAGACTATGACTAATTTCTTATGTTATAGTTTTGAAGTTCAACAAAACTGAATAGCCTCTGGAGGGGTGGTCGAGTGGTTTAAGGCTCTAGTCTTGAAAACTAGCGTGTCTGCAAGGGCACCGTGGGTTCGAATCCCACCCCCTCCGTTCAAATAAAAAGAACCGAATAATATAAACGCCCTTTTGAAACGTTCTTGTTAGTATAATTTTTATTTAGATTATGAGTAAAGGATTTGCCACAGATAATTTAATAAACAAAAAGCCGAAAAAAAAAGTTATTTCAAATGAAGCGCAAGGCAGATTAATATCTTGGTCTCCTTGGCCACCTGCTAATTTTCAAACACGATATCCTGCTTTCCCTTTTGTTCTTACAATATTGATTATAGTAATAGGGCAATGGTATCTTTCTCTACTCAGGTGACCAGAATCTGATTTTTTATTTAAATTAGGATGAATTAAGTTTAAGAATTTATTTTGTTTTTTTCAATTTTATTATTTGCCCACTTTCAAGCGGCAATCATCCCAATATTATTAGGTATTAGATCGATCAATAAATTCAAACATATAAGTAAGAACAAATTGATACCTTTCGGTTTTATTTTTTTAGGATTGGCATCGATTTCTGAAATGATAGATCATACCCAAACATCTTGGATTTATGTAGATCACTCCTCTTTATTTAATTGGTTATTTTATTCTTTCCTATCTTTAGGTCTAACATTTTTATCAATATCAGTTATAAAAAATAAATTTATTCAAAAAACTAATTTTTGCATTTCTTTATGTTCAATAATCTCATATTTTTTATTTGATAAAACTATTGCTCTCCTTTTTCAAGTAATAATAAGTATACTTCTAATTATAAATTGGCAAAGGGTTTTTAAAGACTGGCTTTTTATTCTTTACCCAATATTTGGTATTATTTTTACGACCTTCTTTGGCACAAGGCTCTCAATTAGTGGAGATCAATTTTGGCATGTTTTAATAGGCCCATCTGGAACAATTAGCGTTATTACCTTTTATTTAGTATTAAAGAGATCTGACAAAAAATTTACTTAAGATTCTTATGAAAATATTTATATTTGTAAGTTTTATAGTGTGCTTAGTCACAATAATCTCTCCAGTTGAAATCTTTGCTGATACCGCACTTGATGTTTACATGAATGATTTTTATTCTAAATCGAATGAAGCTAGCCAGATTCTTAAAGAAATCGAAAATAGTTTAAAAGAGGGATCAAGAAAAAAAGTATGCTCTAGACAAAGAGAGGCCGCAAGATTAGGACTATTAGCTAATAAATCATTAATAAAAGCCTTTGAAATAGAGGGAGCTAATCCACCAATGGAAGCAATAAAGGCTAGTCAACTAAGATGGGAATCTATTCTGAATGAGTGCTGAAGAAAGTCACTAAATCTATAAATTTATTTAAATTTGCATTCTTACAGATTTACTAATTAAGGGAATTTCAGGTTCAACTCCATAAATACATTGAGAAATCGAATAAATAAAAATACATAGTGTAAATATAAAAATTATTGAGCCTAATTCAACTATGGGAAATATTCTCAAGAGATATGAAATTATTATCAAAGCAATATCAATAAGTAATGCTTGGCATGCGTTATATCTTACGAAATAGGGAACATTTGGATTTCTTACTAATCCAGCAAACAAAATTATAAATAATAAAAAACTACCAAAAGGCAAAGATTTTTCAATTATTGCTATCGGGAACGTGAGTAATAAAAGAATTTTTAAAAATGCATATTTATAGAACAAATAATATCCAAAAGGTATTGATGCCTTTAATGGCAAAGTATACAAAAATACTGATGAGAGTCTTTGGAATATCTGATTCAATATATTATTGAAATTTTGTATTAATATTTTAACCTAATTTTTTGAACTTAATAAAAAGACTTACTTTCAAAAAATCAACTTTGGCAGATGGTTATTAAATATTAGATAATTGATTTAGGTTCATAATTCAAAATGCGTATCCTACATACAATGTTGAGAGTTGGAGATTTAGATAAATCCATTGATTTCTACGTCAATAGATTAGGAATGAATTTATTGCGAAAAAAGGATTACCCTCATGGAAAATTCACTTTGGCATTTGTTGGTTATGGCTCAGAAAAAGAAAACTCAGTAATTGAATTAACTTATAACTGGGACAAAAAGTCTGAAGACTATGAGCTTGGAGATAAATATGGTCATATAGCTATTGGAGTAAAAGATATTCATCTAATTTGCCAAGGATTGGAAAAAAATGGTTGTAAAATAACAACAAAACCTAAAACAATGAAAAACAGTACTTCTGTCTTGGCTTTTGTTGAGGATCCTGATGGTTATAAAATTGAACTTATTGAAAGAGATTAAAAGCTCAGAAGTCTTTAATTAAATAAACAAATAACCCAAATTTAAAAAGATTGATTAGTCTAATATATCGTTTTCATTTAACAAAAAATATCTCTAAGCTCATATTGAATAGATTCTGCAGTTTCAATTCTTTTAAAAGATTATTTCTAAGATGAGGAATTATTAAAGATAACATTAGAAAATTGTTTAATCTATATTAAGTCTATTTAGAATACATAGACAATCTATTCAGATTTATATATCATAGAATTATCGCATAAAGCTTATGCCTAGTAATTGGTCAAAAATAAGAGATGAATGGCTTGATAGAACCGCTGTTGCGAAAGATGATGCTAAATGGGCATTAGAAGCTTTAATTAATTCTGAAGAAGAGTTATTTGAAATAGAGCAGAAAATAAAGAATAAAGAGGACGCTATAAGCCAAGTAAAATTTTTGAAGAAAAAGGTTAAAGAAACTATTTCCTCTAAAGAAATTAGTCTCGATGATATTGCATTAAATACTTCAAATTCAAACAAAGTACAGATCTCAGTACCATCAAACCTTACTTATCTTTTGAAAGTTTGGGCCGCAGCAGAAGGAAGAGATCTATCAAGTGTTGCTTTTCAATGTTTAGAAACTGGTATAAGGGAAATGAAAAGCAAAGGTTCAATACCTTCAGTAGCAGTAAATAGATATGACTCGGCCTGTCAAAAGAGGATTGCACTAGCAGAAGTAAACAATCTATTGGAGAAATACGAATTAGCTCAGGATGAAATCAAATAATTATGAATAACAGAAAAATCATTAAAGGATACAAAACATTAATATCATCAAGATTTAATGTAGATACTTCTGAAGATAAATTCAAAGATGGAATAGTTTATACTCTTTATTCTGATGAATTTAATTCACTTAAAGTTGGTTTTGCTGAAAATGATAAGGTTCTAGAAAAAAAATTATCAAGTGAAGCATTGATATTACTGGATATGAAAAAAGGCAAAAAGAAAGATCTATGTTTATTAGTAACCACTCTAAAAGAACTTGGCATAAAATATTCAGACAATTTTTATTTCAAATACTCAGGTTCTTTAATGAAACATTTATCTACTTTAGGTTGGCCTGTTGGAAGATCACTTTATAAACAAAGAAAGATTAAAAAAGAACTTGTATGTGCATAAATTTAAATGTAATCGCACTCTAAAGTTTCTCTAGTTTCTCTATTTGTAATTGGATTAGTTCCAGTGGCACTCTCACAAAATTTCCTAATAATATCTTTTGGCAAAAAAACATTTGTGAAGTCTGCGCCTTGTATCTTTACATTTTCAAACTGTGTACTATAAGCAAATGAATCCTCTAAGTTAGTATTTGATAAATCTGTTCCATCTAAAATAGCCGAGTCTAAAGTTACTTCTCTTAAATTGGAGTTACTTAAATTAGTATCTTTCAATTTTGCTCCATAGAGAGTAGCATTTTGGAGCTCACAATCTGATAAATTTGCATCTTGTAAATCAGTCAAATAAAAAGTTGCTCCTTTTAAATCAGATCCAGAAAAATCAGCACCAATTAAGGATTGTTTACCATAATCCAATGCAGCGAAGCTTCTAGAAGGGAGAGTTAAAACAATCATTAAAACAGTTAAAATTATAAATCTCATTTTTTGAGTAGTATTTCAATAAATTCTAACTTCTTAAGCTGAAATCTAAAAATTAATTATTTACTGAATGCTATATTTATTGAAATAATAAATCACGAACTAGGTTTTGGATATAAGTCCTTATGATGCAATTGTTGTTGGTTCTGGAGCTACAGGAGGAATAGCAGCACTTACATTGGCAGAACAAGGAATCAAAGTTTTAGTAATAGAAGCAGGGCCTCAAGTTAAAAGGCATGAAGCTAGTAATGATGAGCCAAAAAGTACATTCAAAAGATTATCAGGAGTTTTAACAAAAAAACATGCCAATCAATGCCAACATCCTGGTTATTGGAAAAATAATCCTGACTTATATTCAAATGAATTGAAGCATCCTTATGACTTCCCAAAAAAAAAGCCATTTCTTTGGACCCAAGGTAAACAATATGGGGGGAGATCATTAACTTGGGGAGGCATAACATTAAGACTTTCCTCAGAAGACTTTCATCCCGCTAAAAAAGACGGATTCGGACCAAACTGGCCTATTTCATACGATGAACTATCCCCTCACTATGACTTCATTGAAAATTTTTGCGGCATCTATGGACGAAAAGATGACATTAAAGAAGTCCCAAACGGTAAATATATTGGAGAAATACCTCTTACAGAAAACGAAAATGTTTTTGGCAATAAAGTAAAATCAAAATTAAACTATCCATTTATCCAATCAAGAGGATTTGACCGTAATTCATCAGTAAAAGAAAAAAAATGGCCAAAGTCCTCTAGCTTAGGAAGCTCTTTAAAAAAAGCTTTAGATACTGGGAATGTGCAAATAATTTCAAATCACCTAGTAGAGTCTTTTGAGATTAACAAGATAACAGAGCTTGCATCAAAACTAACGATCGTAAACTTAGAAAATGGATGCAAAAAAGAATTAAATTGTGATTTAATCCTTCTTTGCGCATCAACAATTTCAACACTCAGAATACTGCTGAACTCAGAATACAAATCAAATCCCTCAGGTTTTAAAGATGATTCTGGGAAATTAGGTAAATGCCTTATGGACCATATATCTATCTGTAGATTTTTTTCAGTCCCAAAAACAAACAACTCAGGACATCCATTAGATAATCCTCCCAATCTTTCTGGAGCAGGCAGCTTCTTTATTCCATTCGGCTCAAATTTACCAAAAATTGACGACATAAATTTCTATAGAGGTTATGGAATCTGGGGGGCAATTGACCGATTAGGGATACCTAAATTTTTGCAAAAAGATACAAACACATCAATTGGCTTTCTTATCGCCCATGGAGAAGTCCTTCCTAGAGAGAAAAACTCAGTTTCTCTATCAAGAAAAACAGATGAATGGGGTATCCCAATTCCTTACATTGAATTCGAATGGAGCGAAAATGAGTTAAACATGGCTAAGCATATGGAAAACACAATACGAAAATCAATAAAAGCTGCAAATGGAGAAATAAAAAATATTAATGAACTAATGAACATCCCATTAGGAAGTTTATTTACAAAAAATTTGATCGCACTTTCAGATAGTCCTCCTCCTCCTGGATATTACATTCATGAAGTAGGGGGAGCACCAATGGGGATGGATGAAGAAAATAGTGTAGTTGATAAATTTAATAGATTATGGAGATGCAAGAATGTGCTTGTACTAGATGGAGCATGCTGGCCCACATCATCTTGGCAAAGCCCTACACTTACAATGATGGCCTTGAGTAGAAGAGCCTGTTTAAATATTAAAAAGACTTAGAAGGTGTAAATAATTGATTTAAGTAAATTTCTGAGACAGTATTATCTGTACATCCGTTTTGAACGAGAAAAGTAGCTAAAGCTGAATTTATAAGCTTATATTGATCCCAAGTTGGATTACTTAATACGAAATCTTTCATAGTGTTATAAAGAGTTTCTGAAAGCTCTGTCTCTAAAGAGACTTTATTTAAAGTACACTCGACAAGTTTCTCATCAGTTAAGTTTGATTGGCTGTTTTGATCCATAAATTTAAATTTTTCTGCATAACCATAATGATGTTTTTTTCTAAAAAAATCAAAAAATATCCGCCAGTAAACTTTTCAAATTATCAAATGAGACTCATGTTATAAGTATGTTTTTAAAAAACTTCCTTTTCATATAAGGAAATTGAAAAGATGTTAAAGAAAAGTCAACAATAATGTTGAAGTCCTGTTTTTTTTGAAAAATACTGGCATTTCTAATCCAATGTGGATTTGGACGTGGAAAACAAACTGTAAATTGTGGAAAATCCAGCTCAAAATACTTTCAAGATTTTATATTAAGAATACTTATATATAGTGAGTCTATTAAGACTTAGTCGAGAAAGAGACAGGTGATTAATTGATTTTCAACGGATTTTCTTAAGATTTAGTATTCATTAGGCAAGCGAAGCGTGACAGGTCCTAGAGGGTGTTTTGAATTTGGATAAATACTATGGTGATGATGATGGTGATTATGTTCATGTTGATGAGCCTCTAAATGTTCATGTTCTAAGTTATCTCCTACTCCTGAGTTTGATTTTTCTTGATTATGAGTTGGAATTTGATTTTGTATTTCACAAGCACCATTACATTCAGGATCACATAAATCACAACTTATACCCAAGCCCTCTACATGGTTATGATGACTTTCTTGTACCATTCCAACTTCTTTTTCAAAGCCAAATAAATTTGATCTATATTTACAAGTTGAGCAATTCATAAAATTATTACCCTCGTCATTAAGAATCTCTTCAATCCTTTCTACAAAAGTATCGACCACATAAGACTGTGAAGAAAGATATTTTGCATGTATAAATGAAATATTTGGGTTATTAATCGCAACTAAGTCACTTTGCCTTTTTATTCTTGTGACAAGGACACCTGAAAAAAGGAAATAAGGGAAAATAATTATATTTTTATAACCAAGTCTCACAACATTTTTCAATCCAGGTTCAACAAGAGGGAAAGTTACTCCAGAAAAAACTGTTTCCCCCCACCCTAAACCAATACCCTCTACAATCATTCTCGTAATTTTTGAAACATTGGAATTCGCATCTGGGTCAGAAGAGCCTCTACCAACAACAACTAATAATGATTCTTCAGGTTTGAGAGTATTATTTTGTTTAAATACATCTTTTACTCTTTCACAAGCTGCACTAATCATTAAATTATTAATACCTAATTCTCTTCCATAAATTATTTCAATACCTGTTTTACTTGAATAATTCATAAGTAAGCTAGGTATATCATTTTTTACATGGCCAGCAGCAAAAAGCATTGCGGGTATTGCAATTACTTTTTTTACAGAAAGATCTTTTAACTTGTCTAGAGCATCAACAATCGAGGGTTTAGCAAATTCCAAGAAACCATATTCAACTAAAAAGTTTGGATATCTTTTTTGGATGTATTTAGTTAACTCTTGAAATTCAGTAATGGCTAGTTTATTTCTACTCCCGTGTCCGCAGATAAGTATCGCGACTTGATTGTTTAACTTCGAATCTGAATTATCCAAAAACAAATTATAACTTATACCATAATAGTAAAGAACAATATCATGTAGTGAAAAATAATAATAACTTGCTTGAAGTTCCAAATATCAACTCAAAGGATGCAAAATTAAAGAATTTAATTTATAACGTGGATGATTCCTTATTTAATAAGGAGAACTATTCTAAGGAAAAAGTCGAACACCTTTGCGTGTGTAGTGGAGGTACAACCTCTAGCTGTGCAAAAAATGGTTTTACTACTCTTGATCTAAGAAAAAATCACAGCAAAATTCGCCTAGATAGAAAATCCAATTTAGTAACAATTGGTGGTGGAGTAATAATGGGGGATCTAGTAAATCATTTACAAAAATATAATCGAAGTTTTCCAATTGGACTTTCTAAACTTCCTGGAGCAGGATATATACTTACTGGCGGAGTAAGCCCGCTCAGTAGATCCTACGGATTAGCCATTGATAATATTGAATCAATTAAAGGTTTCTTGGGTAATGGCTCATTTATCTCTTTAAAAAAAAATCAAATAAATCCAGAAGAACAACTGATTTGGGAAGCAATTAAAGGAGCAGCTCCTTTCATCTCAATTATTACCGAAATAGAACTTAAGACTATCCAATCTAATCCAATTAAGATTATTGAAGGATTTGTAAATCTAAATGAACTTTCTGAAATAATAAAACTATCAGAGAAATTTCCAGAAAATATTAGTCTTCAATGGATTTATGCCAAAAAAATTTACTTATATATTTTTGCTGAACTCAGAAATAATTTAGAGGATAAAAGAACAGAAGAATGCCTAAAGCTTCTAGACAAATTCCCTTCTCTAGAAAAACAATTTTATGAAAACCTTAACAAAATAAATTTCTTCCCTAAGGAATTGAATTTATATGAGCTGAATGCAAATAGCCATTCTGAGGTAATTAGTCTTCTTGGAGAAGATTTAAAAAATGATATCCCAATTTTCATAAAATGTTTGGATGAAATAATGGATAATAAACCTAATAATTCCTGTTATGTTGCTTCTCAACAATTAGGTTGCAAAACTAAAAAGTTAAATCATGGCTCAAGCTTTTTTGTTCATAGAGAAAGCACTTGGAAACCATGGATATATGCATCATGGAAAAAAAATGATCTTCAAGAAAAAGAAGTCGCTTTGGAATGGATTTATAAATCATGGAGCAAGCTAAAAAAGTTTTATCCAAATATTCACTTAGCCCAATTGCATAATCATTTGGATTCTCATGATGAAGAAATTACATTAGCCTTTGGAGATAGAATGAATGAATTAAAAACTTTAAAGAATATTTTTGACCCACAAGGTATTTTGCCTCCTTTATGAGGTAACTTCTTAATTATAAAGAAACTTAAAATGTCAAATTTCTCAAGATATTTATCTAAAAATTGGTTAGATGATCCAAAGTCAAATATTCTCTCAGGCTTAGTTGTTGCTTTTGCAATGATCCCAGAAGCAATTGCTTTTTCTGGTATAGCTGGTGTAGATCCCAAAGTTGGCCTTTTTGGTGCATTTTGCTTATCTATAACAATTGCGATTGTTGGAGGAAGAAGGGGGATGATCACTTCAGCTACAGGTTCAACAGCTCTTTTGATGACTGGACTTGTTGCTTATGGAGAATCACAAGCTCCTGGATTAGGAGTCCCATATCTTATTGCAGCTGGAATATTAACTGGAATTTTCCAAATTCTTTGGGGATATTTAAGACTTGCCTACCAAATGCGATTCGTGCCAACGGGTGTATTAAGTGGATTTGTAAATGCACTGGCGCTTTTAATATTTCAGGCACAACTACCTCAGTTAGGAATAGGTATAAAAGAATCAAAAGGATTAATGGAACAAACTTTGAGTCAGTATCCAGTTAACTCTCAGATCCCAGTAGTTTGGATTCTTGTAATCCTAGGATTAATAATTATCTATGGGCTTCCAAAAATCACAAAAGTAGTCCCATCTCAACTTATCGCGATAGTAGTAATTACTCTCATAAGCATATTCTTGAATCTAGATGTCCCAACAGTTAGCGATTTGGGTAAATTGCCTGATGGATTACCAAGTATTTCTCTTCCTTTTGGATCAATAGAAAATGGGAAAGTACCTTTTAGTCTTGAAACATTAGGAATTATTTTACCGACTTCACTTGCAATATCTCTCGTGGGTTTAATGGAAACCTTTTTAACTCAAGACATTTTAGACGATGTAACTGATACAAGTTCTAATAAAAATAAAGAAGCAAGAGGACAGGGAATCGCAAATATTGTGGCATCCTTATTTGGTGGAATGGCAGGATGTGCCTTAGTTGGGCAATCTGTTATGAATACGGAAAATGGTGGTAAATCTAGATTATCAACTCTCTCCTCAGGTATATCTCTACTAATTATGATTATCCTCTTGAAGTCTTGGATTGGAGCAATCCCAATGGCTGCTTTAGTAGCAATCATGATAACGATCGCGATAAGTACAGCAGATATAAATGGATTAAAAAATATTAGAAAGATACCTAAAAGTGATACTGCAGTAATGCTTATGACTTTTGCGGTTACAATGCTGACAAAACCTCATAATCTTGCACTTGGAGTTATTGCTGGAGTTGCATTAGCTGCAATCCTTTTCAGCAGAAAAGTCGCAAAAGTTATAACTGTCTCAAGAGCTAAAGAAAATAATTTGACTACCTACAAAGTAAAAGGACAATTATTTTTTGTAAGTAAAATTTATTTCTTACAAGGATTTGATATTCATGAACATCCTGAAAATATTGTAATCGATATGTCTTTAGCTCATATTTGGGATCAAAGTGGCGTTGTTGCTCTTGAGCAAATTATTAGAAAGTTCCAGAATGGTGGTTCTAAAGTTGAAATTGTAGGATTAAATAAAGAAAGTCTTAACTTATTTGAAAGACTAGGTGGTATGGAAAGCGCTCATTAAAAAAATTAATTAAGACTAACTTGTTGATAACAGAACCAAAGCCATTGTTGAAAAAGCAAATTCCTATGAGACCTCCAAGCGGTTTTTGAACTATTTGGATCAAAATTTTTAGGAGGAGGAACATCTCCCTTTTCTTTGTCCCTTTCAATTTCACTAATAATTCTATGCACCGTATATTCAGGATGACCTAAATGCATAAGTTGTTTTTGATCATTAGATTCAAATATTGTATATCCAACGTTTTCTCCATAAGCCAACAAATTCAATTTCCCTTCTTTTTGGGCTTTCTCCATTTCCAAATCTGGTAATCCAGCAAATCTACTTTGAGGACAAATAAATTCATCATCTTGTGTACCCATCAAAGGGTGTCCAGGAACAAGACTTTTTAAAGGGAATACCCCAAATAATTTCCTATCAAAAACTTTCTTATCGACCCCTGCCAAATAAGCCAGAGCAAAGCCAGCCCAACATAATCCAAGAGTACTCGCACAAGAATTTCTGGCTTCATTTACAATTTTTACAAATTCGTCCCAATACTTAACCTCCTCAAAGGCTAGGTGTTCAATAGGTGCTCCAGTAATAATGATTCCATCTAACGGTTCTGGATTATTTGCTTCTTCCCAAGTAATGTATAGATTATTCAGATGATTAAGATCCCACGTTTTATAAGAGTGAGTTTTAAGCTTTATCCAAACAGGCTCAATTTGAAGGGGAGATAAACCAAGTGGATGTAGCAAGTTAAATTCATACTGCTTGCCTAGAGGCATGATATTTAAAATACCAATCCTAAGAGGACGTATATCCTGTCGTTTTGCCAATTCTGGTTCGATCCAAGATATATGATTTTTCTCAACATCACTAATCTTGTGATAGTTACTAGGAATTATTAAAGCCAATAAATCTCCTTTCCTATGTGATTTGTGAAAGTGCTTGTTCGAAATCTGCTTTGATATCATCAATATGCTCAATTCCTACAGAAACTCTTACCATAGTGGGAGTAACACCTGCAGATAGTTGTTCTTCTTCAGATAATTGCTGATGAGTTGTTGAAGCAGGATGAATTACTAATGTTTTTGAATCCCCCACGTTAGCAAGGTGGCTCGCTAATTTTAAGGAATCAATAAACTTAACTGCATTTTCATAACCTCCATTGAGAGAGAACATAAGCATGCAACCCATTCCCCTTCCAGTAGTATATTTTTTTGCACTAGAGTAATATGGATCAGATTCTAGGCCAGGATAATTAACACTACTTACATTAGAGTTAGAATCTAGCCATTTTGCTAATTCAAGAGCATTAGAAGTTTGTCTTTCTATTCTTAAACTGAGAGTTTCCAAACCCTGCAATAGCAAGAAAGAATTAAAAGGACTTTGAGCTGATCCCCAGTCTCTGAGGCATTCAAGTCTTGCTCTTAAGGCAAAAGCTATATTTCTATTATCAGGTACTCCCAAAGATTTGCAGATATCACTACCAAAACCAAAAGCATCCCAATGAACGAGCCCATGATAAGCAGCGCTTGGCTCACTCATTAGTGGAAATTTACCATTTCCCCAATCAAAGGTTCCGGCATCAACAATAACCCCTCCGATACTTGTTCCATGTCCACCGATCCATTTTGTTGCACTTTCCACAACAACATCGGCTCCAAAATCAATTGGTCTTATTAAAGCACCACCAGCACCAAGGGTATTATCCACTATTAGGGGAATTCCATTTTCCTTCGCCAAAGCAGAGAGTCCCTCAAAATCTGGGATATTGAATCGAGGATTTCCCATTGATTCGACATATATTGCTTTGGTTTTATCATCAATTTTATTTCTAAAACTATCGATACTATCGCCATCTGCAAATTTAACTTCTATTCCTAATCTTGGAAATTGTACTTTAAATTGATTGTAGGTCCCACCATATAGAAAAGAAGTAGAGACAAAATTATCCCCTGCAGTCATACAGTTCACTATTGCCAAGAATTGAGCAGCTTGACCTGAGGATGTTGCAAGTGCTGCCATACCTCCCTCCAAAGCTGCCATCCTTTTTTCGAAGACATCTGTGGTGGGGTTCATAAGTCGAGTATAAATATTTCCAAATTCTTTTAATCCAAAAAGATTCGCTCCATGCTCTGCATTATCAAAGACATAGGAACTTGTTTGATAAATGGGAACTGCTCTAGAGTTTGTAGTTGGATCAGGAACTTGGCCTGCATGTAACTGAAGTGTCTCGAACTTTTGGTTGCTCAAAATTTTTAAATAATCCTATTATCTATTTAACTTAGAAAAGTCCAAAAAAAAAACAAAAAAAAGATAAATATTTATAAATCCTTTTTTAATGAGGGGTAATTATCTTTCATATATGTACTCAAATCCTCTTTTATCGCAGATCTGAGTTTCTCAATATTTGCAGATTCAATTATTGGAAAAGTTTTATTTGCCTCAGGATCTTTTTCCGTAATTGATTTCCAATTCTTACCAACATCTTTTTCAGAGTTGTTTAAAACTTCATCAAAGTTGAAAACCTTGTCATTACTTTTAGCATCAAATTCGCTAAAAGCTTTATTTATAAGCTCTTTTCTATTTTCGAACAGATTCTTAGCTTTTAAAGTATCTGGAAGACCCATAACTGGTTGTAATTCCTTAAGAAGTTTTATTTCCTCTTCAATTAAGAGTGTCCAAACACCATATTTATTTTTTGGAAGATTAGAATTACTAAAAATATTAATTTCATCGAGGTAAAAATTTAACCATAGATAATAGGATTTTTCTTCAATAGTTTTTTTAACAGATATCTTTTTATTTTGGATCTTTGGGAGTAACTTTTCTGCCTTTTTTAAAAACTGTCTGTCTTCTCTTTCTAAATTTATTAATCCCCATCTTTGACTGTAGTCCCATAAATCTTCGTATCTTGTTAAGTCTTCTTGATTCCAACCAAGAGCTTTAAGTTCATGAGAACGATGCGTTAATTCCTTTTTCAAAAAAAACCTTTTAAACCATAATAATTCTAACCCTGCAATCAAGATTAGTAAATAAATTAAGAACTTTGCTTTCTAGCAAATTAGAAAAATAATCAATTATTAAAATATTTATTAATAATTTTCAATACATTGATATAACTAGGATTTTTTTTAGAAATTTGATTACTATATTTATTTGTTCTAAGGGCGTTTTGCTCTTTGTCAATAAATAATTTCTTATAAAAGTTTTCAATATCATCAAAAAGATAATCTCCTTTTAATTTTTCATTTAGTTCGAAAGACAATTCAGATTTCACAGATTCTTGGCAAAAATTAGTGATTTCTTCTGAACTAATTAAAACCTTGTAAATTTCTTTTTTTTCTTCTGAATTAGCATTAAAGCATAAATAAATCAGATTAATCATTGAACAATTGTTATTTTTAATTTTGAATTCTTTATAAATGTCTGGCCAAAATTTTAAAGATTTTAGACCTTCTAAACCTCCTTGACTGAGAGAGTATTTATTACACCAATTTAAAAATTCTGAGACATCTTTTGGACATCTGTTGAGTTGCAAAAGCATATCTGATAAAACTTGTCCTGCTTGAAAATTCCGTGTTGGTTTTCCTTCAGTTGGTAGAGTCATACTCCCTAAGACATCAGCCTTAACAGCATTTAATTGAGAAAAAGTATAATCTCCTTTTTCACAAAATTTATCATTAATTATTTCCGTTGCACTAATTATTTCTTCACCATAACCAAGTTCTTTTAATGAAAGATATTTATTATCTAATTTATTTTCTTTTCTAACTTTTATTGATACTGACGCGGCCTGATCTAAACATTGAGTTAACAAAATCGTATTAATGGTAGGCAGCATTCCTGGCTTATCGGAATGAAAGTTATTTACAAAACCTGCAAATATTGATGAGATATTTTTTATTGATTTTATATATTGACATTCAATATTGTGAACTCCAGGAGAAACTTGAATTTTTGGTGATAATTGATTCAAAATGCGTGCTCCTATTAATGCTGTTAGCGCATCAGGATGGCAGAAATTTGCAGTAAAACTATCATTAGGATTTCGTAAAGCTCCGTGACGATGAAATCCTGTAAAAAAAGCTAAATTTGGATATTTATTACAAAGAATAAAAGGGTTTTTATTTTTACTATCAATACAAAAAGAACCGACTAAGCAGCCAAGAACAACATTTTCTCTTTTTAAATTTTTTCTGAGTTCTAAAGCATTTTTAACATCATCTTGTATATGATTACTATTGGAGGCAAGTATAACCATCTCACATTTCAAGAGAAGATCTTTTAAATCAAAAGACTTTATTTTTCCCTCTGAAGAATAATTTCCCATTCTCTTAATCTTTTCAATAATCTCATTATCCATATCAGAAATAACATCATTTGAGAAAGCACCTAACAAATCTCTATCTTCCCTAGGAGCTAAGAGAATATTATTTGATTTTCCATGCATAGCACAGTTGTATGCTAGTGATGCAGGATATAAACCAACACTGTAAAATCCAACTTTGCTATTCTCTATATCTTCAATCAATGAATAAAAATATTTTTCATCTTTGATGTTTTCTACGAAATTATTCTTCATTTTTGGAAAATCTTCATAATTTTTTTAATTTCTTACCCATACCAACATTTTTCTACATTAAAGCAATTTTTGACCATAGCAAATTATTTATTGAAAATATTGAGTTTTTTAATTTATAATTTCTGAGAAAGTAGAAATTAAAAGAAAAATAATTTTTAACATGGAATATATGACAAGTAATTTAAATGAACAAAAACAATTAATTTCTTCTAAAAATATCTTATTTATTCAAGACATTGACGGGGTTTGTATCCCTTTAGTTAAAGATCCAATGACTAGAGAATTAGAATCAAAATATATCTATGCAGTAAAAGAATTTGCCGAGGAATTCTTCGTATTAACTTGCGGGGAACATGAAGGTCCAAGAGGAGTTAACAGAATAATAGAGAGGAGTTTAAGGAGCACAACTGAGCCTAAAAATAAAGAACTATATCTAAGAGGTTTAGCTGCCTGTGGAGTAGAGTATCAAGACAACAATGGTGAAATAAGTTTTGAAGGAGTTTCAGAAAAAGAACTAAATTTTTTATCAAAAGTACCTAGTTTAATAAGACCAAGATTTAATTTCATAGTTAAGGATATTTTTCCTGAACTTAGCCAAGAAGATATCGATTTTCACGCGGTAAAATCAATTTGTGAAACACGCTTCTCGCCAACGATTAATTTCAATAGTCTATTTGATTTAGTTAATGAAGATTCTGATAAAAGAAAGCTTATTCAAATTAGTTTTGAAAAAATGATGAATGAAATCATTTTAAAAGCTGAATCCGAAGGCCTCAAAAACTCATTTTTCCTTCATATTTCACCAAATTTAGGCAGTAAAAATGGTAGAGAAACAATTAAACTTTCTTCTCAAGATGATATTGGATCAACAGACATACAATTACTTATTAAAGGAGCAGTTAAAGATTCTGGAGTTTTATTTATTTTAAATAAATTTATTGCGGATAAAACTGGTAAAGCTCCTTTTGGAAGAAATTTTAATTTTAGAAACTCTCCAAATTCTGTTACGGAAAAAATTGATTTATGCAAAAGAACTATTCAAAAAGAAGATATGCCTTTGATTGTAGGAGTTGGTGATACAGTCACATCAAAAAAAAATAATGATGAAAAAAGTTATTCAAGAGGAGGAAGTGACAGGTCTTTTCTAGAATTAATACAAATATTAGGTAATGAATATGGGATTAAGAATAAAATAATTTTTGTAGATAGTAGTTCTGGTGAAGTTGAAAGACCCTCTACAAAAAAAACTGGTTTAATAGGGATCAGTGATGTTCATGACAATTTAAAATTTGACATAGTTTTTAAAAATGGTCCCAAAGAATACATAAGTTGGTTTATTGAACTTGCTAATAAGAGATCAAACTTTAAAAAAAATAGTTGACTTTTAAATTTTTGAATGACAATTTATAAATAATAGATTTATGAAAGAAAAATTCCCCCCAATATATAAAGAACCTATAGAAACATTGCAAATTAACATAGGTTATAAATGCAATCAGGCTTGCAAGCATTGTCATGTCAATTCGAGTCCCCTAAGGACTGAAAAGATGTCCAATGAAATGATATCTCTTATTCCAAAGATAATTGAAAAATATAAAATCAAGACTTTAGATATTACAGGTGGTGCGCCAGAACTTCACCCAGAATTTAAAAACCTAATAACCAGTTTGAGCACAAAACAAATTGATATTATTGACAGGTGCAATTTGACAATTTTCTTTGAAGAAGGTTATGAAGATCTTCCTCAATTTCTTGCAAAGAATAAAGTGATAGTTACTGCTTCGCTACCGTGTTATGAAAAAAATAATGTTGATTTTCAACGGGGTTTTGGGGTTTTTGAAAAAAGTATTAATGCCATAAAAATTCTTAACGATTTAGGCTATGGGGAAAAAGAAAATGGATTACAATTAAACCTTGTTTACAATCCTGTAAGCCCAATTCTTCCTCCTTCTCAGGAAATATTGGAGAAGGATTATAAAAAAATACTATTCGAAAAATACAAAATCGTTTTTAATAATTTATACACAATAACTAATATGCCAATAAATAGATATGAAGAATCTCTTAGAAGAGAAGGGAAACTAGAGACTTATTACAAATTACTAAAAGAAAATTTTAATGAAAAGAATTTAGAAAATCTTATGTGTAAAAAGACAATTAGTGTAAATTGGTTAGGAGAAATTTATGATTGTGACTTTAACCAACAAATAAATTTCCGAGAGGATAAAGGACCAAAGACACTTTTTGATCTATTGGATGAATCATTTATTTTTGACTACGGGGTCGCTGTAAAAGAACATTGTTTTGCTTGCGCTGCAGGCGCTGGGTCAAGTTGTGGAGGGACTTTAAGTTAAAACCTACTAAATGCAATTAGGGCAAATAGCTCTTACATTTAAAGAGGATTCAATTAGTTTAAAACCATTAACTTTTGCTGCAACTTTGCCTGCTTCTAAAACTTCTTCATTTTCGAATTCTTCTGTTCTTCCACACCTAATACAAATCAAATGATGATGATCCGGTGTGTCGTTACTAAGCAATTCATATCTGTGTCCACCCTCACTGAGTTCTAATTCATGCAGCAAACCCATTTGTACTAAAAGTCTTAAAGTTCTATAAATTGTTGCTAGTGAAACTTTAGAGCTTGTTTTAACTAGCTTTCCATGTACCTCTTCAGCACTAAGATGCTTTCCAGAGCCAATATTTTCAAATAAATTAAGAACTTTTAGCCTCTGAGGAGTTAATCTCTTCCCATCTTTATGTAATCCATCACCAAGAGGAGATGTGATGACTTTGTATTGAGAGGATAATGACAAAATTAACCCATGGCTATTCTCAATAATAACTCTTGATGAGAGTAAAACAACTTATTGATTTAAAATGTTTACTAAAGTTCTTCAAAATATTATGTTAAATGTATCTTTATATATAAATGATGAATGATCAAGAAATCTCTTCTGATAAATTATCATCGAAAGTAAACGCCTTGATAATTGTTGATATTCAGGAAAAAATAATAAGACCAATTTTTAATAAGGATTCAATAATCAAAAACATTAAAAAGCTAATAAATGCTTACCAAATTTTAGAAGAAAACATATTTATATCTGAACAGAACCCACTCAAATTGGGAGAAACGATCCCTGAATTATTACCCAAAGCTCGATTTAAAAAGATTGAAAAGATGGTATTTAGCTTAGCTAATATACATGATTTTTTAAATGAACTTAAAAATAAGAAAATTAGTAATTTGATAATTTGTGGGATCGAAACGCATATTTGTATTCAACAAACTGCCTTAGATTGTTTACAACAAGGATTTGAAGTTATTCTCATATCAGATGCCATGGGAAGTCGAAATAGAGTAGATCATGAAATAGCATTACTTAGAATGAATCAGAGTGGCGCGATCTTAACAACAACTGAATCAATAATTTTTGAATTATGCAAAACTGCGGATAGAAAAGAATTTAAAGAAATTAGAAATATAATAATGAGTTAAAGAAAAATAAAGACTGGTTTGTTCTTTAGAGATAATTTAAAATTTTATTAGAGATAAATTTTTAGGGTTTATTTAAATATGAAATTAGTTACTGAAAACTTCCTTCTGGCGATATCTATTTTTTTTATTGGAATTTTATTGTCGATAATAATTTCTAAACTTTCAAAAATATTCTTCAAAAAAATCTCCAAACGTACAAAAACAAATTTTGATGATTTTATTTTTGAGGTCATCTCTGGAATTATTAAACCAATAGGTTTTCTCCTCTCATTTTATTTTTCAATTGACTATTTTTTTGCTGAAGAAATAACTTTCGTCTCTGTATTATTGAATATTCTGAAATTATTTATATTGATAATAATTATAAAAGCTCTCAACAAAGTTTTAATAAGATCTTTAACAGAATCGACATCGAAAATTAATGATTCCTCAATCAGTTCAATGATATCTTCACTTACTCCTTTAATAAAAGCATTAACATGGACTATTGGTTCAATCTTTTTCTTACAAAATATAGGTGTTCAAATGACTGCTATTTGGGCTCTACTCAGTGCAGGGGGTATTGGAGCAGGATTAGCTTTGAAAGATCCAGTTCAGGAGTTTTTTGAATACATTACGATTTTGCTTGATAAACCTTTTCAAAAAGGTGAGTTTATAAAATCTGATGGCGTCCTTGGAATGGTTGAGAGGGTCGGAGTAAGATCCTCAAGGATAAGAAGTATCAATGGAGAAGTAATAGTAATGAGCAACAGCGCCCTTACAAATGGAATAATTTCAAATTACGCACAAATGGAAAAAAGAAGGTTAGTGCATAAATTAGGAGTTGTTTATGAAACCTCTCCAAAACTTATGAAATTGATTCCAATAATAATAAAAAAAATAGTTGAAGAGACAAAAGATGCTTCTTTTGATAGGTGTCATTTCACGAATTTTGGTGACTTCAGTCTTAATTTCGAACTTGTTTATTACATACCAACTAATAATTATCTAGCTGCAATGGAAGCTCAACAATCCATAAATTTAAAAATTATTGAGGAATTTGCTCTCAATAATATAGAGTTTGCATTCCCAACACAAACCTTAAATATTGAGAGTAACAAATCCAAATGATCTGCAAATATCTTCACTTAAAATCCAAAGTTTTGAAGCCAACTCATCACTATTTGCTTCATCACTAACGTTACTTTCAACTAATTTATGTTTTTTTCTAGCTTTAAGTTTATTGCTTAAATATATGAAACCAACATTATTTAAATTTGCATCAAGGACAATCTCAGAAAGAATCTTTCCAGCATTTTCTATACTTTCAGAAATTCCTAAAATATTTTTTACAGCTTTAGAAAAAATTAAATATCCAAAGAGATTAAAACGTTTACTGTATCTAAAAAAACCAGAATCATCATTTGGTATTACGAGACCGGGAGCCCAAGTTATTACAGAAATTTTACTGGAGGACATTTTTAATTTTTTTTCAAGTTCTTTAGCAAACAAAATATTACATAACTTACTATTTTTATAAGCTTCATCAGCATTAAAATTTAAAAATTGCCCAGTTACTTTTTTTCTAAAATCAACTAGATTATTGAGTCCCGCTTTCTTTCCTATATTGCCACCTGAACTTTTGGGGTCGTGAACATCTGATGATGTAATAATGATTTTAGATTCTTCTTTATCACTAATAAAATCTTTCAGTACATTTACCAAGTAAAAATGTGCAAGATGATTTACTGCAAAAGTTAGTTCTATGCCTTGTTTTGAAACTTTTGGGTAAAAAGAGCCTGTATATTGCAATCCTGCATTTAAAACAAGAACATCTAAAAAAATCTTTTTACTAATAAAATAATCTTTAATTTTTTTAATATTCTCTAAATCTGAAAGATCACAATTTTCAATAATAATTAAAAATTTACTAAGGTAATTTTTATCAAAATATTTCTCGATTTTTCTGAGAAATTCATTCTTTCTAAATTCGTTTTTTATTGCAACATATAATATGTTTTTCGTCTTTAGTAAATTAATAATGGCAAAAAAACCAATTCCTGAATTACCTCCAGTAATTAAAATATTTTTATTTTTAATCATTTAAATTCCTATATTTTTCTTATGATAAAAAAATAAATAAAGTTTTTTTTATTTTGTAATCTTATAAATTATTGTTAAAACACTGAAAAGTTAGTCACTAGTATTTGAGTAATTTGATTATTATTAATCTACTCTCATTATAAGTATTGGATGAAAAATATAATTCTAGGCTCAGAAATAATAATTCGTTCCATAAATTTCTTTAATCATAAGTTTTATATTTAATGTCAAAAGAAAATATGCCAGATGTTCTTGTTTTGGGTGCAGGACCTGCAGGTATGGCTATTGCCTCAGCTTTAGGGAAGGAAAAATTAAATGTTGAAGTGCTTTCTCCAAATGGACCAGATGAACCTTGGCCAAATACATATGGCATTTGGGGGAAAGAAGTTGATCAACTCGGGCTTCAGGATTTACTTGAATATAGATGGAAGAATACTGTAAGTTTCTTTGGGCATGGTGCTTTAGAAGAGCAGGACGACGAGAATAAAGCCACTGAACATTCACTAGATTATGGGCTATTTGATAAGAAGAAACTCCACAATTATTGGTTTAACGAATGCAATAAGTCTTTTATTAAATGGCATCAAGGTTTTGCAAACAAAATACATTTTGAGAAATACAAAAGCACAGTAACTACAAAAGATGGTAAAACTTACTCTGCAAGATTAGTAGTAGATGCAACAGGGTATGATCCTGTTTTTCTTAAATTAAAATCCTGTGGTCCCTTAGCAGTCCAAACTTGTTATGGGATAGTAGGTAATTTTAGTAAACCTCCACTTAAGAAAGGGCAGTTTGTATTAATGGACTATAGAAATGACCATCTTAACGATGAGCAAAAAAAAGAACCGCCAACTTTTCTTTATGCCATGGATATGGGGGGTGGGAAATATTTTCTTGAAGAGACATCTCTTGGTTTGGTAAATCCTCTAACAATGGAAAATTTAAAACAGAGACTAGAGAAGAGGCTTTCTTATCGAAATATATCAATCACAACCATGCAGCACGAAGAGCTTGGCTTATTTCTTCCTATGAATATGCCAATCCCAGATTTCAAACAACAAATACTTGGCTATGGTGGTGCTGCTTCAATGGTACATCCTGCATCTGGTTATTTAATTGGTAATGTTTTAAGAAGAGCTCCACTTGTCGCCAAGGCAGTCTCAGAAGCAATTAAAAATAAAAATTTAAGTTCCTATCATATTGCTAGAAAAGGTTGGGAAACTTTATGGTCAAAAGAATTAATTAGGAAGAAATCACTTTACCAATTTGGATTAGAAAAACTCATGAGGTTTGACGAGAAACTATTGAGAGAATTTTTTGGTAGTTTTTTCCAACTACCTAAAAATCAATGGTATGGTTTTTTAACTGATACTCTTTCTTTAAAAGAGATTGTATATGCGATGTGCGTAATGTTTATAAAGGCTCCATGGAGTGTAAAAAAAGGTCTTATGATTATGCATGGCAGAGAATTTAAAATGTTACTTAGGATAATATTTCCAAACATATAGTTTAAGAATGAGAACCATATTAATAAGTGGAGCCAGTAGCGGTATTGGACTAAATATTGCACATAAAGAATTAAAAGAAGGCAATAGAATTAGTGTTGGCATAAGAGATTTAGAATCATTAAAAGGAAGCGCTATTGATCCAAAAAAATGGCCCGAAGGGAAAATTATAATCAACCACTATGATGCATTAAAAAAAATTACAGCCGAAAATTGGATAAAGAATACCGAAGATGAATTTGGAGGATTTGATTCAGTAATAAATTGTTCTGGAGTATTATCGAAAGTTCCTTTCTTATATAAGGATGGTGATGAAGAAGATATTTTAAATACATTAAATATCAATTTTTTGGCAATTTGGAATTTATGTAGGCTTTCTTGGGATCATTTATGTACCTCTGGCAGAGGAAGAATTATTGTTTTAGTTTCAATGAGTGGGAAAAGATCTAAAGGTGATTTAGCCGCTTATTCTTCTTCAAAGTTTGCTTTGATGGGATTATGTCAAACGATGAAAAATAAAGGTTGGGATAAAAATATAAGGGTTTCAGCAATTTGCCCAAGCTGGGTTAATACAAAAATGGCCCAAAATATCTCTTCCCTAGACAAATCAAGCATGACACAACCTGAAGATATTGCTGAAATATGCTCTACTATTCTTAAGTTACCTAGCCAATCAGTTCCATTTGAAATTGCCTTAAATTGTAATTATGAAATTTAACCTAAATTGAAAATTAAGTAAGCCATTGAAAGCATCGCAATTGCGATAAATAAACCTTTTATTCGATTTGTTAACAGTGAAAAAAGAGATAAATCTTCAGAAAAGTACCCGCCAAAACTACCTGTAAAAAATAATATAACCATTGGTAAAGATGCCATTCCGAAAGAATAAGAAATAGATTTTACAAATCCGAAATTTAGATAATTAAAAATAAGGGAACTAAATGAAAACAATAAAAAAGATGCAAAAAGAGTTATGGAAACTTCAGCATCTAAAGTGTGAGGTAAGCTACCTTTTAATTCAAATTGCTTTTTACATTCTCTAATTTGTCTCTTAGAAAGCTTTAAATAACCAGTTTCAGGAATTCTTTGCGACTTATATTTTCTTAGTAATCTTGCCTCAAGAGTTTCTGGCTCCTTTGTCATAATTGATGTTAATAATTCATCTGGCTTTAATTTCTTGATTTTCTTTTCAAGATTATCCGTTTTCCCAATCCTATAAAGGTCTCCTACTCTAATAAGGTATACATATCCCGACATTTGCGTTGTAAAATTAATACTATTCCTACTTAAATAATACTAAATGAATTGGGGAAATTAAAAGTTTTTACAATATGAAAAGCGATATCTTATATTCATTTCGAAGATGTCCATATGCAATTCGTGCAAGATGGGCACTGTTAATTTGTGAAATAAAAGTAGAGATAAGAGAAATTGATTTAAAAAATAAACCTCTAGATTTTTTAAATAATTCAAAGACGAAAACGGTTCCAATACTTATAAAAAAAAATAGTGAAGTTATTGAAGAAAGTCTTGATATTATCCTGTGGGCTCTCTCAGAGTCAAAAAAGGAAAACATTAAATCAATTTATTTTCCTGACAACAAAAAGGAAGATATTTTTGAAATAATTAATGAAAATGATAACGATTTCAAATATCATTTAGATCGATTTAAATATGCCACAAGATATAAGAATAGTGATGCAGAATTTCATTTCACAAATGCGATTAAATTTATTAAGAAATGGAACAAACT
>JFMF01000165.1 GCA_000635535.1 Prochlorococcus sp. scB243_496M6 | reverse complement strand
TCCCATCTAACTAACTTTCCAATAACTTTCTTTTCTCAATTATTCTGGCTAACTCCAAAAAATATCCTGCAGTCCTAAATTTGCCTATATTTTTTTCCTTAAAATCAAGATCACTTCTGATTTCTGCAGTCTCTGCCATAAGCAAATCTAAATCATTTGATCCAAGACTATACAATTCACCAAGTTCGATTTCCCTTCCAAGTAAATGACTCCTAAACCACTTCCCTTTATTTTCTTGAGGTGGAATATCGTAGGGTGTAAATGACATTAAAATAAAAATTTAGGCTTTTTACCATTCTAGGGTTCTTATTGAAACTTTTTCATCTCTACTTTATTAAAAATCAATGCAATAAAAAGAATTGCGAATGTAATTAGGGCACAAATTTCTGTCCAATAATCTAACCCAATTTTAGAAATCATTAATGGTGCAAGAACTGTGAATAGTCCCCCAGAAAGAATTAACTGAGCGAAAAGCTGTTTTGACGTAAAAATTGGTAAAGTCTTAGAAATATTTTTAGGATCTGCAAGCCTTAAAAGAAGTAACCCAGAAGCCACTACACCTGTAGAATTCCCAAACTCTATCAAGCTTTTTTCAAACCAATAATCATCAAAAATAAAGTATGCAAAATAAGCAATGCAGATTAAATTCCAAAATAAACCGAAAATAGTAAACACTAAAATAAGTATCCAATTATCAAAAACAACTGCGATATCTAAACTCGCCATAGCTGTAAAAATCAATAAATCTGTAGATAAAATTCCAATCTCCCTTTGCAGAATATTTGAAATACATTCTGTATTTTTGGTTTTCTCTAAAATATATCTTATAAGGAGCGAACCTATAAGGATAAAAGGGAATACTGGTAGTGAAAAAATAATTTCCTTAGAAAAATCTCCTAAAGAACTTGAAATATACCTTAAAAATTTAAGTAGCAAAACACCAAAAGAAATTGCCAAACCAGAGAATCCAAGATTTATTATAAAAATTCTTAAATCTGCAAAAATTCCTATCTTATTTTTTTCCTTTAGAGTATCTTTTTGTTCAAGAATTTCCTCAGTATCTGAAAGACCTAAAGTTCTACCTAGAAAGATAAACATGCTACCTAATATTGAAGAGGATAAAAGCCCCATTGTTGCCATAGCCAAACCAAGATCTAAACCATTTGGGAAACCTAGTTTATTAAAACTTTCACCGATTATTGATGCAGCTCCATGGCCGCCCTCAAAACCTACCTCTATTAAACAACCCATTAGAGGATTTGCGTCCATAGATGGAGGCAGAAAATATTTAACAACAAGACCACCGACAAAAAATTGTCCGAAACCTAGTGAAAGAGCTAATAGAAATTGATTAAAAATCGGTTTAACTAAACCATTTATATTCGGTATAGGTCTTCCCATCATTAAAGTTGCGAAAACTAATGATAAAAGAGGAGTAGGAAAATTGCTCCAAACATTTATTGTTTCTTTTGGTAAAAAGTGTATCGCACCAAATGGGCCTATAGATATACCTAAAATTCCTGATATTACTGCTATCGGCAATCCAAATCTCTCAAGTTGAACAGCTAGTTTAAATTTCCTTCCAAAAATCAACAAAAAAAATATAATTAACAATCCAAAAAAACTTATCAATAGAGAATTTGAAAAAATATCTTTATTCTGTATCGAAAAAATATTCAAGGATTTCAAAAACATATAATTCTAAATCTAAATTAATAAACAAAATTTTTCAAATAAAAAAGGCTCCGGTAAGAGGAGCCTTTTGATATTGGTAAAAAATTTGAAAATTAATCTTTAAGAGTAACTGTTGCACTATCAATATTACTGATAGCATTTGTAACTCTTTTGAAATCAAAGCCTAGTGCTCTTAAAGCGTGCCATAGATGACCTTGAATAAAGAAGAATCCAAAATAGTAATGAACATTAGCTAACCATGCCCTTGAAGTGTACTCACCATCAGGAAGATCAACAGTATCTACCCAATAAGGAGAAATACTAAACTTCAATTCAAGTGGTTCACCAAAGAATTCAGTTGGATAAACTGTTGTGTTAGCTGCACTCCAGAAGGCTGCAATAATAGCCATCCAGCCTATTCCAGCTAGTGACCATGAGAGAACAGCTTCTGCAGAGAGAAGTCCTTTACCTTTAAATTTGGTATATTCACCAACTTGCTTAGTAGCAATATGCCAAGCACCACCTGTGATTTCAACGAAAGCAAGAAAAGCATGGCCTCCCATTACTTCTTCAAGGCTATCAATAGTCAAAAAGTCTGTTTGGTGATTCCAAATTTTGGCCAAATTTAATTCATACTCAACCTGTCTTACAGAACCAATAGCTGGATCATAAATTCCATGAACCCTTGCCCATTCAACAAAAGCGATAACTGCGAAACCAAGAATAATTAAATGGTGACCAAGAATAAATGTCAATTTGTCTGGATTATCCCATTCAATATTGAATTTTCTAGCTCTTGCTACATCAGAATCTTCTAGATTTCCAGGAAGAAGTAAAGAGTGTAAAAGTCCTCCGGCTGCTAAAACCATAGAAGAAACTAAGTGAACTATTGCTATCGCTAGAACAGGTTTAGTATCTCCCATCGCAACGCCATTAGCATCAAACCCTATTCCAAGAGTTGCTAAATGAGGAAGAACGATTAAAGGTTGATGACCCATTGGGACACTTGGGTCAAATCGTGAAAGTTCAAAAAGGGTGAACGCACCCGCCCAGAAAACAATTAATCCTGCATGAGCTACATGAGCAGCAATGAATTTTCCTGAGCGATTTGCTACACCTGAATTACCAGCCCACCATCCGTAGGTAGTATCTGGATTTCCATAGGTTTGCATTTAGGAATTGATTAGCTTAAACGTTTTGAGAATACTTTATATTTCACCAAACAGTTGAATTCATAACAAAATTGTAAAGGTTAGTAATCCTAACTATGCCTTAACAAGAAATCTCCATAAGCCAGTCCAATACCAAAAAAGGTAGATTTAAAGAAGAAAATTTATTCTTATAGTTAAAAGTTATATCAAATAAACCAGTATTTTTTTAGATTCAAAGAAGTTAAATAAATTTCATTTTGCTGACATTCAACGATGTTTTGTTTCATTACATCATGAAGGTTATTGCCTCTTTTTCAAACAATTATTAAATATGAGATAAGACATCTAATATTATGACTACTTCTCAAGAGTCTTCTAGAAAATTTTCACTAGAAATGAAATCGGAAGTTCATTACAAAAAGGCTGCAAAATCCTACAGGAAATCAAAACAATATATTAATATGATTAACTTATATCCAACTTTGCAAAACACTCTTATTGAGTGTAAGGATGAGAATCTAATCGAGTAAAGATTATATATATATTTTCAAATTAATCTTCAAGAATTATTATCTTCAAGCCGCAACATCATAGGGTTCTTCAAAATAAAATTTATTAATTATTTCTCTGCACATTTTTATATTGTATAGCGCTTTGGGTTTCCAAGGTTTTTTCTGACCGAGTGGAGAGCTTTTCCAATGAATCCCAGGCTTGAGTATTCCATTTTCACGTAAAAAAGAAAGTTTAATTTCAGTTATTCCCAGTTTTTCCGAGGTCAACTCAGATGAGCTCCACATATCCCCTAACATTGAATTAATTAAATATTATTAATCCTTGATAACGTTAATTTTATTTTTTTGAAAGGGGTAAAACTTTTAAATAATTATTAAGTCACAAAAAACCTAGTATTTACAAAGAAAAGAGATTTGAAAGATTTATATCAAATTAAGAAATATTAAATATAGAATCTTCATTAATGAATATCTCATCAATATCCTTTCCTTTATTGA
>JFMF01000164.1 GCA_000635535.1 Prochlorococcus sp. scB243_496M6 | reverse complement strand
TTTAAAAGTAAGTTATTTTTTATCCAATTTTCTAATTTAATATCATTCTCAAAAGATATAACCTCCTCTTCATTTCCATTAGCTGATTGATCAAAGAGCCTTATAATAAATTCCCCATTAACCGCCTCATCATCACCAATAACAATAATACTTTTAGATTTAAGTTTATTTGCCTTTTTAAATTGCTTAGAGAATGAGGCTCCGCTTAAATCTAACTCAACTAACAAATCGTAATTTCTTAATTTTCTAGATAAATCCATTGCTAATGATTCAGCAATTAAGCCTTGATTAATGATATAGATATCAGTATTTCTTGGAATTTCAAGCTCTTTTCCTGCGAGTAAAATTAATCTTTCTAAACCAATAGCGAAACCAATTGCAGGAGTGTTTGGCCCTCCCATTTGTTTTATTAAATTGTCGTATCTCCCTCCTCCGCAAACTGTAGCTTGGGAGCCCAGAGCCCCACTAGTAATTTCAAAAGCTGTATGAGTGTAATAATCTAAACCTCTTACAAGATTAAAATTTTCTACATAAGGTATTTTTAAAACCTCTAATTGTCTTTTTAAGTCTGAATATCTGTTATGACTTTTTTCAGATAAAAAATTAAATAATCTTGGTGCATTTTCAAGAACTTTTTTAGTTTGAATATTCTTTGAATCAAAAATCCTCAAAGGGTTTTTAGAAATTCTATTCTGAGAATCTAAATCTAGAGAATCTTTATTTGTTTCTAACCATTTTAAAAAATATTTTTGAAAATTTGATCTGTCATTAGTATCACCTAACGTATTTATTTCAAGATTGAGTTCTTTTATTCCTAATTTACCTAAGATATCCCAAGCTAAAGCAATAATTTCGACATCACTTCTAACTGAATCATGTCCTATAAACTCAACACCTAATTGATGAAACTGTCTTTGCCTGCCTGCTTGAGGTCTTTCGTATCGAAACATAGGACCCATATACCAAAGTTTTTGAAGAGGATTAGAAGATATTCCATTTTGTATTAACGCTCGTGCGACTGAGGCTGTTCCTTCAGGTCTTAGAGTGCAAGATCTCTCCCCCCTATCAAGAAATGTATACATTTCCTTACTGACAACATCTGTTCCTTCACCAATACCTCTTATAAATAATTCGGTCATTTCCAATATTGGTGTTCTTATTTCTTTGATGGATGCTCTTGAAAGCTGTTCTAATAAAATTTTTTCAACGTTTTGCCACTTTATTAATTGATCAGGAAATAGGTCTACTGTTCCTCTAAGGTTTTTTAAGTTATTCAAAGTTCTAAAAAATAATTCAAAATTTTTAATTCATCTAGAAATTAATCTTTGATTGGTTATTTTGTGAGACAATTTTAATTTAACATTTAGAAAAACTATTGGGAATTAATAAAAGTAAAGAGAATCAACATTGCGGCACAAAACCAAAAAAAATTGCTTTTGGAATAGCACCTCTTGGTATTGTTTCAATAGGAGTAGTGCCAATGGGAGTAATCAGTATAGGGGTAGTCCCAATGGGTGTATTTTCTTTTGGTGCAGTAGCAATGGGAATAGTCAATTTATCAGTAGTCGGAATGGGAATTATCTCTGCTGGTGTTACTACTATGGGGATATGGGAGTATTCAGCTAATTCTCATAAAAATCATCATAATCATTCCAAACAAATTTCAAATTCAAATAAGGAAAATATGATTTCAGATCTATTTAACACTAAAGAAGAGGCTGAAAAGGCTGCTTCAAAATACGGGTGTATTGGAGCACATAAAATGAGTGATAAATGGATGCCTTGTAAAATGCACTAAATATTTTCTTAGTCAAAAATTAATTAAATATTAATTCAAAATCTCAACTCTAAAATCAAGATTTTTTGCCTCATCAGTGGTTAATTTTCTTGACCAAGCTCCTTGAACAGGGCTATTCCATCTGAACCCAGCATTTTTAGCTAAAGACCTATCTTCGTAACTAATCAGTGCCTTGTATAAAAACCTCGGTTCAGTAGCTTTAAGTAAAAGTTCCTCTAAATTATCACATTTTTTGAAGACTTCAGATATGTAAAAGCAATCAGATAAAGCTCTATGTAAATTCCAAACTGGTATTGAAAAAGATAAAGCTAAATCAGTTACTGAGGGTCTATTTTTTAGTGATTTTTGAAAAGACCAATTAATATCTTCTAAACTACATATCCATTTTTTATTAAGTTTAGGTAATTTTCCTTTCCCAAACCATTTCTTATCAAACTCTACGTTATGCGCGACAATGAAATCCGAACTATCAACAAGTTTTAAAAAAAATTTCAATCCATCTTCCCATGGTTGAGAGATATTAGTTACTTTTGCAGATATGCCGTTAACATATTCCGCATCATTACTACTAACTGGGAATAAAAATGAGACCTGTGAAAGTACAGATTTAAAAGATACATCAAACAAAATACAACCTATCTCTATCACTTCATCTTTATTTTCATCTAAACCTGTTGTTTCAGTATCAAGAATTAAAATTTTTTCAATTTTTTTATTCTGATTAGCAACACTATCTTCAGAGGGATAACTGATAACTTGATCCTGAAGAATATCCAATTGATTTAATTCTTTTTTGTTAGATAGTTCCAATTAGCTGAAAACACTTTTATTTATCTTGACGCATTTAATAAAAATTTCTCTTAAATTAATATAAATTAAGAAACATGACTAGAAAATAATTTTTGAAACATTCTTAGTTTATGAAAGATGAC
>JFMF01000163.1 GCA_000635535.1 Prochlorococcus sp. scB243_496M6 | reverse complement strand
TTGTTATTGGCCTTCAAATCCTAAAAAAATTGTAGAATTTATTGGTGGAAGTTATCTAGCTTCTAAACCAGATTTAACTTATAAAAGATTCATAGAGAGTTTAATTAATAAAAACTATGCAGTTCATGCATATAAATACACTCCACAATTTGATCACCAACAACTTTCTATTAAAGCATGTGGGGATTTCAAGAATTGTCGAATATCTTTATCAAAGAGAATAGGA
>JFMF01000162.1 GCA_000635535.1 Prochlorococcus sp. scB243_496M6 | reverse complement strand
AATTTGATCACCAACAACTTGCTATTAAAGCATGGGGGGATTTCAAGAATTGTCGAATATCTTTATCAAAGAGAATAGGAACATCAATTCCTTCAATAAGAATTGGACATAGCCTAGGCTGCAAACTTCATCTAATTTCTCCTGATGGTGGAAGAAATTGTGAAAAATTCATATCAATAAGTTTTAACAACTTCAGTGCTAATAAATCAATTCCATTATTGAAACAAATTTCTCGAAAATTAGAATTCAACAGTGAATTTAGCCCAAGTCCTGAAAGAACTTTGCGATTAATTGAAAAAACATATAATCAAAAAAATAACTTCCTAATAAAATTCAACTCAGATGAATTAGATCAAACAGATAAATTATTTTCTTGTCTGAAAGCAAGAAAAGAAGATAATTCAAGGGGAGTAATGTTAAAAGGTACACACACTATAATTGCAAGCGCAGGACTAAGAGAAAATTTTTTGGGAGACTGGGCCGATGATGAATTCAAAAGAAATACTATAAAAAAAATTTCAAATTTAATTGATGAATCTGATTAGGATAATTCTTTCAGCTTTTCCAAAACAGAACTATCCTCAAGAGTGCTTATATCACCGCTAATTTTTTCTCCAGCAGCTAAAGATCTTAAAATTCGCCTCATAATTTTTCCACTACGTGTTTTCGGAAGAGAGTCAGAAATTATAATCTTTTCAGGCTTTGCGATAATTCCAATTTCATTAACAACATGTTTCTTTAAATCCTCTACTAATTCTGAAGAACCTTTCACATCTTTCTCTAGAGATACAAAAGCAACTATAACTTCACCTTTTAAATCATCTTTTTTGCCAACGACTGCAGACTCTGCAACTGATTTATGACTTACCAAAGCAGATTCTATTTCCATTGTTCCTAACCTATGTCCTGAAACACTTATGACATCATCAACTCTTCCCATAATCCATATATATCCATCTTCATCAATGCGTGCTCCATCTCCAGCAAAATAAACATTTTTTTCTCCTTTAAAGGAAATATATTCCCAATAACTCTCCAAATATCTCTCTGAGTTTCCGTGAATTGTTCTCATCATGCCTGGCCATGGTTTCTTAATAATTAAATAGCCACCCTCATTTTCTTTAACCTTATCTCCATTCTTATCGACGATTTCAACCTCGATTCCTGGCAGAGGGAAAGTGGCCGAACCTGGCTTCGTAGCAACTACTCCAGGCAAGGGGCTTATCATCACACCACCAGTTTCAGTTTGCCACCAAGTATCAACAATAGGGCATTTATTTTTACCAATAACATCTTTGTACCACATCCATGCTTCAGGATTAATTGGTTCTCCAACTGTACCCAAAAGTCTAAGACTCTCAAGATTATATTTATCAGGGATTTCTCGTCCAGACTTCATAAATGCTCTTATTGCAGTTGGTGCAGTATAAAAAATTGAAACCTTATATTTTTGAACAATTTCCCAAAAAACCCCTAAATTTGAGGGTCTCGGCACTCCTTCATACATTAAGGTTGTAGCACCATTAGATAAAGGCCCATAAACTATGTAACTATGACCTGTAATCCAACCAACATCAGCAGTACACCAATAAATATCGTCATCTTTCAAATCAAAAATCCATTTAAATGTCAAATGGGACCAAAGATTATAACCACCTGTAGTGTGAACTACACCTTTGGGCTTTCCAGTAGAGCCTGAAGTATAAAGAATAAAAAGTCTATCTTCACTATTCATTATTTCTGGTTCACACTGATCTTTTTGATCTTTTAATAATTCGTGCCACCATAAATCTCTATCATCAACCATCGAAATATTTTTTTTGGTTCGTTGAACAACCACAACTTTTTCAACAACTTTATCTGCCCCATTTTCAATTGCCGCATCAACTGCTTGCTTAAGTTCAATCACTTTATCTTTTCTAAAACCACCATCAGCAGTAATAATATATCTTGCATTTCCATCAATTAACCTATCTTTTAAAGCTTCTGAAGAAAATCCTCCAAAGACAACTGAATGAGGTGCGCCAATTCTTGCACAAGCTAACATCGCGAACATCGCTTCAGGAATCATCGGCATATAAATACACACCAAATCTCCTTTTTTTACACCAATTCCCTTTAATGCATTAGCTGCTTTACATACCTCTTTTAGAAGTTCTTCGTAAGTATATTTTTTGCTATCTCCGGGTTCGCCTTCCCAAATAAGTGCAGTCTTTCCTCCAAACCCTCTCTTAATGTGTCTATCTAAGCAGTTATATGTAATATTGAGTTTCCCTTCTTTGAACCATTTTAAAAAGGGAGCATTTTCGTTATCTAATACAGTTTGAAATGGCTCAAACCAATCTAATTCAGATTTTGCAAAAGATTCCCAAAATTGAATAGGATTATCTGATGCTTGTTTTTTTAGACTTAGTAATTCTTCTTGAGTACTAATATTTGAGTTTTCTGCAAATTTTTTTGATGGAGGAAAAATTCTCTTTTCTTCAAGTATGTTATTTATTGAATTTTTTTTATCTAATGACATTAAACAAATCTATGCTTAATAAATTTAGTCGAAAAAATTAGGGTTTTCAAAAATTTTAATATTAATTTAGCTCAAAGATTTATTTCTAATAGATCTAATAAATACGGCTTAGAACAAATTCTGGAAGAGCCATTAAAGCTCTTTTATATTCTGAATCAGGAAGCCAGTCTATAGCTTCTTTAGAAAGCATTGCAAAATCCTCAGCTAGCTTTCTTGAACTTTCAATAGCTTTAGAGTTCATGATGATATTAAGAGCATCATCTAAATCACCTTTTTCAGCAAGTTCTCTGTTTATAAGAACTGACAATTGTTTATTTTCTTCTAAGGCATATAAAACTGGGGCGGTAAGATAACCACTAGCAAGATCACTTACAGCAGGTTTTCCAAGTTGTTTATCATTTCCAGTAAAGTCAAGAATATCATCTACAACTTGGAATGCTAAACCAATATTTTTGCCAAAATCGTACAGCGAGGTTAAGTTTTCGTCATTAATCCCACTCAAAACTCCAGCTGCTTTGCAACTATTGGCTATTAATGATGCTGTTTTACAATAACTTTTATTGATGTATTTGGGAAAAGATTGAGCCGAATCAAATCTATTTAAGTTTTGTTTAATTTCACCTTCTGCCAAATCCATTATTACTCTACTAAGTAATTTAACTACATTTACATTGTCAAGATTTGCTAGGTGCCAACTTGCTTGAGCGAATAAAAAGTCACCCGCCAAAACAGCTACTCTGGTATTAAATCTACTATGAACTGTATCTACTCCTCTTCTTGTAGACGCCTCATCAACAACATCATCATGGACTAATGAGGCTGTATGAATCATCTCCGTTATTTCAGCAAGCCTTTTATGTTTGGTTGTCAAGCAAAATTCCGGAGAGATAGCTTTTGAAATCAATAAAACTATACCAGGTCTCAACCTTTTCCCCCCAGCACTAAAAAGGTGTTCTGCTGCGGCTTGAAGAATTGGGTGGCCAGCTCCTATTAGATTTTTCAGTTCTAAAATAAGATCATCAAGATCATTTTCAACTGGTTGTAGTAGCTCTGTTACTGTATTCATGATTGACCTCTTATATATCTTAAGGAATCAAACATTACTTCGGAGGTTAACCAACCTAATTTCTTTATTAATTCCAAGCCAAAATTTTACTTTATTGGAAAACTCATCTCTTTTTGAAGTAACAAAAAATTTTACATTTTCGAGAGAAATACTCTCATAGCGGTCAGTTTCTGGAATAGCAAAGGATTCATTAAATTTTTTTATTAATGCTACCGATGGATCAATAATTTTTATATTTGAATCTAATTTTTTTCTTAAAAAGTCATAAATTAAAGGATAGTGACTACATCCAAGTATTAATTCTTCAATATTTTTGTTTATTAGTGGTGTTAAGTATAAGTTTGAAAGACTATTTAACTTATCAAGATTTAATTTTTCTTTTTCAATTTCTGATACAAATTTTGGACATTCTTGCTGAAATATTATCGTATTCTCTTTTTTAGCATTTATAGCTTTCTTATAATACGATGATCTAACAGTTGTTTGTGTTGCTAGGACACCAATTATTTGTTTATCAACTATTTCCGATACTGAGTTTATAAGGTCAAAACAAGGGACTCTTAAATTATCTTCTAGAATATCTAGTGCGCACGCATTTGTGGTGTTACAAGCAACTAGAAGTGCATCCAAATTCTTATCAACAAAAAAAGTACAGATCTCCTTTGCAATTAATCTTATCTCCTTAGAATTTTTGTTCCCAAAAGGTATTCTTTTAGTATCAGCCAAATAAAAAACTTCTATATCTTTACGTGTTTTTAGTAAAGAATTAAGAATAGTAAAACCACCTATTCCGCTATCAAATATGCCTATTTTAAGTTTCACCCTGCTTTATCTAGATATTCCAGGATACCTTTAGCAATTGCATAGGCTAATCTTTTTCGATGGGTCATTTTTTCTAATCTTCTTGAATCTAATCTTCCCGTTAAAAATCCAATTTCTACAAGTACTGCAGGCATCCTCGTATTTTTAATTACATAAAATCGACCTTGTTTAACTCCTCGATCAGGACTTCCAGGGGAAACTCTTAAAATTTGTTTTTGAATTCTTTTCGCGAGTAATCTTCCTCTCCACCCTCTGTAATAAAAGGTTTCCAATCCATTTATGTCTTTTCTTTTACCTCTTGAGGCATTTGCATGAATACTTACAAAGATATCTGCATCAGTATTATTAGCAATGGAAACTCTTGGAGGTAAATCCAAATCAACATCATTTGTTCTAGTCAAACTTACTTTGACACCTTTTTCAGAAAGTAAATTTTTAACTATTTTTGAAACCTCTAGAACAACATCTGTTTCTCTAATACCACCAATACCTATAGCTCCTGGATCAGGTCCTCCATGCCCTGGATCGATTACAACCTCAAACGAGTTTCGTTTTACCTCTGGTAGTTTCAAGTAACCATAATTGGTTTTCCTTTTATGAACTAAATTTCGATTTGCATTAATATTTCCTTTTTTCTTTACAACTAAACCTTCACCAATCTTTTTAAATGAATATTTTGGATTAAATAGTTTAATTCTCCATCTGTTTTGATCTAGGCCAACCATTTGCCAAGTCAAAGGTTTCAAATAAGTCTCTTCCTTAAATTCAATTACTAGTCTTGTTTTACCCTTATCTGGTTTACCTAATCTAACTTCTTTTATTGAACCATTACCTTTTATTTTTCTGGGATTTTTTAATTCTCCTGGAAAATCTACCCAGAATCTATCTCCCGATGTTAGGTTAGCCTTCTGAAAGTATGCTTTTAAATTTGTATTTGATTTAGTTCTTAATTCTAAAACCCCATTAGTATTTATAGCCCATGCCGCAAGAGCACTTGAAGATTTAACTTGAAGGATTGAAGAATTTAAAAATAAAAAAACGGAAAAATAACGAAAAAGTTTATTAACTGAAAACTTTATCATTAGTTTGAAAACAATTTGTTTTTTCTATGCTTGAGGCTTGGCATCTGCTCCCTAATTTTTTTTACTCTCTCTTTATCAGCAGGAGCTATTGCAGCTCCTTGAGTCTTTCCGGCATCAGATAAAACTGTACCCCAAGGGTCAATTACCATTGCATGGCCATGACTTTGCCTTCTTCCATAGTGAATCCCAGTTTGAGCTGGAGCGACTACATATGCTGTATTCTCAATTGCTCTTGCTTGTAATAGAATTTGCCAATGATCTTTTCCAGTAAATGCTGTAAAGGCTGCGGGAATCATAATTAGCTCTGCACCATTGGAAGACAAATATCTATAGAGTTCAGGAAATCTAACATCGTAACAAATCGACAATCCTATTTTGCATAAACCTGGGACATCTACAACAGGTGGATACTCTGCTCCAGATAAAATAGTGGATGATTCCTTGTATAAATTTCCATCTGGCAAATCAACATCAAACAAATGAATCTTGTCATATTTTGCCAAAATATGTCCATCTTTCCCAAATAAGGCTGACCTATTAAAAGTATGACTGTCATCACCAGCAGGGACAGGATACCCTCCTCCCAAAAGAAATACTTGATATCTTTGTGACATAGTTTTTAGAAAATTTGCACACTTCTCAGACAATTCAGAAGCTAATCTAAGTTTTTCATCATCTCCTCCTAAAAAAGCAAAATTCTCAGGTAATCCTATTAACTCAGCTCCTCTTCTAGCAGCTAATTCAATCTGTTCTTCTGCTTCAATAAAATTTGCTTCAACATTTGAAGTACTCGTAATTTGCAATGCAGCTACCAAAAAATCAGTCAAGACTTAACTCCTAGTGAACAAATTCGTAAATCATGAGGCACGAATCACACCTCTTTCAACTTGAGCTGGAACAATATCTAAGCAATCAAGTTCAGAGCAACATTTAAAATCATCCTCATAATCTCCAAGACTTGTCAATCTTTTGCCATGGGTTGCTGTTTTTAAACATTTCATAATATCATTTTTCCAAAAATCCCAAAGTGCCAAAGCAGCTTGTAATTCATCATTCAGGATATTAATTTCGTAATCACAGTTCTGTTTTAGATATGAAGCCAAAGCACCAGCAGCTAAGGAATCCTCAAGTGAATAAGAGCCTTCCCAACCACTACCAAGTATTAAAAGATTTTCTGTTTTTAGTGAAATGATTTTTTCGGCAACTGCTTTTCTATTTGGGAGACCCATAGCAAATAAATGCTTAGCATTTTGAACTTTTTGCAATGATTTAGTCCCATTAGTCGTACTCATAAAAAGTCTTTTACCATTAACAACTTTTTTTGTAACTGATAAAGGAGAATTTCCTAAATCAAAGCCCTCAATCTTCTTTCCGCCTCTCTCTCCAAGCAAAAGTCTCTTTTCAGCTTGCCACTTAATTGCAGAATCTTTCAATAAATCTAAATCTGCAAAAACTTGTATTGAATCAGCTCCATTTTTTAAAGCCCAAGAAATTGTGGTGGTAGCTCTTAAAACATCAATGACAACTGCAATTTCTGGATTTGTTTCCGGAACATCCCTAGCAACGTGATAATAAGTAAGATTAATAATCAGATCCTTTTCTTGTTTTATTATAGAAAACAGTTACTTAATTTGATTATTTTTTTTTTTAAACAAACTTATTGATAATATATAACTAATTTGTTTTTACAGAAATTTTATCAAGTATTTAATTTGAAAATGAATAATATCCGCACAATAAAAGGTGGAGTTAATTTAAAAGGAAATGTAAAAGTACCTGGAGATAAATCTATTTCTCATAGAGCTTTAATAATAGGAAGTATTGCTAAGGGTGAGACGACTATTGAGGGATTTTTACATTCTGAAGATCCACTTTCCACTGCTGATTGTCTTAGAAAATTAGGTGCAAAAATACCAGAAATAAAAAAAAATGAGCCTTTTACGATTCCAGGATTGGGTCTTGATGGATTAGAAGAGCCAAAAGAGATTCTAAATTGTGGGAATTCGGGAACCACCATGAGATTATTAATGGGGTTACTTGCCGGTCAAGAAGGCAAGAATTTTATCTTAACGGGTGACATTTCTCTTAATGAAAGGCCAATGGGGAGAGTAGGTAAACCATTATCGTTGATGGGTGGCAAAATTTTTGGTAGAGAAAAAGGGAACAAAGCTCCTATCTCAATTGATGGAAATAAACTAAAAGGATGTGTTCTTGGAACCCCTGTAGCGAGCGCTCAAGTAAAATCCGCAATCTTATTAGCAGGCCTCAAAGCTTCTGGAACGACTTCAGTAATTGAACCAGCATCTTCAAGAGATCATACTGAAAGAATGTTAAAAGCATTTGGGGCAGACATCAGTATCAGAGGTGAATATGGAAGAAATGTTGTTATCAAGTCTGGGGGTAACTTAATTGGCCAGAGGATATTGATTCCTGGGGACATAAGCTCTGCTTCTTTTTGGATGATTGCTGCATCTATTGTTCCAAATTCAGAAGTTTTAATTCAGAATGTGGGATTAAATCCCACTAGAACAGGGATTTTAAATGTAATGGATTCAATGGGGTGCAATTATGAGATTTTAGATAAATCGACAATTGCAGGTGAACCTATTGGATCTATTAAAGTAAAAACTTCAAATAATTTAAGATCATTCACTATTGAAGGAGATATTCTCCCAAAACTTATAGATGAAATTCCTATCCTTACTGTGGCTGCCTGTTTTTGTAATGGAGTTTCTGAAATTAAAGATGCACAAGAATTAAGAGTTAAGGAGACAGATCGATTAAAAGTCATGGCACGACAATTACAAAAATTCGGTGCTGAAATAATAGAAAAAGAGGATGGCTTAATTATTAATGGGCAATCAAAATTTCATTCTGCGGAGGTGGACAGTGAGACAGATCATCGAGTAGCGATGAGTCTTGCTATTGCTTCACTTCTTGCCAAAGGCACCTCAAAAATCATGAGAGCAGATTCATCTAGCGTCTCTTATCCCACTTTTTGGGAAGAGCTGGCCAAACTAACTAATTAACTAAATTAAAAAGTTTTTGTCTGAATTAATAGAAGTTTTAACTAAAGATGGAAGTTACTCTTTGCGAAGTACGTTTTTTCAAGAGAACTTCCATAGTTTATCGGGCGCATTGGAGGAAACAAAGTTAAAGTTTACAGCTACTTCTAATTTGCAAAGATTTAAGGGCAAATCTCTAACTGTTTTGGATATATGTTTTGGTTTAGGATACAATTCAGCTTCTTTATTAGATGAATTAATTAATCAAAAAACGTATTTAAATTTGTATGCGTTGGAGATTGATAAAAAGCCTCTTGAATATTCGCTTAGAAATGAATCTTTTCTAAAATTATGGGCTCCAAAAGTTAGAACAATATTTGAATCATTGTATCGTAAAGATTACTTTGAGGATCAATTTTTTAAATGCAGTGTTTTGTGGGGTGATGCTAGAGAAAAAATCAAAATTATTCCTTCATCTATTAAATTCGATCTGATTTATTTAGATGGTTTTTCACCTCAAAAATGCCCGCAAGTATGGACAATTGAATTTTTATCTAAGGTCACAGAAAGTCTTAATTCTCAGGGTTATTTAATAACTTATTCTTCCTCAGCGGCAGTAAGAAAAACCTTAAGAAAACTTGGATTAGAAATTTTTACTATTAAGCCAAGTTTTAAAAACAGAACTTTTTGGAGTCAGGGTACTGTCGCAATATCAAAATTCGATAAGAATAAATTTAAACCTAATTTCAATTTTGAAAAGTTATCTTTAATGGAAGAGGAACATCTCTTAACTAAAGCTAGTATTCCATATAGAGATCAAGATTTAAACTCAAGTAAAGACGATATAATCAGGAGAAGATTAGATGAGCAATTATTTTCAAATCTATTATCTACAAAAAAATGGAGAGAGAAGTGGGGAATGACGAAGTTATCCGTTAAGAGTTAGATTTAAATAAGGATTTCAAATAAACATGTTAAGTGTTGCAATATTAGCGGCAGGCAAGGGAACTAGGATGGAAAGCTCATTGCCAAAAGTTTTACATAAAATTTCTGGCAAAAGTCTTCTACAAAGAGTAATTGATTCATGTGTCGAATTAAAGCCCGATAAAATTTTCGTAATTACTGGACACAAATCAAAAGAAGTACAAAACTCAATCCCAAACGATAAAAAAATCCATGTTGTTGTTCAAGAACCTCAATCAGGAACAGGTCATGCTATCCAGGTACTTTGTAAAGAAGTAAAAAAACATGAAGGCAAACTTTTGGTACTAAACGGCGATGTGCCACTCATTAGGCCTAGTACTCTAAAAAGACTTTTGTATTTACACGATTCAAAAAATGCTGATGTTTCTTTAATTACCACAAAGAAAACAAATCCTCATGGATATGGCAGAGTTTTTTTGAAGGGGAGTTTTATAGAGAGAATTGTTGAAGAAAAAGATTGCAGTGATCTAGAAAGAGAAAATCAATTAATCAATGCAGGTATTTACTGTTTTAACTGGGGTAACTTATCAGAAATAATTAATACCTTGCAAAGCAATAATAATCAAAAAGAGATTTACTTAACAGATACAATATCTCTGCTAAAAAATTCCTCAAGTCTCGAGGTAGAGGATAATGGAGAGCTTCAAGGAATTAATAACAGAATTCAATTATCAGAGTGCGAGGAATGTATTCAGAATTCAATTAAAGAAAAACATATGCTTAATGGTGTAACTTTTATAAATAAAGCAAGTTGCTCAATTAGTGAAGAAGCTGAAATTGGTAAGGATGTAATCATAGAAGCTAATACACATATAAGAGGAAATACGAAAATAAATAGTCATTGCATTATTGGTCCAAATACTTTTATTGAGAATTCTAATGTGGGATTAAATTGTGAAATTTTAAACTCTACTATTTATGATTCTCAGATAATGGATCATATAATAATTGGCCCTTATAGTCATATAAGACCTAATTCCAAAATATCTTCCGATAGCAAAATAGGTAATTTTGTTGAGATCAAAAATAGTCAACTAGAGGAAGAATCTAAAGTAAACCATCTAAGTTATATTGGTGATTCTATTATTGGAAGATCTACAAATATTGGAGCAGGCACTATTACTGCAAATTTTGATGGACAGAAAAAACATCAAACAAAAATTGGCAAAAATTCCAGTATTGGAGCAAACACAGTTTTTGTAGCACCAATAAATCTAGGGGAATCAGTAACAACAGGCGCTGGTTCAGTGATCACAAAAGACTCCAAAGATAATTCATTAGCAATTTCTAGAACTAAGCAAGTAAATATAGAAAATTGGAAAAAAAAGAAATCTTGATTTAATTAATTAATTTAATAATTTTTTCAAGTTGCCAAAATCTGCTCCCTTTTATAAGAATAGAATCACCTTTTTTTGTAGATTTGTTTATCTCTTTAGGGACATCTTTAATATTATTTAAAACTAAAAATTTATTCTTATCTTTTAGATAATTGGTGTAAATTTTTTCATTTTTTTTAGCGCAAATAAATAAACACTTTTCTATATCTGAATTATTTATTAAATTGAATATTTCTTTATGATATTTTTCAGATTCTTCTCCCAATTCTTGCATACTTCCAAATATGAAAAATTTATTTCTCGGTTTTTCAATCAGGTTTTTAATACATGCTTTTACCGACTCTGGCGAAGCATTATATGATTCATCATATATTGTTGTTTTTACTGATTTAAGAATTTTATTTCTTCCATCTAAACTTTCAAAATCAAATTTATTAAAACTTTTAAAATCAATGCCTAGCTCTTTAGCAACTGCATAAGCAAATAAGAAATTTGAAGCATTGTGAAATCCCTCAAATGAAATTTTAAAGGTATTTTCTTCAATTAAAATTGTTTTATTCAAAGGATCATAAAATCCCCTTAAATTATCATCTTTCTTAAAACTCTCCTTTTGATTTTCTATATTTAAAAGTTCAACTTTTATTACTCTACCTTTCCAGTATGCTCTTAAAGTTTCTTCAAGAAGTAAATCATTTGCTGGTATTATTACAACTCCTTTAGGTTTTAAAAATTTACTAATTTCACACTTTGCATAAGTAATATTTTTTTTTGAGCCCTAACAATCCAATATGGGCTGTCCCAATGTTGGTAATTACGGCGATATCAGGTTCACTATATTTAGATAAATTTTCGATCTGTCCAAGACCTCTCATTCCCATCTCAAGGACCAAAACTTTGTCTTCTATATCCGTGGCAAGAATAGTAAGACCAACCCCAATCTCATTATTGAAATTTGCATGGGATAATTTAATTTTTCCAAGTTTCTTTAAAACTTCACCAACCATTTCTTTTGTAGTTGTTTTACCGACTGAACCAGTTATCGCAACCACAGGGATACTTAATTTTTTCCTTTTCAGTAAGGTTAATTTTTGAAATGCTTCTAAAGTGTCATTCACAACCCAACAAGGAAAATCATCAGGAAGTAATTTCTGCATACCTTTTTTTATAACTACTGATTTAACCCCTTTATTTAAAACCTCTGGAAGAAAACTATGTCCGTCAAAATTTTTACCTTTAATAGCTATAAAAAGATCATTTTTTAAACAAGTTCTACTATCAATACTTATATTCTTAAAGTTTAAAGAATCTCTTTTCCCCTCTCTCAGATTTTTAATATCACCCAAAACATTCTTTAACTCTAATAAAGTAAGATCCATCAAGAATTTAAGTCACACTTTTTTTAAAGATGGATCAGCTGATTGTCCATAAGAAAATTTCTCAACTTCTGCTACATCTGGTGATGGTTCCTTTATTCCGCAAACATCCTTATACATAATTTCGTATTCAAGAGCTGATCTTTGCCAACTAAACTCTTGGCTCATAGCTCTTTTTTGAAGTAATTCCCAACTATCTTTATGCCTAAAGGCTTCCCAGGACCTTACTAAAGAAGTATAGAAATCTATTGGTTCAAAGCGATCAAAGCAGAAACCTGTTCCACTATTATTTTCTGGATCATGAGGTAAAACTGTATCAACTAAACCTCCAACTCGCCTTACTATTGGTATAGAGCCATACCTCATAGCCAGGAGTTGGCTTATACCACAAGGTTCGAATCTACTGGGCATTAAGAATGCATCAGATCCGCCATATATAAGCCTTGATAAAGAATCATCATATGTAAGAAATACTGAAAATCTTCCTGGGTAATCTAATGCCAGTTGCCATAATCCAGACTCTAAATATCTATCTCCAGTCCCTAAAACAGCTATTTGAGAATCTGTATAGGCTAAAAGTCTTCTTGAAACTTGTAGAAGCAGGTCAACCCCTTTCTGATCAACTAACCTACTAACCATACCTAGGAGATATTTTTTAGGATTAACTTCGAGACCCATTTCTCTCTGCAAAATTTTCTTATTTTCTAGCCTATTTTCTAAATTCTTAATGCTAAATTTTGCAGGCAAAACTGGATCTTTTACTGGATTCCATTCATCAAGATCTATGCCATTAAGAATTCCCCTTAATTTACCTGAAATGTAATTAAGTAATCCTTCAAGACTTTCCCCGTATTCATGGGTTTTAATTTCATCTGCATAAGTCGGAGAAACAGCATTTACTCTATCTGCATACAACATTGCCGCAGCCATTGTGTGGTCTCCATGCATATACCAGGGACACCAAGTCATTTTTTCTAGTTTCCATCTCCAAGGGCCTTGATATTTTAAATTATGAATTGTGAAGACAGTACTAATTTCGGGGTCCTGATGCATCCATACAGGAATCATTCCAGTGTGCCAATCATGGCAATGGAGAACTTGAGGTTTCCAACAATTCCAGGCAAATTCTGCAGTGGCACTAGCAAAAAATGTAAAGCGCCAATCCTCATTTTCGCCTCCGTATATTTGGTCAGAGTCAAATGTTGGATGTCCCACTAGGTAAATCACATAATTATGAATGGGATGTTTTGCTTCATATACGGCAAAATCAGTGCCCATTGTGTTTGCTCTAAATACTGGTTCATTCGATACCTCTAAAAGACTCCACAATTTTCCATATCCTGGAATTATTACCCTTACATCGTGACCAAGTTTTATCAAAGATGGAGGCAACGAACCAACCACATCTCCCATACCTCCAACTTTGATCATTGGAGCACATTCGGCAGCGGCAAGAAGAATTCTCATTGATAATTATTTAAAAAAGTTCTTTTGAAAAATAAACTAGGGTGTCCACTTATATTCAGAGAAGTCTGGTGGACGCTTTTCAAGAAAGGCATCTCTACCTTCTTGGGCTTCTTCAGTCGAATAGAATAATTGAGTTGTATATCCAGATAATTCCTGAATACCCGCAATCCCATCATTCTCCGCATTGAATGAAGCTTTAAGAATACGAATAGCAGTTGGACTATTTCGTAAAATCTCTCTTGCCCAGATTACACCCTCAGCTTCTAATTCTTCAATCTTTGTAATTGCATTTATCAAGCCCATCTCAAGAGCTTCCTTGGAATTGTATTTTCTACATAAAAACCAAATTTCTTTTGCTTTTCTTTGACCAACAAGCCTTGCTAGATAACTAGATCCAAAACCGGCATCAAAACTACCAACTCTTGGGCCTGTTTGACCAAATATTGCATTTTCAGAAGCGATACTGAGATCACAAATTAAATGAAGTACCTGTCCTCCTCCAATTGCAAAACCGGGGACTAAGGCAATAACCACTTTAGGCAAACTTCTTATTAATCTTTGAAGTTCAAGTACATTTAATCTCTGCTTCCCTTCATCATTTTTATACCCATTTTTACCCCTTACACTTTGATCACCTCCAGAGCAAAAAGAATAAATGCCTTTCTTGTCAGGACCCGCACCTGTAAAGAGAACTACGCCAATAGTTTCATCATTTCTTACGATATCAAATGCGTCAATGAGTTCATCTACAGTTTGTGGCCTAAATGCATTTCTTTTTTCAGGCCGATTAATTGCAATTCTCGCAATTCCCTCATCTGATTTGTGAAACAATATATCCTCATAAGATTTGCACTCTGACCAATTTAAAGTTGTTTTACCAGGTAATACTTTCATGAAATCTAATTATTCAAAAATAGAAAATGATAAATTTAACTGCCAATTATTTTTTCTAGCAGGGCATTTTTTTCACAAATTTCATTTTCTGGGTCAACATCAACTTTAATTATTACAGATTTCTGGATAGAAATGCTCCAATCGAATGCCTCTCGTAATTTTTTAAAATTTGACGCACTTTTAAAGTTTACCTGATAGCCCTCTGCGAGTTTTGACCAGTTTATTTCTTTTGGCATAAGAAACAGTTTTTTTAAATCATCTTCTTTTAAATTTTTTTTATAAATACGATTAAATATATTTCCGCCATTATTATTTATTAGAAGAATTGTTAAATTCATGTCGATTGAATTTTCAATCAGCCAACCGTTTATATCATGTATAAAAGCCAAATCTCCAGTTACAAGAAGTAGAGGATTTTTAATTCTAGAAATACCTAATGCAAGGGATAAAGTACCGTCTATACCAGAAGCGCCCCTAAAGCTGAAACAATTTCTTGTTAAAGTACCATTCTCAGAAAATGTGAGCCAATCTCTAATTGGGCTACTTGCGGAGAGCATTATAGGATTTTCAGCTGGCCAAAGTTTTGGGACAAGGTTTGCAAGCTTATACTCAGTAATTTGATTATCTTGAGTAATTTTCTCTTTTAAAATTTCTTTAATTTGCTCACCTTCCTCTATAAGATCTTTGGCTAACGGCGTAAGGGACTTTTTGTTTTTATCATTAATTGATAATTCTTTTATCAATAGAGCAGTAAAATTTGAAAGCCCAAAATCATATTCAAATGATTTTTTTATTGGGTCCAATTTTCTATAGTTTTTTTCTTTTATAAGAATTTGTATACCTTCGAAAGTTCTTAAAAATTTCTCCAAATCTATTGAAGATGACATGGGGCCAAGCCTCAAAAGTTGATGACAATTTATTGAATTTTTATTTTTTCTTAAGACTAATTCCCAATTCACAACTAATCCTCTCAAATCAGAATTGACTCCTGAAACAGGATCAGCAAATACTGGCCAACCAGTAATTTCTTGCAATCTTTCTAAAGATTTATTGAAAGAAATTAAATCATTTATGGAACCTTGATAGGGACCTACCAAAATAATGCCGGATTCATCTAAGTTTAAACTTTTTGAAATTTCTAAGAATTTGTTTTTATCAGATTTAATTTCAACTTCCTGAAATATATATTTTTTCTTTAAATAAATTCTTTCAAAAACCTCTAAAACATTTTTTTTATTTAAAAGTGAAATACCTAAAGGCTTATCAATAGGAATATTTAAATGAATAGGCCCAGGGGAAGTTAATATTTGTTTCTCAATAATTCGAACTAAATTCAGGATTTCGTTTTCTTGTGTTTCATGAATTCCATTTAGATTTGTACTTAAAACCCTTCTGCAGACTGAAGTCAAAAAATCTTCTTGATTTACTGTTTGATTAGCGCCACAATCTTTTAATCTTAAGGGTCTATCAGCAGTAAGAAATATAATACCTTTACAAGATCGGTCTGCCTCAACTGCTGCTGGCAATAAGTTACTTACAGCAGTCCCAGAAGTAGTAATAACTAAAGAAAGATCACCTGATGCAGCAGAAATCCCAAGAGAGTGAAATCCCGCAGATCTCTCATCTATTGAATTAAAAATATTTACCAGTCCTAATTTATTTAATTCTCCAGCAGCTATAGCTAGTGGTGCTGATCTACTTCCTGGACATAGTATTAAATTTTGAACTCCTATTTTTATTAAGAGATTCAAAAGTTGTAAACTTCTAAGAAAATTTTTGCATTCAATAGATGATGTCATAATTTATATAAATGCTTTGGGATTTTCCTTATAACTGAATTAAATAAAACATGTCTACAACTCAAGAAAAGAGAAATTCAATATTAAAGGATTTAAAAAATCTTTTAATCTGGATATCTATAGCTTTAATTATACGATGGCAGGTTATAGAGCCAAGATGGATCCCATCCGGTTCAATGCTTCCAACTCTCCAAATACAAGATAAAATCCTTGTTGAGAAAGTAACTCCCAAAATCACTTCCAAATCAAATCTTTCAAAATTAAAAAATAAAATAGTTGTTTTTAAAGTTCCGGAACAATTAATTAATGCTGGTTACGAAGCAGATACTGCACTAATAAAAAGAGTAATTGGAATACCTGGAGACAAAGTAGAAGTAAGAGACGGTAACCTTTACTTAAATGATATCGCTCAAAAAAATTACGTTTTTGACAAAAATATTAATTATTCTATAGGGCCTTTTATTGTCCCGGAAGAATCATTATGGGTGATGGGAGATAATAGAAATAACAGTATGGACTCACATATTTGGGGATTTTTACCCTATGACAAAGTTATTGGTAAAGCTATTTTTAGGTATTGGCCGTTTAATAAAATTGGACCTATTCGGTTCCCTGCCCTTAATAATTTAGATTAATGGGTACGTAATGTTGTAGGGTTTTTATAACTTGAAGTTGTAGAAATGTTTAATCCAGAATTTCTTGCTACTGAAAATAATGATCCAAACGATGAGAATGATTTAATCCAATATTTACAAAAACAATCTCCAGAAGTTTTGCAAAGAGTAGCAAAATCAGCTAGTGAAGATATTCAAGAAATTATTAGACATAATGTTCAAGGTCTTCTTGGAATGCTTCCTTCAGATCAATTTGATGTAAAAATAACATCTTCAAAAGACAACATTGCTAATTTATTATCTTCTGCAATGATGACAGGATATTTCTTAAGACAAATGGAGCAAAGAAAAGAGCTGGAACAAACTCTTAAAAATGATGAGAACATGTCTATTGAAGAATAATTGTTTTTAAAGATTTACTTCTTCAGGAATTATTCCTAGTTCAAACAACTTTTTATATAAACCCATCAAAAATTTATTATCATCAGGAAGTTTGTCCCACTTTTGGGAATTAATTTCATTAATTAAGTTTTGACAATCTTCTATTGTAAATTTTATTGGGGCCGTAAAATGAGCTGGAATTAAATATTCCATATCTTCAAAACACTTGATATTTTCTAACCATTTGAGTAAAACTTCTTTTGAACGCGGAAAAATTAATTTCTGTAAAACTGGTGCAATTTGAATCTTAGGAGTATCTTTACCCATTATTTCAACAAGAGAAGATTCCCAATCTTCATCCCATAAAAAGGGATAAATACCGAAATGAGATCTCCAATTCCTCAGATCTTTTTTGAATGAATACTTAAATATTTTTTTTAAAGGTGGAATATTTAATTTACCTGGTTTTAAAAAAGATGAAAACAAGACTAACCTTTTCCACCCTTTTTTTCTATGTTCGATGGAGTCAATCAAAGGTTCATCACCTCTCTCTCTAGAATGAAAAAGAAGTGGAGTTGGATCAAAATCAAATATCTCAGGGGGAGTGGAGTCTATTCCAACTATTGCGTCTGTTACATGAAGTGTTTTCGTAGGATAATGGAAACAGCTTATCTCCTGATATCTTCCAAGTCCTAGATTAAGAGGGCCTAATGAAGACCATTTAAAATAGTTTGTATGTGGAGTACCTTCCTCAAACAGTATTCTTGATCTTTTTGATGGAATTCCTAAGAAATCTAGTGGTAGATTTATGGGGAAACTCCATTGTCCAGGACAAAGCCAAATTTCTGCATCTTTAAAAGTTCTTGAAAGAGCTGGCAGTCCAATTTTATGTTCTAGTCCAGAGGCACTCGGTAGAATTATTGTTTTTACTTTGCCATGAATCGCAATTAATTTTTCTAACTCATTTACTAATTCTTTTGTCGGAGGCAGTGGATTTATTAGCATCAATCCATTATCAACCTTTATTACTGTCATTCTTATTGGAACCGCAACATAATAAAGTCCCTGTATTTGTTCCAAGGACCATATTTGATCAGGAATTAATTCTTTTAAAATTGTATTCTTTTTCCCATAAGGATATAAGGGGAATAATGGCCACCAATTCCACTTTTTATTAAAAGTTTTATCCACCACAATCATTTATACCCAGCAAATAATTTCTTTAACTTAAATATTCCGTATCTTGGAGCGAATAAAAAAGCAAATAAAAATATAAAAGTTTGTGCCAAGACAATTGATCCACCTGTTTCAAGATCAAACCAAAAACTAACATAGATTCCTATAAGGCTTGAGATGATTGCACTTAATACTGAAATTACTGTCATATTATCAAACTTATCCGTAAGTAAATATGCTGTAGCCCCTGGTGTAATTAACATTGCAACTACCAAAATAATTCCAACAGACTGCAACCCCACAACAGCTGCCAAAGATAAGCATGTGAGGAGTAAATAATGAAGAAAAAATACATTAATCCCAACTGTTTTTGCATGCCTAGGATCAAAACAATAAAGCATTAAATCTTTTCTGAAAATTGATAAAAGGATTACTACCAATAAAGAAATGAATATTGTTTGTTTTACATCTGAAAGTGATATTCCTAATGGACTACCAAAAAGAATAGAGTGCAGATCAATATTACTTTTAATCTTAGAAACCAATACTATTCCAAGAGCGAAAAATCCAGTAAATACCAATCCAATAACAGTATCTTCCTTAACTCTAGATTTCTGCTTAATAAATCCTATCAAGGCTACAGAACCAACTCCGAAAATAAATGCCCCTAAGGAGAAAGGAAGACCTAATGCATAAGCAACCACAACACCAGGCATTACCGAATGTGACACTGCATCTCCCATTAAAGCCCATCCTTTAAGAGTCAAATAACTTGATAGAAAACCACAAACAGCTGCAACTAATGAACTCATAAGAAGTGCTTTTCTCATAAAGTCATGAGTTAAAGGATCTGTAATAAATGAATCTAAAGTTAAAAGATAACAGAGCTCCATATAAATTAAAATTTAGGATTCAGGTCCGAACAAGAAATCAGGTGAGATCCCTCCAAAAGTGGTTGTAATATTTTCAGGGGTAAACACTTCAGAGGTTTCACCATAAGCTACAACAGTTTTATTTATTAAAAGAACCAAATCACAAAATTCACGGACATGAATCATATCGTGCGTTGATAATAATATGGTTTTCCCCTCATTTTTAAATTGAATAAATAATTCTGAGATAAGTTTTTCAGTTCTTATATCAACACCTGAAAAAGGCTCATCAAGAAGAAGTATTGATGCTCTTTGCGCAATTGCTCTAGCTAAAAAAGTTCGTTTTCTCTGACCTCCAGATAAGTTTCCAATAGGTGTAGATAAATGATCAGTAAGATCAACTCTTTCAATAGCATCTTTAACCGCCTGAACATCAGACCCTCTAGGACACCTAAAAATATTCATCGAACCATATCTTCCCATCATCACTACATCCCAAACACTTATTGGAAATTGACTATCAATACCCTCATTTTGAGGAACATAAGCAATTGTCTGATCTTTTTGAGCAGATCTTACAGACTCTCCATTTATCCTAATTTTTCCCTTTGAAATATTTACAAAGCCAGTTAAAGCATTAAAGAAAGTTGTTTTACCAGCCCCGTTCATCCCTACTAACCCACAAATCTGGCCAGGTTGCAATCTTAAATTAGCATCATACAAAGCCACCTTACCGTTGTAATCTACGCAAATATTCTCTGCCTCAATCCTAAAGTTTTGATAATTGATTGTTTCCATAATTCAAAAAAGTCCTTTTTTAATCAAATCCAAATTATGCTCGAGCATTGTTATGTATGAACTAGCAGGCCCACTATCATCAGATAATGAATCAACAAAAAGATTTCCTCCAAAATTAGCCCCAGTTTCGTTTGCAACAACCATTTGAGATTCGTTACTTACAGTACTTTCGCAAAATACAGATGGAACATTTTTTTCTTTAACTAGTGAGATTGTTCTTGCCATTCTTTTAGGAGTAATTTGACTCTCAGCATTAACTGGCCACAAATAAACTTCCTCTAATCCATAATCATTTGTTAGATACGAAAAAGCACCTTCACAACTTACTAGATACTTCCTGTCTTTATTTAAGTTATTAATAAAAAGTGAGAATTCTTTATCTATTTTAGATAGCTTATCTTTATAAATTCTTCCATTTTCTTCAAATAATGTCCTTTTGGATGGCCTCAATTCTGACAAAGAATCCACGAGAATATCTACGTATTGGATCCCTCTTTTTGGAGAAATCCAGGCATGAGGATTGGGTTTCCCTTTGTAAAAATCTTCACTGATAAAAATAGGATCCAAATCTTCCGCGACAGTAATTCTTTTAACTTTTAAATTAGAAACAAATTTTTCAGCCCATAATTCAAATCCAAATCCATTATCAATAAAAACAAAAGCATTAGAGGCATTTACCAGATCGCTTGGAGTTGGTTGGTAGCCATGAACTTCAACACCAGGTTTAGTTATTGATCTAACAATAAAATCATCTTTAGCAATATTGCTAATCATATCCGCCAAAACAGTGAAACTTGCCAGTATTACTTCTTTAGTTTCATTTTTATTTGATATTCTCTTACATGAGCCTGAAGCAATAGAAAGCAGAAGTATCAAACTTAAAAAAAAAATATTTTTTTTCATATTTAACATTCAACCCAAGATTATGAATTAAAAGATAGTTTCATAAGTGGTTTTCTAAGATCAGAGATAAATCCTTTCCAATTTATTTTTTCTTTTTCAAAAGCTTTTTCAACAATTTTCTCAGAATTTTTCTTTATAAAATCCAAATCAGGTTCTTCTACCCCTTTTGTTATTGCCATAAAATCAGCCAAAGAACTCGATACTACTCTTGTTAAATAAGCAGCACTGACAGCCTG
>JFMF01000161.1 GCA_000635535.1 Prochlorococcus sp. scB243_496M6 | reverse complement strand
TTGGATACTTTATCTAAAATTTCAGGAGACCAATTACATCCCCATATAGACTTAATTTCTTTAATCATTAAAGAATTTAATACTGTCATTGCCATAACATCAATTGATGGGATAGGAGATAAGAAAACAGTTGTTGCGACAAGAATTTGATTTTTTCTTTGTATATCTTTTAACTGCATTCTTCTTATACCTTCAATTTCAGATTGCCAGGCAGCATGAAGTTCTTTCAATAGCCTTTTTTTTGTATTTTCAATATTTTTAGATGAATTTATGAAAAACTTCCTTAAAGAAAAAGGTATATTTGTTATTTCATTCTTATTCACATCAAAAGTAATAATTTTGTTTATGAAGTCACTTGAAATTTGAGACTTTAGATCTTCTATCTGATTTTTGGCTTCTATTTGGTTGAAAGTTAAAGCCACCAACCAGATTGGCATATTTTTAGGAAACTTTTCGAGCCACAAAAAATCATTTGCCGACAAAGGCAAGTTTATAAAATACAAGATTGCATCACTCTTAAGAGCTTCTTCTGGAATAACTTGAGAGGAATTGTATTTTGGC
>JFMF01000160.1 GCA_000635535.1 Prochlorococcus sp. scB243_496M6 | reverse complement strand
ATTCAAGTTCTTTTTGTCTTTTTGAATTCTGTTTTTCTAATTCATTTGTTGCTTCAAGTTCTTCAAAAAAATTTAAATCTTCATTACATAGATTTATCCAACCATCTAAATTATTTGGCTCATTAAATTTAGGCTTTTCATTCTTCAAGTAAAAATATCCCCCCAAACACAACGCAAAAAATCCTATTGAGCCTCCTGCAAAATGAATTAAGTCACTGACAAACCATTCCCCTGT
>JFMF01000159.1 GCA_000635535.1 Prochlorococcus sp. scB243_496M6 | reverse complement strand
ATAACGAAATGAAAGCTGTTAAATCAATACAAGATACCTTTCAATTAAGATCTACTGTTGCGGTTCTGGGTTTCTCTGTTAGAACACTTAGCGAAATGATCAAAGACGAAAAATTGATTGACTCAATCAAAGAATATGCAAAAAATAATAAAAACTCTTCTCCGAGTAGACAATCACAGAATTCTTATGAAGAAAAGACAAAAACAGCAC
>JFMF01000158.1 GCA_000635535.1 Prochlorococcus sp. scB243_496M6 | reverse complement strand
TATCTCTACTGCGGCTTTGTACGTCGCTTGTGGGATAGATCCCGATATATGCTCAATTTTTGTCCAAAGTCAGATTTCAGCACATTCAGAACTTTGTTGGATATTAAATTGCATGACCCCAATAAATTGGATGGAAAGAATGATTCAATTCAAAGAGAAATCCATACAACAGGGGAATAATGTCTCCATTGGATTATTTGACTATCCAATACTTATGGCTGTAGACATCCTCCTTTATGACGCTGACTTCGTACCAGTAGGTGAGGATCAAAAACAACATCTTGAACTTGCAAGAGATATTGCACAACAAAGAATTAATGCCAGATTTAGTAAGGATAAAAATATTTTAAAAATCCCTCAACCAATCATCATGAAGAATGGGTCAAAAATAATGAGTTTAATTGATGGTTCTAAAAAGATG
>JFMF01000157.1 GCA_000635535.1 Prochlorococcus sp. scB243_496M6 | reverse complement strand
CTGGCAAAGAAATTTCTCAATGTGAAAATGAATTCTCAGACACTGGATGGGGGACATTTAAAAAATTAATTACTGAACAACTTATTGAATCACTAGAACCTATTCAGAAAAAATATAAATTATTAATTAATGATCCCTATCAACTAAATAAAATTCTTGATGAAGGTAAAGAAAAAGCTGAAGATTTAGCAAATCAGACTTTAAAAAGAGTTAAATCAAAATTAGGATTCTTTGAAATGGAGAAATAAATTATGCCAATAATTACCTTGCCCGATGGTTCAAAAAAGGTTTTTGAAAAATCTGTAACTATCTTAGAAATTGCCCAGAGTATAGGCTCTGGATTAGCTAAAGCAACAATTGCTGGAAAAGTAAATGATGTTCTCCTTGATGCAACTATTCCTATAAATAGAGATTCCAAAGTTGTAATCATCACATCAAAAGATAAAGAAGGAATTGACATAATAAGACACTCCTTTGCTCACCTTATTGGTCATGCAGTTAAACAAATTTACTCTGATATTAAAATGGCGATTGGGCCTGTAATTGAAGATGGTTTTTATTATGATATTTTTTCTGAATACAGATTTACCCCTGAAGATTTAACAAAAATCGAAAATAGAATTAACAAATTAATAAAAACAAACTATGACGTTGAAATTTTACAAGTTTCTAAAGAAGAAGCAATTAAAACTTTTAAAGAGAGAGATGAAACTTTCAAATTACGAATAATGGAAGAGATTCCTGAAGAAGGTCTCATCAATTTATACAAACACGAAGAATATATCGACATGTGTAGAGGGCCTCACGTTCCTAACACTAGACATCTTAGACACTTTAAGTTACTTAAATTATCAGGATCATACTGGAGAGGTAATAGTGAGAATGAATCATTACAGAGAATATATGGAACTGCATGGGCTAAAGAAAAAGAACTCAAAGATACAATATCTCTGCTAA
>JFMF01000156.1 GCA_000635535.1 Prochlorococcus sp. scB243_496M6 | reverse complement strand
AGTATTTAATCAAGGTTTAAAAAGTTATAAGGATTTACCTATTCGTCTTGCTGAATTTGGTTCTTGTCACAGAAATGAGCCCTCTGGTGCACTGCACGGCTTAATGAGAGTAAGAAACTTTACTCAAGATGATTCGCACATATTTTGCACAGAAGAGCAAATTCAAGAAGAGGTATCTATTTTTATAGATCTTGTTTTCGAGGTTTATAAAACATTTGGTTTTGATGAAATCATTATCAAATTATCAACTCGTCCTGAAAAAAGGGTAGGTAGTGAAGAGATTTGGGATAAATCAGAAGAGGCTCTTACCAAAGCTCTAGATAATAAGAATCTAAAATGGGAACTACAACCAGGAAAGGGGGCTTTTTACGGTCCAAAAATAGAATTCTCATTAAAAGATTGTCTTAATAGAGTTTGGCAATGCGGAACTATTCAGGTTGATTTCTCAATGCCTATTAGATTAGATGCAACTTATGTGGATATTGATAATGAAAAAAGAAATCCAGTTATGCTGCATAGAGCAATTTTAGGATCCTTTGAAAGATTTATAGGAATCTTAATTGAACAATATGAGGCAAAATTCCCAATTTGGCTTGCGCCTTATCAAATAATTTTTTTGAGCATTACTGATAGAAATATTGAAAAGTGTTTAAAGTTTAATGAATTAATAAATAATAATGGTTACCGAGCAAAAGTTGATGTTAGGGATGAAAAAATAGGATATAAAATAAGAGAAG
>JFMF01000155.1 GCA_000635535.1 Prochlorococcus sp. scB243_496M6 | reverse complement strand
ATAGGATATAAAATAAGAGAAGCAACTCTCGGGAGAGTTCCTTTAATTGCAGTTATTGGAGATAAAGAAGAAGAAATTGATTCAGTCGCTTTAAGAGCTTTGGATGGAACAAATTTAGGAATTTTCGACCTACCTAATCTATACAAATTAATGGATGAATTAATAGAAAAAAAAGGTAGAACAGAATAATTTCGAATAGATGAATTTTTTAGCTTGTGATTTAGGCGGTACCAAGGTTTTATTGGGAATATTCAAAAGAGTAATGAATGATGATTCGCCTCAATTGTTATTCAAAAAGAAATATATATCTTCTGATTGGGGTTCTTTTGAGCTAATCCTAGAAGATTTTCTCAGAAAAGAATGCAAAAATATTAACTATCCTTCTTCTGCATGTTTTGCCGTGGCTGGTCCTTTATCTAACAACAACGCAAAAATCATTAACTTGTCATGGAATATTTCTGGAGATGCTTTAAAGAACAAATTTAATTTTAAAAACTGCGAGCTAATAAATGATTTCGCTGTACAAATTTATGGAATACCTTTTTTAAAAAAAAATCAATATTCTACTATTCAAAATGGGTCCCATTCTGAGGGTGCTAATAATGATTTGCATGCCATTATTGGAGCGGGGACAGGTTTGGGCATCGCAAGAGGAATAATATCGGGGAAAAAGGTAAAAGTTTTAGTTAGTGAAGGTGGTCATGTTGAGTACTCCCCAAAGTCAAATTTAGAATGGGAATTAAAAACTTGGCTTAAAAATTACCTAAAAGTTGAAAGGATATCCTGTGAAAGAATCATTAGCGGCACTGGTTTGTCAAGAATTGCCGAATGGAGATTAAGCAAACCTGATGCCCAAAACCATCCTCTACAAAAATATTTAAAAAAAT
>JFMF01000154.1 GCA_000635535.1 Prochlorococcus sp. scB243_496M6 | reverse complement strand
CTGGATAGGCGCTTATGCCTCTTTATTGGGAGATGTTGCTCTTCAAGAATTGTGCTTTGGCGGGTTATGGATTTCTGGAGGAACCGCATCAAAACATATCAAAAACTTTAAATCAGATTTATTTTTAAAACAATTTTTCGACAAAGGAAGATTAAAAGATATTCTTAAAACAATACCTATTGAAGTAATTTTAGATGAAGAGTTTGGACTTTTTAGCGCAGCCTGCAGAGCAAAAATGCTTTTAAAAACTTAAAACCAAAAAATGTCTATTCCTGAAGTAGGTAAAAAATTAATAGTAACAGTGCCTTCCACAACTGCAAATTTAGGGCCTGGGTTTGATTGTCTTGGAGCAGCATTAGATTTATATAATGAGTTTATTTTTACAAGAATTGAAGGTGGTGGAGATAGATTTGATTTAATAATGGAAAGTACAGATGGTAATCATTTAAGAGGAGGACCTGAAAACTTAGTTTTTAGAGCAGCTCAGAAAGTATGGGAGAGCGCAAATATTGATCCTTTTGCACTTGAAGCAAGAGTTAAGTTGGCAGTGCCGCCTGCGCGAGGGCTTGGAAGTAGTGCTACAGCCATAGTTGCCGGACTAATAGGAGCAAATGCAATAATGAACTCTCCATTGCCCAAGGAAAAACTCCTTGAACTTGCCATTGATATAGAAGGTCATCCTGATAATGTAGTTCCCTCTCTTCTTGGTGGGCTTTGTTTGACAGCCAGGTCTTCTTCCCAGAGATGGAGAATCATTAGATGTGATTGGCACGATTCAATTAAAGCTGTTGTAGCAATACCTGCAATTCGTCTAAGTACAAGTGAAGCAAGAAAGGTTATGCCCAAGAATGTTCCCATATCAGATGCAGTGACAAATATGGGGGCACTTACTTTGTTACTTAACGGCTTAAAAGCAGGAAATGCGGAACTTATAAAAGAGGGAATGTTTGATAAACTACATGAACCCTACAGATGGAAACTTATTAAGGGAGGATTAGAAGTTAAAGATGCCGCACTTAATGCAGGTGCTCTAGGATGCGCAATTAGTGGGGCTGGGCCGAGTATCTTAGCTTTGTGTAAAAAAGAAAATGGTAAAAACGTCAGTCAAGCTATGGTGAAAGCATGGGAGAAGTCAGGTGTAGCTAGCAGAGCGCCGTTCTTAAACGTTCAAACAACTGGTAGC
>JFMF01000153.1 GCA_000635535.1 Prochlorococcus sp. scB243_496M6 | reverse complement strand
TGGTAAGTAGTTTTACTTAGGCATTTTTAATGTTATAGTCTCAAGCTAGTACAACTTCAACTAGAATAAAAAAATTATTCATTCTATAAATGAATTTAGAATCTTTTCCTTGGCTATCATCTATTGTTTTACTGCCTTTAATTGGGGCATTAATAATGCCTTTCTTGAGTTCAAAAGAAGTAATACTGGCAAGTTTCACTGTTTTGGCGGATATGATTAGCAATATTGCTCAAGATGATTTTAT
>JFMF01000152.1 GCA_000635535.1 Prochlorococcus sp. scB243_496M6 | reverse complement strand
TTTATTTATAGATTTTTTGCTAATAATTGGAGTCCTTTTTCAAAAATTCAATACTTCAGATAGCTCTTTACAATTGATAGAAAGAGCTTCTTGGTTACCATCAATAGGCCTAGAGTGGTCTCTTGGAGTTGATGGGTTATCTGCTCCTTTAATAGCATTAAGTGGTTTAATTACGTTTTTATCAGCTGCGGCTAGTTGGAAAATT
>JFMF01000151.1 GCA_000635535.1 Prochlorococcus sp. scB243_496M6 | reverse complement strand
GGGAGGGAAAAAGAAATTATATGCTGCCACTAAATTCATTCTTTATACAGCCTTAGCGTCTTTATTAATTCTCATAAGTGGGTTAGCACTTGCCTTGAGTGGTGACACCTTTACCTTAAATATTACTGATTTAACTAATAAACATGTGACGGGCAGCCTAGCTTTATTATCTTATTTAGGATTTTTAATTGGTTTTGGAGTAAAACTTCCTATATTTCCATTACATACTTGGTTGCCCGATGCTCATGGAGAGGCTAATGCTCCAGTTTCAATGTTACTCGCAGGAATACTTCTAAAAATGGGAGGTTATGCCCTCTTAAGATTCAATGTTCAAATATTACCTGAAGTGCATCTTCAAATTGCACCTGCTCTAATTATTCTTGGAATCATTAATATAATTTATGGAGCTCTTAATGCATTTGCTCAAGATAATGTCAAAAGGAGAATTGCATGTAGTTCTGTGAGCCATATGGGTTTTGTTCTATTAGGCATTGGAGCGGTAGATGCTTTAGGAATAAGCGGGGCAATGCTCCAAATGATAAGTCACGGACTTATAGCTGCAGCTATGTTTTTTGTTACGGGCTCATTCTATGAAAGAACAAATACTCTTTCGATACCAAATATGGGTGGTTTAGCAAAGGTACTTCCGATAACTTTTGCTTTTTTCTTGGCAAGTTCTTTGGCCTCTCTAGCACTACCTGGGATGAGCGGATGTATAAGTGAAATAACTGTATTTTTAGGAATTACTAGTCAAGAGGGGTTCAGCTCTATCTTTAGATCGATTACTATTCTTATAGCAGCTATAGGTTTAGTACTAACACCAATATATCTACTATCAATGTGTAGAAGAGTATTCTTTGGCCCTAGAATTCCAGCATTAGCTACAGTTAAAGAGATGAATGGTCGAGAATTGACGATTGGGTTCA
>JFMF01000150.1 GCA_000635535.1 Prochlorococcus sp. scB243_496M6 | reverse complement strand
ATTGACGATTGGGTTCAGCTTATTGTTGCCTACTTTAGTGATAGGTTTTTGGCCAAAAATTGCGATAAATTTATACGAATCTTCAACGAATGCTCTCAGTCAGCAGCTGACTCTAGCTAAATTAATTGGATTAATACCAACTCTAGTTAATTAGATTACTTAAATAAATAGATACCTCAATTTTTAAATATGGAGAATTA
>JFMF01000149.1 GCA_000635535.1 Prochlorococcus sp. scB243_496M6 | reverse complement strand
AACTATTTGATGCACAATGATTTAAATTGGGATGTTGTAATAAATCCCTTAAATGAAGTCAATGAAATTCTTAGATGGAGTTGGGGAGTAATAAGCCACTTAAATGCAGTAAATAATTCTGAAAGTCTAAGAGACATTTATTCAAAATTTCTTCCAGAGATTATTAGCTTGAGTAATAAATTTGGGCAAAGTAAAATAATTTACAATTCTTTAGTCAAACTTAAAGAGACAAATAACTTTGATCAAATTAAAAACAGAATTTTGGATAAAGAAATTCTTGAGATGCAACATAGAGGAATTTCACTACAAAAGAATGATCAAGAAGAATTCAACAACATTTCAGAAAAGCTTGGAAAGCTATCAACAGACTTCAGCAATAATGTTCTTGATGCAACTAATAAATGGTTTTTAATATTAAATAAAAAATCTGAAGTCGATGGTCTTCCTGTACGAGTACTTGAATTAATGGCAATTTCTGCACATAACCACTTAAAAAAAGATGAAGAAATCGATATCAAAAATGGGCCTTGGAAATTAAGTCTAGATATTCCAACTTATACTTCATTTATGACATATGCCACCGACCGTAACCTAAGGGAGAAACTATATAAAGCATTCGTTGGTAGGGCATCTCGAGGTGAAAAAAATAATTCTCAAATCATTGAAGAGATATTATCTCTTAGAACTAAACAGGCTAATCTTCTCGGTTATAAAAGTTGGGCAGAACTAAGTTTGTCAACGAAAATGGCGAAAGAAATTAAAAATGTTGAAAAACTTTTAGAAGAATTGAGAGAGCCAGCATTCAAAACCGCAAAAATTGAATTAGAAACCCTCGATAAGTTTGCTAAAGCTAATGGGTTTTCAAAATCACAAAATATCGAGTCATGGGATATTAGTTTTTGGTCCGAACTTCTTAGAAAGGAAAAGCTTAATTTGGATCAAGAGTCTTTGAGACCTTGGTTCCCATTAAATGATGTTTTGAAAGGTTTATTTAAATTAAGTGAAAAGCTTTTTGAAATTAAAGTAGTCGAGGCAACTGATGAGGCACCTCTTTGGAATGATGACGTTTTATTTTTTAATATACTCAACAAAGAAGATAAAAAAATTGCGTCATTTTACCTAGATCCATATTCGAGGCCTGAATCAAAAAGAGGAGGTGCTTGGATGGATGAATGTTTGAATAAAAATAATGTTGGTAAAAAGACCCTCCCTGTTGCTTATCTCGTTTGTAATCAGACTCCACCATCAAAAGATAAACCTAGTTTGATGAGTTTTGAAGAAGTTCAGACTCTTTTCCATGAATTTGGTCATGGTCTTCAACACATGCTTACTACTGTAAATCTGCCTCAAGCGGCTGGCATTAACAACGTTGAATGGGATGCAGTCGAACTTCCCAGTCAATTTATGGAAAACTGGTGTTTTCATAAAAATACACTTATGAATATTGCTAAGCACTATAAAACAGGAGAAAAATTATCCGATGAGAATTTTGAGAAGCTCCTAAAGAATAGAACTTTTAATTGTGGCATGGCTACTCTTAGACAACTACATTTTGCAATCACAGACCTCAGATTGCACAGTCGTATTGATAAAAACGAAGGTAAAACAGCAGACGAAATAAGAAGAGAAATTGCAAAACAAACTACTGTTATTGAACCAATTCAAGAAGATCACTTTCTTTGTTGTTTTAGTCATATATTTGCAGGCGGATATTCTGCAGGATATTACTCATATAAATGGGCTGAAGTTCTAAGTGCTGATGCTTTTTCAATGTTTGAAGAAGCTGATTTAGAAAACTCTGAAGATTTAAAGTTAATAGGAAAGAAATTCAAAGATACAATACTCAGCTTAGGAGGAAGCTTACCTCCATTAGACATATTTAAACTATTTAGGGGAAGAGAGCCACAAACTGATTCCTTAATAAGACACTTAGGTTTATCTGGAGCTACATTATAATTTCATCGAGTATTTTGTGAACTACAGATTTATTTCTTACAAGGTTTCTATGTTTATATACTTTTACTGATATTTTTTTTCCAAAATTTAAATTTGTCCACCAGCCAGGGATAACCATCATATCCCAATAAGTAAAGAAATTAATACACTCAATATCATCAAGAAAAAAATCATTTTTTGCAAGTTCTCTTAAAAACTTACTATTTATTTTCATTTCTGATATTCCTCTAAAGGGGTATTTAGGTATTAATTGAGCCATTAAAGTTCCTTTATGAGGGGAACCTATAGATATAAATCTTCTTGTTCTTTTATACCCATTAAATTTTTGAAGCCAACATCTACCAATTATTCCTCCCATAGAAAATCCCAAAATATCTATTTCTTTTTCTAAACCATATTTCTCTAAAATTAATTCGTTTAATTTTTTAGTCAAATCCAGAATTGAAGTCATTCCAAAAGAATGATAAAGAGTTGGGGCAAAATATTCAATGCCAATATCATCAAGTTTTGAGGTAATAGAAGAAAAAATACTTGAAGAATTCCAAAGACCATGAATCAATATAATGGGATTTCTTTTTTCCAATACTTTAATTATTTTTTAAGAATTCTTACTATTGATACCTTCCCATCGAAACCCGTGATTGGAGGATTACATTTTGTCAAAATAATTTTAACTTTAGAAAGCTTAAATTCCTGATCAATTATTTCAATAATTGCATTTGAATATTTTTCGATTGTGAAACAATATATTTTCTTTGATTGATCTTTTAAAATTTGAACTAATTTTGAATAGTCAATTGTTTTTTTAATATCATCATTTACTGTACATTTTTCAAAATCAGTCCACAAAAAAATATCTAAAATAAATAGTTGTCCTAATTCCCTTTCTTCATCAAGAACACCGACCCTAGCCCAAAGCTTAATATTCTCAATTTTTAAAAAAGTTTCCATCTTTAAAAGTTTTAAAGATCTTTATGTGTATATGTAGCCTTTCCTGATGAAAAATCATCAACTATATTCCCATCACCTTTTAGGAAATATTTATAAGTTACCAAACCTTCTAGACCAACAGGTCCCCTTGGTGGAAGAGTTTGAGTGGATATCCCAACTTCAGCACCGAATCCATATCTAAAACCATCTGCAAACCTAGTTGAGCAATTATGAAAAACACCTGCACTATCAACTACATTCATAAATTTATTGGCAGTACTTGAATTTTCAGTAATTATTCCATCTGTATGTTTTGAACTATATTTTTGAATATGTGTGATTGCTTCCTCAAGATCATCAACAATTTTTATTGATAGAATTAAATCCAAATATTCAGTTTTCCAATCTTCTGGGCTAGCCTCATACTTTAACCCTAATTCAACTGATCTCTTATCTCCGATTAATTTAACATCATTAGAATTAAACAGAGGGATTGCCTTTTCTAAAAAAGCTGATGCGATGTTTTTATGAACTAATAAAGTTTCGATAGCATTACATGCTGCGGCATATTGAATTTTGCTGTCCAAAGCTACTGATAAAGCCATCTCTAGATTTGCCTCAGTATCTATAAACAAGTG
>JFMF01000148.1 GCA_000635535.1 Prochlorococcus sp. scB243_496M6 | reverse complement strand
TTAACTAATTCATTACTTCCACTTGGAATTATTAAATTAATATATTTATCAAGATTTAACATCGCCATGCTATCTTTTCTGCTTGTTAGTAAACATATTGCATTTTTATCAAGACCTGATTCATTTAAACCCTCTTGCAATGCTTTCACTATTGAAGTATTCGTTAAATTAGCTTCACTACCACCTTTTAGCATTACTCCATTACCTGATCTTATTGCTAAAGAACTAATCTGCATCACGGCATCTGGCCTTGATTCAAAAATAACCCCCAAAACTCCAATTGGTACAGTTTTTCTTTCTAAGATCAATCCATTTGAAAGCTCTCTTTTTATTTGAACTTGGTTTACAGGATCAGCCAAGTCTCCAACTTTTCTTACTCCTTCAATTCCTAAATTTAATTTTGATTTTGATAACTTTAATCTAGAAAGTAAAGCCTTAGAAATACCTTTTTTTTCTGCAATTGAATAATCAGCATTATTAGCCTCTAATATTTCTTCAGAATTTTTTTCTAGATAATCAGCCATAAAATTTAAGGCTTTAATTCGAATTTTATTTTCAGTCTGACTTATTTTTATTGATGCCAAACGAACTTTCTCAGCTTTTTCTAGAAGATCATTACCTGGTTGAGGAACATCAAAGATGTTGGTCATGATATTTTTTAGTTAATTTAATA
>JFMF01000147.1 GCA_000635535.1 Prochlorococcus sp. scB243_496M6 | reverse complement strand
CATCTCGACCTGGAACCGTTTGAAAGGCAAAATTTATCGCATCAGTAATATCAAGGCCTATTTCCGCCACCCAAGCTTGAGAAGAAAGTTCTTCATTAGAAGATGATTGACCATCATTCTCTATATCTAAATTTTCATTAGAAAAGATACTATTTAATGAATCATTATTTTCTATTAACGCTGGATATAGAGATAACTGAAATCTTTCACTAAATGCATCAGCATTATTAAGTTGAGAAATAAATGCTCTATTTATTAAATTTGCAG
>JFMF01000146.1 GCA_000635535.1 Prochlorococcus sp. scB243_496M6 | reverse complement strand
AAATTAGACCTCTAGCATTTAAATCTTTACCTACCTTTCCGTTTATATTAAGGTCTAATTTGGTGTCTAAATAAGCTTGAATTAATTCTGAATATTGAAGTTTAAAATCTGGACCAAGTTTTAATTTAAGATTATTAAAACTCAAATTATCCAAATAATTAGGCAAAGTTTCTCCCAAAAGAACTGAATTCAAAATTGTTTCATTTGAAATTATTTCAATATTCTTTTCATTATTCCAATAGAGTTCTGGCCAATCTTTTTCATC
>JFMF01000145.1 GCA_000635535.1 Prochlorococcus sp. scB243_496M6 | reverse complement strand
TTGACTAGCTTTTTGCATCATTAATTTTTGAATTACCCAAAGAAATACCTAGAAATCTAATCCCGACATAATTACCTAAATCAACATTTTTATCTAAAAGATTCTCAATACTTTTTTCTAGTTCTAATTTCCTAGAACTATAAGTTTCTCTTAAAAAATTATTTAATAAAAAAGTGCCTAAAAAACCTAAAGGTAAAAGCATTCCTAACAAAAGAATCTTAGTATTTAAATTTAGAGATCTAATTTTTTTCAAGTTAGAGCCCAAAAATAGAGTAGGCTTACAAAATAAAAGTTATTTAAG
>JFMF01000144.1 GCA_000635535.1 Prochlorococcus sp. scB243_496M6 | reverse complement strand
AATAATTGGAGCAACCATTTTTTCATTATTGCTTTCTTTGAGTAGTTGGGCATTTATACAAAGTTACTCCGAAAAGGTTGTAATCGAAGGTGCAAAATATGTTCCAATTGTTTATGACAATGGTTTCGATTTGATTATTGCTAAAGCAGATGATGACTTTCCAGAGGAATCTATCGAGCCAACTTTAGAACAATTATCGGAAAACTTAAGGAAAGGTAGCAGATCTGGTGCGAATGTAAAAATCAAGATACGAAAACTTGAAAAAATTTCAGATGGTGTAAGTAAACCAGTGGTTATAGGAGAAGTTCAGAAAAATGTCAAAATGAATTAGTCTTTTAAAAAATGGAAAGTAATACTTTTTTAGATTTTTTACCAAATAATTTTAGACATGAGAAATCTTTCTTTATTCAAAATAATCTAACTGACTTTGAAAAATTAAGTAATCTTTCAGACCTAGATATAAATGCGATTCAAAGAAAATCTTCACTATGTACACTGAATAATCTCAAGAAAATTAGAGTTATAGCTATTTTCAAAAAAGAAATTGGAATTTCTCCACCCCAAGCATATCTACTTTTACATTGCGGTATATCTTCTATAAAATCATTATCACTATCAACTCCTTACGAATTAGAACGCAAAATTGGTAGATTAGAAAGAGCTCTTAGAGTAAAAACTAAGACAGATACAACTTTTACTCTCCTGAAAGAATGGATTAAAAAAGCTAGTCAAATATAAAAATCAATTTGAAATCTTGGTTAAAAAAATTTTTTAATGTAGAATTTAAAAAAAGTTAGAAATAATGAAACCTTTTTTATTTTTATTATTTTTGTTTTCAAATTCTTTATACCCTGTTTTTAGTCAATCTAACTTATTAGAAAGTGTAAAAAAGAATCCAAACGAAGCCAAGAATTTATGTAACAAGTTTAGAGATTTCAATTCAAAAGGAATTTCAGCAAGTTCAGATAAAGCTATAGAGTATGTATCCAACAAAAAAAGTTAACTCCCGTTAACGCAGAGATCTTTTCTATCTACGTTATCGGCCTGCACTGTCCAGATATTATCTAAAGCTTAAATGTCTGGTTCAAGATGGTATGACAAGTCTCTAGTACTTAGAGATGGAGTAAGACTTGTATCAAGAATTTGGTTACCTAATAGTGATGGGCCATGGCCGGCATTATTAATGAGACAACCTTATGGAAGGGAAATAGCTTCAACCATTACCTATTCTCACCCAGAATGGTGGGCTACCAGGGGGTACATGGTAATAATTCAAGATGTTAGAGGTATGGGTTCTTCTGAAGGAGTTTTTAATGGTTTTTCTCAAGAAGCTAGCGATACTTCAGAAACACATGAATGGGTAAGGTCTCTAAAAGAATGTAATGGAAAACTTGGCTTATATGGTTTTTCATATCAAGGATTTACCCAACTAACTGGTGAATTAAATTCAAAGCCACCCGATTGTTTATCTCCAGCAATGACTGGGATAAATATTAAGGATCATTGGTGCTCAGATGGAGGAGCATATTGGTGGCATAACAATATCGCATGGGGACTTCAAATCGCAGCACTAAAATTGAAAAGAGAAAATAAATTACTTGAGTGGCAAAAGATAAGATTAGCCTTAGAAAATAAAAGTTATTTAAGTGAAGGAATTGATACTTTAAAAAAATATGATCCTAATAGCTTTGTTTTGGAATGGCTTAAAAATTTAAATGATGCTAGCCCATTTGAAGAATTTAAACCAATTTCAACATGGATTAAACAACCTATGTTAATTATTGGAGGACTTTGGGATCCACATTTAAAAGGTGCCTTAGATCTTTATAAAAAATCTAAAGAAGCTGGTGGAAGCCCAGAGATTATAATTGGAAATGCGACACATCTAAATTGGTGGGAGGGATCACAAGAATCTTTATTAAAATTTTTTGATAAACATTTAAAATCAGATGAAGAATTTAATTCTAAGAACTTTAAAGACGAGAAAAAAATATGGAATATTTCATTAAATAAATGGGAAGAATTTGATAATAAATTTCACCCTGAATTTATTTTTGGGCTCAAAAGCAATGGCACAGCAAATATAGAGGTTGAAGATGGAAGCCTGACCATAAATTCAAAAGGGTCAGGATGGTTCACAATTGTTAATGACCCATGGAGACCTACTCCATCTGACGGTGGTCATTTAGGTCCAAATCCAGGAAAGTTTAATAGAAGTATTATTGACAAACGCCTGGATGTAGGTGTTTTTCAAACCAATTCTTTTGAAGAAGATCAATATTTAAGAGGAGTTCCAACATTAGAAATCCAAGTAAAAAGTGATCAGCCCAATTTCGATATCTGCCTTGCTTTATCTCTAGTTGAAGAAGATAATGAAAAGGTGAATCAATTTTCAACCGGATTCTTAAGGGTTAAAAACTCCAAAATAAGTGAAGAATGCATTTATCAAATCACAATGCAACCAACAAATATTTGTTTGATTAAAGATAGCAAGCTTCGCTTATCTATATCTGCAGCAGCTTATCCCGCTATCGGAGTTAATCCTGGATTTGGGGAGGGAAATGTTGGATCTCCTTCAGCAAATCATAGAGTTATTACTCTAAGTTTTAGCCTTGATAAAACATTTATGAAAATGACCCCTTTTTTTATAAATAATTATTTTTTTGGTTAATCATTTGATATTATTAATCGTTAATATCTACCAGTCATGATCGAGACAATTCAAGCAGACTGGATTAAATCAGAAGCTATCAACCTAGAAAATTGTTGCAATGATAATCCATTAAAAATATTAGGTCCTCATTTTTATGAAGAACAATGGGTAATTAGGGTTTGGATGCCTGAAGCCGACGAAGTTAAAATAAATTTTAAAAACAATACCTATAAGGCGGAAAACATAAACCATAAATGGCTTTTTGAAGCTATTCTGCCTGAAAATCCTAATTACAATTACGAAATAAATATTTCACGAGGTGGGATCACACATACACAACATGACCCTTGGTCATACAGAGACGAGTGGATGGGAGAAGTTGATAGACATCTTTTTGCAGAAGGTAATCATC
>JFMF01000143.1 GCA_000635535.1 Prochlorococcus sp. scB243_496M6 | reverse complement strand
TTTTGCAGAAGGTAATCATCATCATATTTGGGAAAAAATGGGCGCACATCTCATTGAAGAAAAGGATCAAAAAGGGGTCATGTTTTGCATTTGGGCTCCAAATGCAAAATCAATCTCGATAATTGGAGATACAAATTCTTGGGATGGAAGACATCATCCAATGCAAAAAAGATTAGGGGGAATTTGGGAACTATTCATGCCAACAATGCAAGAGGGCGATACATATAAATACGAAATAAGAACACAACAAGGTCATATTTATGAGAAAGCTGATCCATATGGTTTCCTTCATGAAATCAGACCTCAAAATGGTTCAATAGTTTCAAAATTGAAAAACTTTAATTGGAATGATAGTTCTTGGATTTCAAATAGAGATTCTTCGAGTCAAATTAACAAGCCAATTTCAGTTTATGAAATGCATTTAGGAAGTTGGCTCCATGAATCAACAGATAATACATATTTGGAGGACAATGGTGAACCAAGAGACCCAGTGCCTGCAGCAGATTTAAAACCTGGAACAAGATTATTAACTTATCCAGAATTAACCGAGAAACTCATCCCTTATGTAAAAGAGAGAGGATTCACTCATATTGAATTAATGCCAATATCTGAACATCCTTTCGATGGTTCATGGGGATACCAAGTTACAGGCTGGTATGCACCAACAAGTAGATTTGGTACCCCAAATGAATTTAGAGAGTTTGTAAATAAATGTCATGAAGAGGGCATTGGCGTAATTCTTGATTGGGTGCCAGGGCATTTTCCAAAAGATAAGCATGGTTTAGCATTTTTTGATGGTTGTCACCTTTATGAACATGGAGATTCACGTATAGGTGAACACAAAGAATGGGGAACCCTAATATTTAATTACAGCAGAAACGAAGTAAGAAATTTCTTAGTAGCCAACCTCGTTTATTGGTTTGAAGAGTTTCATATTGATGGCATAAGAGTAGATGCTGTAGCTTCAATGCTTTACAGAGATTATCTACGTCCAGATGGAGAATGGATACCCAATGAAAATGGTGGTAATGAAAATATAGAAGCCGTTAAATTTCTTCAACAGGCTAATCATGTACTCTTCCAACATTTCCCAGGTGCACTTTCTATCGCGGAAGAATCAACAACCTGGCCAATGGTAACCAAACCAACTGACATGGGAGGATTAGGGTTTAACTTGAAATGGAATATGGGATGGATGCATGATATGCTTGATTATTTTGAAATAGATCCTTGGTTTAGGCAATTTCATCAAAATAGTGTAACTTTCTCAATTACATATAACTATACAGAGAACTTTATGCTTGCACTTAGTCATGATGAGGTTGTCCATGGGAAAAGTCATCTTTTGCATAAAATGCCTGGCGATGACTGGAAGAAATATGCAAATACTCGAGCATTACTAACTTATATGTGGACCCACCCTGGTAAAAAAACGATATTTATGGGGATGGAATTTGGGCAAAGACAAGAATGGAATGTTTGGGATGATCTGCAATGGGAGTTATTAGAATTTGAGCCTCATAAAGGTATCAGGAACTTGATTGATGACCTAAATGTTCTTTATAAGAATGAACCAGCATTATGGAAAAATGACTTTGATCCTTATGGATTTCAATGGATTGATTGTAATGACAAATCTAATTCGGTTATAAGTTTCATGCGAAGAGAAAACGATACGAATGAGTGGCTTGTTGTTGTTGCTAACTTTACACCTAATACTCATGGGTCATACAAAGTAGGTGTTCCTTTGGAAGGATTCTATAAAGAAATATTTAATTCAGATGGTGCTAGATACGGGGGTAGTAACAAAGGAAATATGGGGGGTAAAGAAACTATAAATTACAATATTCATGATTATCAAAATGCTCTAGAACTTGCTTTGCCCCCATTAAGCGTGAGTATCTTCAAGCATCAATCAAAAAAATAAGAAGGCTCATTTAACTTAGTGCTTCATATAAATGTTCATATAACGCTTTTGCTGAGCTTTACATTGTAAGATTTTTAAGTTGGATTTTAATTTTTTTTAAAATATCGAATCGAAAAATGGGTCAAAATTTACCACTACTACTCTCTGCCGCATTAGGTGAAAAAGTAAATAGGCCTCCAGTATGGATGATGAGGCAAGCAGGAAGATATATGAAAATCTACAGAGATTTAAGGCAGCGTTACCCAAGCTTTAGAGAGAGGTCTGAAAATCCAGAACTATCATATGAGATTTCAATGCAACCTTTTCATGCTTTCAAACCGGATGGTGTGATCCTTTTTTCAGATATTCTCACCCCTCTTCCAGGGATGGGCATAAATTTTGAAATAATAGAAAGTAAAGGTCCAATAATTGAGGACCCAATAAGAACTCTTAACCAAATAGAAAATTTAAAAGAATTAAATCCAAGTGAAAGTTTAAGTTTTGTTGGGCAAGTTCTTTCTTCACTAAAAAAAGATGTGAATAATGAGGCAACAGTTTTAGGTTTTGTTGGCGCGCCTTGGACTCTAGCCGCATATGTAGTTGAAGGTAAAAGCAGTAAAAATTATTCTTTAATAAAATCAATGGCTTTTAAAGAACCAGATTTACTGCATAAACTTCTTGATCATTTTGCAAAATGCATTGGTGAATATCTAAAATATCAAATAAAATCTGGAGCACAAGTAGTACAAATTTTTGATTCATGGGCTGGTCAATTAAGCCCACAAGATTACGATATCTTTGCTGGGCCTTATCAAAAAAAGGTTGTTGACATTGTAAAAGCCGAATACCCAGAAACACCAGTAATTCTTTACATTTCAGGAAGTGCTGGTGTCATAGAAAGAATGGCAAAAACTGGCGTCGATATAATCTCATTAGACTGGACAGTAGATATTGAAGAGGCTTGTAAGAGAATCCCTAGCGGGATAGGAATTCAAGGTAATGTTGACCCAGGCATTTTATTCGGGAACAAAGAATCAATAAAAGAAAGGATAGATAATACTTTCAATAAGATTAAAGATAGAAAATATATTCTTAATTTGGGTCATGGGATTTTACCGGGGACTCCAGAAGAAAATGCTCAAACATTTTTTGAACATGGAAAAAAACTCACTTACTAGTCAAAGTCTTGGGATATAAAAACTTATTAATAACAGGCGCTAATGGATGTGTTGGCCAATATTTAGTTGATTGGTTTTTGAAAAACACAAAATACAGGCTTTATCTAATGGTAAGAGACAAAAGTAAGTTACCAATTTCTGTTCAAGAAAATAAAAAAGTCAAGTTAATGGTGTGCGATATCAGGGAATCAAATAGGTATAAAAAGGAAATTAGTCAAATTAATTACTTAATACATACTGCTACAGCTTGGGGAGATCCAAAAAGAGCCTATGAAGTAAATATTAAAGCTTTTGAAGAATTACTAGAAATGCTTGATATTGAAAAGTTAGAAAAGATTATTTATTTTTCAACAGCTAGTATTCTTGATACCCAAACAGAATTAATGAGGGAATCATTGATTTATGGAACAGAGTACATTCAAACAAAATATGAATGTTTCCAGAGACTTAGAGAAAGCTCATATGCTGAAAAAACATTCGCCGTTTTCCCTACCTTGGTTTTTGGAGGGAATCTTGGGAAAAAAAGTAAATTTCCTGTGAGTTATTTAACTAGTGGATTGAAAGAAATTGGGAAATGGCTTTGGTTAGCAAGATTTTTAAAACTCGATTCTAAATTTCACTTTATACACGCAAATGATATCGCCCAGATTTGCGGGTTTCTAATTAAAAATCATAAAGAAGAGCAATACAAAGGCTTTAGAAAATTTGTGCTAGGTCAAAAATTCATTTCAATTGATGATGCCATAATTACACTTTTAAAGAAACATAATATGAGGAGATTTTTTGCGATACCGCTTACAAAAAAAATTCTAAAAATTTTATTAAGAATTCTCCCCATCCAAACTACTCCTTGGGATAGCTTCAGTATCAAAAAATATGACTTTAATCATGTCCCCATCACTAATCCTGAGACTTTTAAACTTAAAAGTTATGCCAAGTCACTGAATGATATCTTAAGGTTATCAAAGTTACCAAGCTGTAATAACAATTAAAATTCTCGCAGTTAGGTTCCCAAAGCCTTGTAATATATATAAATAAGCAAATTTTTTATTATGTTACGTTCAATCTTTGCAGGGTTATTTGCAATAGTTTTAACTCTAGGTCTAGGTATTTCATCAGTTTCAGCTAAGACTGTTGAAGTAAAACTCGGAACAGATGCTGGAATGCTTGCATTTGAACCAAGTACAGTAACCATTAGTGCTGGTGATACAGTTAAATTCGTCAATAATAAACTTGCCCCTCACAATGCTGTTTTTGATGGCCATGAGGAATTAAGTCATGCTGACCTAGCTTTTGCTCCAGGAGAGTCTTGGGAAGAAACATTTGATACTGCTGGAACTTATGATTACTATTGCGAGCCACACAGAGGCGCTGGAATGGTAGGTAAAGTTATTGTTGAATAAATCTTCTAAATAGCTAAACATCCTTTTTGAATTAATATTTATTACGGTCATACCCAAATTTTGATTGATGAAAATAGTTCCAAGCGAATTCTCAAATTCTGCTTGGAACTTTTTTATTTTTGCCAAAGAAATTGCCTATAAAAATTATCAACAAAATGTAGACTCTGATAATTTATTATTAACTCTTATAAAAGACGACAATACTACAAAAAAGATTTTAAAAAAAAATAATGTAAATCTAAAAGATCTTGAGAGGGAAATAATTTCTTCATTAAATGCGAAGGCAAAAATGAAAAATAAACAAGATAATTTATATATTGGTGATACTCTTCACAAAATATTTTTGAAGGCGAATGATATTAAAAATACTTTAGATGATGTAGTGATATCAACAGAACACTTAGTTTACGGTTTCACTTATGATGATAAATATGGATTTCAAATTTTAAATCAAAAAGGTATTCCAGAATTTCTTGAAATTATAAAGAAAATGAAGTCAGATCCCGCAGTAAAAAATGAATTTAATAGTTCTAATGAGTCTTTGGAAAAATATGGTATTGATCTAACTCAATCTGCACGAGATGGGATTTTAGACCCTGTTATTGGTAGGGATGAAGAGATTAGAAGAACGATTCAAATATTAAGTAGAAGAACAAAAAATAATCCAGTTCTTATTGGAGAACCTGGGGTTGGGAAAACAGCTATTGTAGAAGGGTTAGCTCAAAGAATTATTAATGGCGATGTACCTTCTGCGCTACAAGATAGGAAACTAATTTCATTAGATATGGGTTCACTTTTAGCTGGAGCAAAATTTCGTGGCGAATTTGAAGAAAGAATAAAAAATGTTCTTAAGAAAGTTAAAGAATCAGACGGTAAGATTATTCTTTTTATTGATGAAATTCATACGGTAGTTGGTGCAGGCGCTAGTGGAGGTTCTTTAGATGCAAGCAACCTATTAAAACCAATGCTTGCCAGAGGAGAACTTAGATGTATTGGTGCTACAACTATTAATGAACATAAACAAAATATAGAAAAAGATCCTGCTTTAGAGCGAAGATTTCAAAAGATAAAAGTTGATGCTCCTTCAATAGATGATACCGTATCAATTTTAAGAGGATTGAGAGAGAGATACGAAGTTCATCATAGTGTGAGAATTTCTGATAATGCTTTAGTTGCCGCTGCAACCCTAAGCGAAAGATATATTAACGATAGATTTCTTCCTGACAAAGCAATAGATCTAATCGATGAAGCAGCCTCAAGATTAAATATGGTCATAACTTCCAAGCCTGAAGAAATTGATGAAATTGATCGAAAAGTTCTACAGTTTGAGATGGAAAAATTATCTTTAAAAAGAGAAACGGATAATTTTTCTATAGAAAGATTAAAAAAAATTAATAATGAACTTATATCCCTTAAAGATAAACAGACAGAATTAGGCGCTCAATGGAAAAAAGAAAAAGATGAAATTGATGAGATTAGCACCATAAAAGAAGAAATTGAATCTGTTCAATTGCAAATAGATCAAGCCAAAAGGAGTTTTGACCTCAACAAAGCAGCAGAATTAGAATTTGGAACTTTAAATTCTTGCAAAAAAATTGAAAGAAAAAAGTGAGTCCCTAGTAAATTCTCAAAAAAATGGAGATACAAGTCTTTTAAGACAAGAGGTAACTTTTGATGATATTGCAGAAGTTGTCTCAAAGTGGACCTCTATTCCAGTACAGAACTTAAACCAGTCAGAAAAAGATAAACTATTGAGCCTCGAATCAATCCTTAAAGAAAAAATTATTGGTCAAGATAGTGCAATTAGGGCAGTTGCAGATTCCATTAAGAGATCAAGGACTGGTCTAAATGATCCAAGCAAGCCATTAGCCAGTTTTCTCTTTTTAGGTCCAACTGGTGTAGGGAAAACAGAGCTAAGTAAAGTAACAGCCAAAATAATATTCGATTCAAATTCTTCAATTACAAGACTTGATATGTCTGAATATATGGAAAAGCATTCAGTTAGCAAAATTATAGGTGCGCCTCCTGGATATTTAGGTTTCGAATCAGGAGGTCAACTAACTGAAGCTGTACGCAAAAATCCTTATTCATTAATACTCCTAGATGAAATAGAGAAAGCTCACAAAGATATTTTAGATATTCTTTTACAGGTTCTTGATGATGGAATCATCACTGATGGTCAAGGTCGTACAATCAATTTCAAAAATTCAATCATTGTTCTCACAAGTAATTTAGGAAGTCAATCAATAAATGATTTATCAGTTAGAAAAGAAGATACAAATGAAATTAAAAAAGTTGTAGATAATGAAATTAAAAAATTTTTCAAGCCTGAGTTTTTAAATCGACTTGATGAAATAGTTATTTTTAATAATTTAGAATTAAATGACATAAAAGAAATTGCAAAAATCCAGCTTCAACATCTAGAAAAAAGACTTAACAAAAAAAACTTAAAATTCAAAATTACGGATGAAGCAATTAACCAACTTGTCGAAAATAGTTTCGATCATGCCTATGGTGCAAGGCCTTTAAAAAGAATTATTCAAAAACAAATTGAGACAAAAATTTCAAATAATATATTGAATAATCATTACCTTAATAAAGACGAGGTTAATATTGATCTGATTAATGGAGAGATAAATGTTAATTAAATATCTAATGAAAGAATCCTATATGACTTTAAAATTAACAACTTTAATCTAAGATTTGAACCAATCAGGAATTTCTTCATAACTTGCTTTATTCGATTTATTTTCTTTTGATTCTGTTTTCCAACAACATGTTCTGCCCTTATCCTTATCCTGTAAGTATTCATTAGCCCATCTCCAAATTAATTCAGAGGTGAACTCCATTCCCACATTTTCCATAATTCTCAGATCTAAAGTATCTAAGTCATGTAATTTTTCCCAGTAATTCAGCAAAGGGTCATCTTTATTTATTAGAAAAGTATGGTCAAATTGCTCCTTTAGTCTATTTTCTAGGGGTTTTAGACTTGAAAAATCGACAACAAAACCATTTAGGTCTAATTTTTTTGCAGTGAACCAAAAGGTGAATGATCTTGAATATCCATGCACAAATCTGCAGTGGCCTTCATGGCGCCATTGCCTATGTGAACAGGGAAAATCCTCGTAACTTTTGCTGCATGAAAATTTCAGAGAATGAATATACATCAATTAACTGTTAGGATAATTTTTAATAAAACACATTGAGTAGGATTTAACATAACGAACATAATGACTTATTCAACTAATTTTTCGATAGATGATCTACGCTTTGATAATTATGGATTAATCCCTGCAATAGCACAAGATTGGCTTGACGGATCAATTCTTATGCTTGCTTGGATGAACAAAGAATCTTTGAGAATGACACTTGAAACCAAAAATGTTCATTATTGGAGTAGATCAAGATCCGAAATTTGGAGAAAAGGAGCTACAAGTGGAAGTACCCAAATACTTAAGGAGATAAGATTCGACTGCGATAATGATGCACTAATCCTTTTGATTGAACAAAATGGTTCAGGAGCATGTCACACTGGGGAAAAAAGTTGTTTTTTCAACGAAATCAAAATTAATCAAAGTGATAAAAAAGAGAAAAAAACAACTCCCTTCTCAAATATTTGCTCTGAATTATTCAATACAATTAACGAAAGATTAATAAATCCATCAGAAAAAAGTTATACAAATCATTTATTAACAAAAGGTAGTAATACTATTTTGAAAAAAATAGGAGAGGAATCTGCAGAATTTATAATGGCTTGCAAAGATAATGATAAAAATTCAATCTCAAATGAAGCTGCTGATTTAATTTATCATCTGCAAGTAGCCCTTATGCATAAGGGGGTTAAGTGGAGAGATGTACTTGCTGTTCTAGAATCAAGAAAAAAAAATTAAAGAATTAAAATTTATAATATTTAATTATTTTTACCTAAAAGCCCAAACAAATAGTACGAATTAACTAATTAATAATTATTAATTAATTATTAATTAATTATTACATGTATGGCTTATTAATGAATTGACTATAAGTTAAATATATCAACAATGAGGTAAATCGTGAGTTCATTAAGCGATTTTCTTGGTGAAATAGGTCGTCATCAACTTTTGACTCCCGAAAGAGAACTCACAATGGGCAGAAAAGTCCAAGAAATGGTCGTACTTGTTAATAGATGTCAAGAGGCAGGAGGGAAAGGCCCCGCTTGTGAATACTCCGAATCTGAGAGAAAAAAGATAAAAATTGGTGAAAAAGCAAAAAACGAGATGATAACTGCCAACCTAAGACTAGTTGTCAACCTTGCCAAGAGATACCAAGGGAAAGGATTAGAATTACTGGACTTAATTCAGGAGGGCACATTAGGTCTTACAAGGGCCGTAGAAAAATATGATCCGTCTAGAGGACATAGATTTTCCACCTATGCTTATTGGTGGATTAGGCAAGGTTTAAATAGAGCATTGTCAACTCAAAGTAGAACGATAAGGATCCCTGTTAACATTAATGAAAAACTTACAAAACTAAGATCAGCAAAATCAAAGCTTATGCAACTTAAGGGTATTCCACCTACTAGTGATGAGCTAGCTGAAGAAATGAAAATAACCAAAGAGGAAATTGACGAACTCCTTTCTTGTGAATTGAGAAGTATCACTGTTAGTCTCCAAGGTACTGTGAAATCAAAATCAGATCCTTCCGAATTAGTTGATATTCTTCCAAGTGATCAAACTCCCCCAATGGAATTAGCCGAATTAGCCGAAAGGACTGCCTCGGCTTGGAAGTTATTAGATAAAGCAAATTTAACTGAGAAAGAAAGAAAGATAGTAAGCTTAAGATTTGGTTTAGACGGCTCAAATGAATGGAGAACTTTAGCTGAAGTTGCAAGACATATGAGTTGTAGCAGGGAATATTGCCGACAAGTTGTTCAACGTGCTTTAAGAAAACTTAGAAAAGCAGGAATACAGAATGGATTAGTTGATAGTATTAGCTAAAAAGTCCATTAAAAATATTTAAATTTCATTTATAAGGATGAAAGAGAATTACAAAACTCAAGAAAAAATCTATGATGCTGAAGTTTTAGAAAGTTCAACATTTGATGAAAATATCATTATCAAGATTCTTATTAACGCGGGAAGAACGATTGCCAAGCCTGCCTTAGAAGTTTTGGAGATGGCATTAGATCCTTATACTCCTGCACAAGTAAGAGTTTCATTAATGGCTGCTCTAGCATATTTGATTATGCCATTTGATCTTTTCCCTGACTTTATGCCTTTAGTTGGTTTTAGTGATGATTTTGTAGCCCTCACAGCAGTACTCAGTATATGGAGCAAATACATGACTCCTTCAATAAGAGCAAGAGCAGAGAATAAGCTTAATAAGTTATTTCCTTTTTATTGAATGAGTAAATTATCTATACAGGAAGAAAAAGAACTCGTTTCCTTCATTAAAGATTGGTTAAAAACTCATGGATTTACCCAAAAAGACTTAGCAAATGAATTAAATATTAAATCGAGTAGAACCTCCGAGATTATTCTCAAAATGAAAGAATTATATAAAAAAGGCGGCATCTTCTATATTGCAAAAAATCTTATAAAGATTGAGCAAAAATTGTTAAACAATATCAAGAACGATTATCTAGAAACAAAACAAACACCACCATATAATCAATTAGATATCGACTCATTAGTAAACCAGATAAATCAAGATACTAGTAAATAAATATCATTTAAATAATATATTTTTAACTAAAAATGATATAACCTCTTAAAACTAACGTTTAAATAAATACCGTTTTAACTCCTAAAAATAGATAAATAATTGAATTATTAAAGCAAAAATAATATGTATTTTTAAGTTAAATTAATCCTTTTAATAAATAGTTAATAATAACTAAATTTTTTCTTAAATCATATTTAGAATGCTTCAATCCAGGGATAAATATCATAATTAATCCATATACCTTTTTCCCAATATATATCCTTCTCAATAAGATCTTTCAACTCGCTTACATCATTAGCATTAAAAATTCCAAACAAATATTTGGTACATTTTGTTGGCCCTAATGTAACTAAAATATCGCTATCTTTTAAGTTTTTAAGTCTCTTAAGATGTTGTTCACGAAATGGTTCCCTTTTAATAATTGCATCTTCACAGTACCGTCCAAACACTACAAACTTTTCCATTTTTAAATATAAATAATAGAATGAATAGATACTTAATAATTGCATATAATACACGCAGATTGCTATGTTATTTAATACAACTTTCTCTTAATTAATTATGCTAACTGGTAGCGATCTCCTTGCAAAAGTTAAAGAACTTGGTGATGTTAGCAAATCTGACCTTGTTCGAGCCTGTGGATATGTTTCCACTAAAAAAAACGGAGGTGAACGCTTAAACTTTACTGCATTTTATGAAGCACTTTTAGAAGCAAAAGGGGTTAATCTTGGTGATTCTGGAGTTGCAGGTATTGGAAAAGGTGGAAGAAAACTTAGTTATATTGCTACAGTTCAAGGCAATGGAAATCTTCTGATTGGGAAAGCCTATACAGCACTTCTTGATTTAAAAGCAGGTGATGAATTCGAAATTAAGCTTGGAAGAAAACAAATCAGATTATTACCTACAGAAGAATCTTAAAGAACACAACAATAAATTGGTAAAAAAATTTTTAATTAATTTTCTATAAATAATTCTTTTAATTAATAAATTATCCTTGCACCTATTTTTATTGATCAGCAGCTAAACGCATTTCTTTACAAAACTCACCAACATGATCGACAACATCTTTTTCACTTGAGCTGGAGATTCGCTTTACAAATGCACTCCCAATAATTACTCCATCTGCTCCCCACTTACGAACTTTTTTAACATGTTCTGGAGTTGATATTCCAAAACCAACAGCAATTGGATTGCTATTTACATCTTTTAATTTAGCAATAAGATTTTCTACTCTATTTTCCATTTTGTTTCTCTCACCAGTGACACCTGTAACACTTACTAAATAAGTAAAGCCTTTTGTATGATTTGATATTTGTTTCATTCTTTCAAAAGGAGTAGTTGGCGCTACCAATAAAATTAAGTCCATAGAATGGTTACTAACTATTTTAGAAAATTTATAAGCTTCCTCCAAAGGGAGGTCAGGAACTATTAGTCCAGAAACTCCAGCATCAGATGCCATCTCACAAAACCTTTCAAAGCCAAAACATAGTAATGGGTTCAAGTAAGAAAAAAGGATGATGGGGATATTTAATTTACCTTTTAAAGACTCTAAAAGTTTAATTACTTTTCTTAAGCTAGTCCCTGACTTTAAAGCGCGAGAGGCAGCCACTTGAATAACAGGTCCATCTGCAAGTGGGTCACTATACGGGATACCTAATTCAATAAGGTCAGCTCCATTTTCTTGTAAATTTAATAAGATCTCAGACGTTATTTCAATATTGGGATCCCCAGCCATTATGAAAGGCATTAAAGCAAATTTTTTTTTATTTTTTAAATCACAAAACATCTCATCTACCTTAGATAAAGATTCATTTTTAGTAATTTGCATTTTGTTATCTTTCATAATTTTTAGATATTTTTCTATGAAAAATTTATGGATTTTTCTCTAAATCTTCCATAAGTTTTTGCTGCTCTTCCTTTGACAATGAGTTGAATTTGGTTTCTAGTTTATCATTAACAACTTTTTCATACTCTTTTCTATAACGCTTCCTTTGTTCCATAAAAGTCATTTTTCCATTTACAACTCTATAAACATAAGATGTTACCCAAGTAATGACAATCAAAATCAAAATACAACTTGATAAAGTAGTGGCTGTAAAATTATCGATACCAATTTGCGGCACAAATTTATAACTAATTAATCCTATTAATGAAATAAATAAACCTATTTGTATAACTTTTCCTTTAGTCAATTATTTACCCTTTACCACTTCCTTTAAGTCTGAGATTTAAAAATGGAGAAAATAAAATTAAACCAGGAAAGAAAAGAAATACAAGGCCATAAATTCCTAATCTTTCAAATTTGCCCATAACATTCCATCTATTATTCATCCAGTAAAATAGTAACAATGGGATAACCAATAAATAAGTAGAAATAATTCCTATATAAGCAATTAAAGTAGCTAATGAATTATTGAAAAAACTTTCCATTTTAATTTATGGTTGCTTAGTTAAAACATAACAACTATTGGAAGTTATCGTCAGAACTAAAAATAAATAATTAAATAATGGGAGTGGGGGGACTTGAACCCCCACGAGCTAAATCGCTCGACGGATTTTAAGTCCGGCGCGTCTACCAATTCCGCCACACTCCCAAAAGGAATTTGCGCTTTTTTATCGTAGCTGAAAGTAACCCATTTAACCAAGAAAAATTGGAATATTTACACTTTTAATTGTCAGTTTAAGTCTAATTTTTTAATTTACTATTCCTTCTACTTGCCATTGTAAAGTTTCACCTGCATGAAATGGTTTTATTTGTCCGACAATATTTTTTTCTTCAACAACATCAATATATTCTTTAATTTTGTTAGGTCTAGAAACTATTTTTAATTTTTCTTGATTTGGTGGGACATTATAAAAATTAGGGCCATTCAAACTTGCAAACTTTTCAAAATTATCTAGAGCATCCTCCTCTTCGAAAACTGTTAAGTAGCTTTCTATTGCTACTGGCGAATTAAAAATGCCTGCACATCCACAAAAAGCCTTCCACTTCCTAAGGTGTGGAGCAGAGTCAGTCCCCAAGAAAAAACATTTTTTCCCACTTGTTGCTGCTCTCCTTAAAGCGAGTCTATTATTTTCCCTCTTAGCAACTGGTAAGCAGTAAAAATCACTATTTAAGCCTCCAAAAAACATTGCATTTCTATTTATATGCAAATGATGCGGGGTAATAGTAGCCCCAATATTATTTTCTTGCACAAAATCCACTGCGTAAGAGGTGGTTATATGTTCTAGAACGATTTTTAATTTTGGAAATCTTTTGGTTATTTGAGAAAGTTCTTTATCTATAAAAACTTCTTCTCTATCGAATACATCTACTTCAGAATCAGTCACTTCCCCATGAATTAAAAGAGGCATTCCAGAATCTTGCATTAATTCAAAGGTCTTATATAGATTTTCTATTTTCCTAACTCCATGACTAGAATTTGTTGTGGCATTAGCAGGATATAATTTTGCTGCAAAAAAAACATTATTTTTAAAACCATTAATTAGTTCCCCTTTATCAGTGTCATCTGTAAGATAAATTGTCATTAATGGTTCAAACTTAGAACTTTCTGGTAGCGCTTCAACAATAGATTTCCTATAAGAAATAGCGCTATTGATTGATGTTATGGGACTTTTAGTATTTGGCATAACAATGGCTCTTCCAAAATATTCCGAAGTGAACTGAATGATATTTTTTAATACAAGACCTTCTCTTAAATGTAAATGCCAATCATCAGGTTTTATTATGTTTAAAGTCTTCAAAATTTTTTCTATTTAATCAATTTTAACAGCAAAATAAAATTGACAATAAATTATAGATATTCGAGGATAGTTATTAACCAATTATGAAAATTTTTATTATCTAAATTAAATCCTAAATATGAGTGATTTTTTATTTCCAATAATAGAAATATTTTTAGGCGTAGTTCTACTTTTTGCTGGAGGAGAGTTCTTTATTCAAGGAGCCATATTTTTATCTTTAATTTTAGGAATACCTCAAATAGTAATTGGTTTGACAGTTGTTTCTCTTGGAACAAGCTCTCCAGAGTTGTTGGTAAGTTTGAGTTCAATTTTAAAAGGCAGTGATTCGCTTGCGGC
>JFMF01000142.1 GCA_000635535.1 Prochlorococcus sp. scB243_496M6 | reverse complement strand
AAAAGATGCTGAACCAGAGATAGAAGAATTTAAAGATAATAATAAAGGGAAAATGAATATTTTACTAAAGTTAATATTGGGGATATTTCTTTTAAGCTTTGGTTCAAATATTTTAGTAAATGGTTCTCAAACGCTCGCTACTCTTTTGGGTGTAAATGAAATTGTTATTGGTTTAACTATCGTCGCAACTGGGACATCTTTACCAGAATTAGTAACTTCAATAATTGCTGCATTTAAAGGTAAAACAGATCTTGCGATTGGGAATGTGATAGGAAGTAATTTACTCAATCAACTTTTAATCCTTGGAAGTTGCAGTATTTTTTCGGGATTTAAAGGTTTAGTAATTGAACAGAGTCTAATAAAAGTTGACTTACCTTTTATGGTTTTAACTACCTTTGCATGCTTACCAATTTTCTGGAGCAAAGGGAAAATCACAAGAATTGAAGGATTTATTTTGCTTAATCTTTATATTTTCTACGTTCTCGATAAGATACTTTTCCTGAATGAATTTAACTTCCTTTCTGAATTAAGGATAGGTTTATTTATTTACTTTGCATTTCTAATAGTATTTCTGATTGTTCAAGAAAAATTAAAATTTTCTAATTGATAATTTTATCCATACATAGTTACAAATTCTTCTGAGATAGTTGGGTGCAATGCCATAGTAATATCAAAGTCTTTTTTTGTTATCCCTGCATTTAATGAAATTGATACCATTTGAATAATCTCAGACGATGTTTCTCCAAACATATGACATCCTAGGACTTTGTCAGTTAGCTTATGAACTATAATCTTCAACATACATTTTGATTTATTCTTTTTAAAGGTATTAGACATAGGGGTAAATTTGCATTTGAAAATTTTTATATTTTTTTCAGAGTAAATCTCTTTAGCCCTTTTCTCACTTAAGCCAACTGTTGAAATTTCTGGAATAGTAAAAACGGCCTTAGGGATATATTCATAATTTACTTTTCTTTTTTGGTCATTAAAAAAATTATCCGAAAAGACTCTCCCTTGTTCTATTGCTACTGGAGTTAAGTTTGGCTTATTTATGATATCGCCAACTGCAAAAATATTTGCGTTGCTTGTTTGATTAAGTTCATCGACATCTAAATATTGGCCATCCATCTTTAGATTTAAAAAATCTAAATTTAAAGGTAAAAGATTTGGTTCTCTTCCTGTAGCAATAAGGATATTATTAGTTAGGAGTTTATCTCCCGAGTCTAGGGTAGATTCCAGATTTCCTTTTACTTTTTTGATAGAAATTAATTGAGTATTGGGTATTATATTGATTTCAGCAAAAGTAGTTGATTCCTCTAGGCATGAAGAAAGATCCTCATCAAAACCATTAAGTAAATGTTGACCTCTAATTAATTGAGTTACTTCAGTACCTAAATTTCTGAAA
>JFMF01000141.1 GCA_000635535.1 Prochlorococcus sp. scB243_496M6 | reverse complement strand
ATTCAAAAATATCATCACTAGTCCATGCCAAATCTACCCCAGGAATATTTAATTTCTTTGGTTTACCTCCAACTGAAATAAGAATTTTTTTTGAACTTATTTTGTTTTTAATTTTCTTTGTTTTTAAACAAATAATTTCTAATTCATTTTGAGTAATAAATCTTCCTAAGCCTTCAAAAATAGTTATATTCAACTTTTTTAAAGAATTTCTATGTAAATCACTTAATCTAGAAACCTCCTCTCTAACATTCTTCAACAAAATATTTGATTCAAAATTAATACCTTCATTTTTTAATCCATATCCTTCAGAAGAATCCATATTTTTTTTACTTTTAGCTGCATAAACCATTAATTTCTTAGGCACACATCCCCTTATCACACAAGTTCCTCCTATTTGATTTGCTTCTATGATTGCGACTTTTGCTCCATAACTAGCCGCACGTTTAGCCGCAGCAAGTCCTCCAGATCCAGCGCCAACAACAATTAAATCAAATTCAAATTCCAAGACTTTTTTTAATCATTTATTATAACGTTAGTTTATAGCTTTAATTCAAATAATGAATGGGATTTTGACATGGGATGATTTAAATAAATTTGAAGTTGAAGATCTTGATAGAGTCCATGGTATGAATAATTCCTACGCAAATTTAAGATTATTTGGACATAGTGAAAATGATGTATTAGTTACCCTCTATAGGGATAGGCATTCTTGGTGTCCTTACTGTCAGAAAATATGGTTATGGCTTGAATTTAAGAAAATTCCATACAGAGTCAAGAAAATTAATATGTTTTGCTACGGCCAAAAAGAAAGTTGGTTCCTTGGAAAAGTCAGATCGGGGAAATTACCTGCAATTGAATTTAAAGGGCAAGTTATAACTGAAAGTGACGATATCATAGCTTTTTTAGAAAATGAATTTGGAGCACTTGGATCTTTTATTACATCTAGTCACCTTATCAAAATTCGAGAGTTAGAAAGAGAAATTTTCAGATCCTGGTGTAATTGGCTCTGCCGAGAAAGCTTTAATTTTATAGATAACTCTTTTAGAAAAAAAAGATTTAAAGAATCAATTTCTAAACTCGATGAAATCTTAAGTAGCTCAAAATCAGGGTTTGTTGACCCATCAGTTTCTAACACTGGTGATATAGAGCCTGGTGTTGGAGATATAATTTTTATTCCCTATATGGAGAGAATGAATGCATCACTTATTTATTACAAAGGGTTTAATTTAAGATCTAATTATCATCATGTAGATAACTGGCTTACCCTTTTTGAAGGGACAGGTGCTTATAGAGGCACTCAAGGAGATTTTCATACTCATTCTCATGATTTACCCCCACAAATGGGAGGATGCTATAAAGAAAGCAATGAACACCAGATTACTTTCTCAAAGCTAATAGATACTGGGGAGGGTTTAGGTAAATATGAATTTAACCAAAATTATGAGTCAAAATATTATGCAACAATTGCTCTTAAAAGAGTGTTAAAGCATAAAGACAATTTACTAAAGGTAAACCCATACAATAAAGAATCCTTTGACGAATCATTGAGATCAGCTTTGAGCCATATGATCACAGGTGAAGTATTAATTCCAAAAAAACTTTCAGGAATCTCTTTAAGATACTTAAAAAATAGAATCTCAGTTCCAAGAGATATGCCAATCATTTCAGCGAGGTTATTAAGGCAATCATTAAATAGAATTGAATCGCTCAGTGATATCAATGAAATAGATAAGTTACCTTTAAGGCATAGATATGATCAAGATCCCACAAATTTCATTTCTAGTTAATAGTAAAAACTATAAATTTTTTCTTGAATCTATTTGAAGTAAATCTCTTATTTTTTGAACTTGGCTTGCGATATTAGGATCAATAGACAATTTTTTTTCAACTTGTTCAATAGCATACATAACTGTTGTATGGTCTTTGCCTCCAAACTCATCTCCAATTCTTGGTAGGCTTAGATCCGTTCCATGTCGCATAAGATACATGCCTATTTGCCTAGCTTGACTTACTGGTTTTCTCCTGCTTGAACTAATCAATTCATCAGTAGAAACTTTAAAGAAATCTGACACTTTATTAATTACTTGTTTTGGAGTAACAACTACTCCAACACTATTCGGATCAAGCATTGGAGCAATTGATTGGACTGTCATTGGCAAGCCTGTTATTGATGCAAATGCAACAGCTCTAGTAAATGCCCCTTCCAGTTCTCGAATATTCGAAGTGAATCTTCCTGCTATAAATTGAATTAAATCTCTTGGAAGACTCATCCTCTCTTGTTCTGCCTTTTTTTGAAGGATGGCTGTCCTCGTCTCAAGGTCAGGTGGTTGAATATCTGCTGTCATACCCATTGAGAACCTAGAAATTAATCTCTCTTGAATTCCCGACAATTGATTTGGAGGTCTATCGCTTGCAATAACTATTTGACTTCCTGATTCATGAAGTGCGTTAAAAGTATGAAAGAATTCTTCCTGTGTATACTCTTTGCCTTCTAAGAACTGTATATCATCTATTAAAAT
>JFMF01000140.1 GCA_000635535.1 Prochlorococcus sp. scB243_496M6 | reverse complement strand
TCTTCCTGTGTATACTCTTTGCCTTCTAAGAACTGTATATCATCTATTAAAATCAAATCTACATTTCTGTATTTATCTCGAATCGCTGTCATTCCATCTCTTCGAATACCACTTATAACATCATTAGTAAAAGTCTCTGTGGATACATATTTAACTTTTGCCTCTGGATCAATTTCTACTCGATAATGTCCTATTGCTTGCATTAAATGAGTTTTACCGAGACCTACTCCACCACAAATAAATAATGGATTAAATTCTCTACCAGGTGATTCAGCAACTGCCAAAGCCGCGGCATGAGCCAACCTACTATTCGGACCTACAACAAATCTTTTAAAAACGTATCGAAAATTTAAACCGTTTGGATTTTTGGATCTATTTTTTGAAGAAATATCTTGACTATTATTAGGAAATGATTTTGTTGTATGATTCACTATCTGTTCATCTAAGCTCTCTTTATTTGTTGAATCGCTGCTGGTATTCGTTTCAGATTTAAAAACAACTTTTACATCATGACCGCAGATTTCCTTTGCAGCTTTTTCAATAGTTTCACAATAATTCTTTCTCAACCAATCACTAGAAAATGTATTTGGGGCGATTAAAGTTAATAAGCCATTTTCAAAACAATTAAATTTAGCAGGCCTTATCCATGTCTCAAATGAAGGCTTACTTAAAGTTTTTTGGAGTGATTGTTGAACTTCCGCCCAAATAGGATTAGTTGCTTGCAAAGTTTTATTCTCTAGATTATTAATCTAGTTGGAATTTAATAATTGGCCATTATCAAATCACAAGATCACGACAAATTTAAAATTATTTAACAAAGTATCGACTAAATTTACAAAAATAAATTTTATATTTTTAATAGGCATATAATTATTTTAATTTCACTAAATTATTGGATAAAGCATTACTTATTATCATGGCGAAATGGCATGGTTTTGGAAGATGCAAAACAAGATTATCAAAAGATATAGGTAAAAGTAATTCAGCGAAAGTACAAAGTGTTATGACCAAGCACACAATTTCAGTCGCAAAATTTCTCCAAGAAAATAAACTAATTGAAATTTCTATTGCTATATCTGGGTTAGGGTTAGTTAGTTGTAGGAGATGGACTAGAGAATTAGGCATCAAAAAATTTAATTTACAGGGGAAAGGCTGCTTGGGAGAAAAAATGAAACGGCAAATAATTATCAACAAAAAATTTTGTGCAAGACATAAAATCAAAAATATTATTTTTATTGGTACTGACCTTCCAGATTTATGCCATCAAGATTTAATGAATACTCTAAAAGAGCTTCAACAAAATGATCTTATTTTAGGACCATCTAACGATGGAGGATATTGGCTTATTGGTTTATCAGAAAAAATAATGTTATCACATACATATTTACCTTTTATCAACATAAAGTGGGGGTCAGAAAATGTTCTTCAAAATACAATTGATAATTTCGCTTCTGAAAAATTAAAATATAAGTTTTTAAATAAAAAAATAGATATAGATACAATTATTGATATTGAAAATAGAAAGTAATCGACTTGTCAAAAATTTCAATTATCATTCCAACTATTAATGAAGCTAGTAACTTACCATTATTGCTTTCAGACTTATCAAGTATTCAGAAAGAAGGCGAAATCATAATTGTTGATTCTGGAAGTGAAGATAAAACTATCGATGTAGCAAATATTTATGGAGCGAAAGTATTTTTATCCAAAGAAAGGAATCGAGGTTTACAACTAGATATTGGAGCAAAAAATTCAAAAGGAGAGTGGCTCATATTTTTACATGCAGACACAAGATTAACTCATGATTGGTTTAAAAAAATAAATTCATTTTTAAAAGGAAACAAAAATAGTATTTACTATTTTGAATTCAAAATTAATCAAAAAAAGATAATTTATAGGGTTCTCGAAATTCTCGTGAATTTTAGAAGTAAATTTTTTAAACAACCGTATGGTGATCAAGGTTTGATAATTCATAGAACTATCTACTTTAAGAATAATGGTTTTAGAAAAATACCCTTGATGGAAGATGTAGATTTTTTAAGAAGATTAAACAAAAAAAAAGATTTAAAACAATTAAATTTACCTATTTTTATAAGTTCAAGAAAATGGGAAAGAACTAATATTTTTCTCCAAGCAATTAAGAACTGGCAATTTAGAAGAAGATGGTTAAGAGGCGAATCGTTAAAATCAATATATTCTGACTACTACAAAAAATGATTAATTTGCATACCAAAAAGCACATTTAGAGCCTCTAGGTTCTAATGTCCAACCTTGTCTTTTATAAAATGAAACCACTTCGGCATCAGCAAAAAGTGTTACTTTAGAAATTCCAATATTTTTCAATTCTTTTAGGACATATTTCATTAACTCTTTCCCCAACCCAAGTCCTTGATAGACAGGGTTAATAGCCACATCCCACACTGTTGCTTCTAGAATTCCATCACCAGTGCATCTTGCAAATCCAACTAGTCTGGGGAATTTATCATCATGACGCCATAACCCAACCACCAAAATACTGAAATCTAAAGCTCTTTTTACCCTCCTTATAGGTCTTCTGCTCCAACCAACAGTTTGCAAAAGTTGATCTAGTTCTATTAGATCTAAATCTTTATTTTTACTACATACAAATATTTCTTCTTTATTTGTTTGAGTGAACTCATAAGAATTTAAACCATAGAGTTCTATCAGATCTTCCCTTGATAAAGTGTTTGATTTTTTTATTAAAGATCCTTGGTTTCTAAAAATCATTAAAAATTCACGAATCCTTTTTGTTGAAGCTCAGAGAGCTGAAAATATAAACCCTTTTTCAGCCTCAATTCACTATGCGTTCCCTCTTCAACTAATGATCCCCCTTTTAATACTAAAATCTTATCAGAACTTTCAATAGTGGCTAATCTGTGAGCTATTACCAATGCTGTTCTTTTTGACAGAATTCTCTCAAGATCTTTCTGCAAAGTAGCCTCTGTAGAGGGATCCATAAATGCTGTTGCTTCGTCCATTATTAAAACAACAGGATTTCTAATCGCTACTCGAGCTACTGAAAGAAGTTGTCTCTCTCCAGAAGAGAGATTGCCCCCTCTTTCTCGTAGTAAGGTGTTCAAGCCTTCTGGCAATTTTTTTAATAAATTATCTAACCCTAATTCGTTACAAAGATTTTCTAATTCAAGATTGTCTACATTGGAATTTAGTTTTAAATTATCTGCGACATTTCCACTAAAGATAAAGGTATCTTGCAAAACTACTCCTAACATATTTCTAAGAGTTGCAATAGGAATATCTTTGATATCTATGTCGTCGATAAAAATTTGGCCAGTCTGAGGCTCATACAATCTACATAAAAGTCTTATTATGGTGGTTTTACCTGAACCAGTTGGCCCTACAAAAGCAACATGCTCTCCTGGATTGATCTTGAAAGATAAATTTTTTATAATATGTTCTCCTTCATTGTAGAAAAAATTAACATTCTTGAACTCAATTTTGCCCTTAAATTTTTTATTTATATTTTCAGTATTTTCTAAAAAATGTTTTGCGGAACTAGAGTCCTTAATCTGAATTTCTTCATCCAATAATTCGTTTATTCTTTCTACAGCTGTTAAACCTCCTTGTATTTGAGTAAATCTTTCTGCAAGCTGCCTAAGAGGTTCAAAAAGTCTTTGGGAATATAAAATAAAGGTTGTTAATGTTCCTAAACCAATATTCCCAGAAGTGACAAGATAACCTCCAACTGCTAAAACCAAGGAAACTGCGGCAAGAGAAATCCATTCTATAAATGCCGAAATACTACTGTCATAAAATATTGTTCCATTAACTGCTTTCTTATAAGCAACTCCAGTTTTGGAAAATTTCTTGCTATTAAAAGCCTCTCTTCTGAACATCTGAACAACTTCTAAACCTTGAAGATTCTCTTGAAAATCAGAGTTGAGTTGAGACAATTCTTCCCTTACTTGATAGTTGGCTCTTCTATAACGTTTTTGAAGCAAAACAATAAAATATGAAACTGGGATTTGAGTCAAAAGTAATAAAATGGCAAGCCCTCGATCAATTGAAAGCATTGTCAAAGAAATTACTATCAGACTGACGAAGTCAGCAATGACTCCAACTGCCCCACTACCAAAAACCTCGGCTAAAGCATCAACATCATTTGTTAATCTCGTTAATAATTTCCCTACAGGCATTTTATCGTGATACTTAAGAGATAAAGATATTGAATGATCAAAAAGTTCTCTTCTTATTCTTGCTGTCAAACGTTGTCCCACTGCTTGGATATTGTAAGTTTGGTATCCCTGCAGAACTAATCTGAATAATACAGTTATAAATAAAGTTAGGATTATGGCATTTATTGACTGCCCAAAGAAAGTTTTACTTAGCCAAACATCTGTAGTTTCGTTCTTTAGAATAGTAATTGCTTGACCAACTAATAATGGTTGAATAGCTCCAGAGAAAGAAACAGGTAACAAAACTATCAAGATTAGATAGATTGTTTTTTTATCTTTAGTTAAATATTTGCCTAACTTTTTAATCCTTCTAAAATCTTTAAAAAACATTTAGCTAATCTTCTATACAGCATTAGTTGATTCTATTGATAAAATAGTTTCTCTGAGATGATTATCATCTAACCTCATAGATAAAGGATTTCCAATTAGTCTTGCAGTCGAATAATAAAGATCATCTATTTTAATTAAACCATTCTCTTTAAGGGTCTTTCCGGTGGCCACCAAATCAACTATTGCCTCTGCCATACCTGTAATAGGACCAAGCTCGACTGATCCTGTCAAATGAACTATTTCTACAGGAATATTTAATTCTTCAAAATAAGATCTTGCTGTTTTTATAAATTTACTTGCTACTTTACAATTCGCTGGAAGATCAGTTGGTTTTGAATAATTGCTATTTTTCTTAACCGCCAAGGACATATGACAACCACCAAATCCTAAATCTAATAACTTTGCGACTTTTAATTCAGATTCTCGTAAAACGTCATACCCAACAATACCCAAATCAGCCTGACCATAACTTACATAAACAGGAACATCCCCATTTCTTACTAATAAAGCTTTTGCCCGTTTGCAATTTGATTCAAAGGTTAATGATCTATTATTTTCGTCCAACGCATCTGAGAAATCTAAACCAGCTCTTTTAAAAGTTGAAATTGAATCTTTTAACAATGCTCCTTTTGGTAAAGCTATAGTAAACATAGAACAATTTCTTCCAAGCATTATTCATTCTAAGTTAACAATGGATTTTAATAAAGCTCGAAACATAATCGGACTTAGAGTTTTAAATGATAACGTCATTTGGTTATTGGTAAAAAATAAATCCGTTGTGGTTGTAGATCCATCTGTTCACGAACCAGTTATTAGATATATAAATGAAAACAATTTTCACTTAGAAGCTATTTTGCAAACTCATCATCATTCAGATCATATTGGAGGGACGAAGTCTCTTATTGAAAGATGGCCAAATGTAAAGGTGATTGCTTCCGCCAAAGAAAAAAAGCGAATACCTTTTCAAAATGTATCTGTAGAGGATGGAGAAACTTTGAATATTTTAGATGAAGAAGTAAAAATAATTGAAGTTTTAGGGCATACAAGCTCACATATTGCCTTCTTCTTAAATGGAGAAAATCCTGTTCTTTTTATTGGTGACACATTATTTTCTGGAGGCTGTGGAAGAATTTTTGAAGGAACTTATCAACAAATGTATTCTTCACTAGAAAGAATCAAATCTTTACCAAAAAATACTCTCATATATTGTGCACATGAATATACAAAGGCAAATATATTGTGGGCATTGGATCTCAAGCCAAAAGATCAAGATATAAAAAATAAACTTTCGGAAGTTGAAAAAAAACTTTCTCTTAATGAATTGACAATTCCGTTTTTACTTGATGAAGAGATGAAAATAAACCTTTTCTTAAGAGCAAAAAATTTAGAAGAATTTACTTTTTTAAGAGCAAATAAAGATTTATGGGTTTAAATAGATAGGTACCTTCTTAAACAAATGTCCCCCAAACAAGTAATTAAAACATCAAATGCTCCAGATCCAGTAGGACCTTATAATCAGGCAATAAAAGCTGGTGATTTTATCTATTGTTCTGGTCAAATTGCTATAGACCCAGCTTTAAATGAAATAACATGTTTAGGTGATATAGAGAAGGAAACTATTCAAGTTTTAAAAAATCTCGCAGAGGTTCTTAAAGCTGGTGGAGCCAGAATAGAGGATGTAATAAAAACAACTATTTACCTAACGGACTTAAGTAATTTTCAAATTGTCAATAAAATTTATAGTGATTTTTTTAATATTAAGAATCCTCCAGCAAGGGCCTGTGTGGAAGTTTCATCTCTACCAAAAGGAGTTTTAGTGGAAATAGATTGTGTCGCATTTCTAGATTAATTTCTAATTATTGAGAAATTTGTAATAAGAACCAATTGTGCACCATAGTTGTATAGATTATTAGTTGATAATTCATCTTTGATCTATGTCAGCAGCAAAGCTTAATATAGATGAACTAGAAGCAGGTTATCCTTTATTTTGCAAAGCTCTAAGATTATTAATTTTAAAAGGAAACTCAGTTAAAGATATAGAAAAGACAGTGTGTTGGAGTCATCTTGAAACTTTAAATAGATGTCTTCCTGGTAGATATAAAGCACCTACATATTTAATGGCTTTAATTAAAAGAGATATTGCAAAGCCAAATAATTATTAAAAAGGACTAATCTTCTAAATAAAATTTATCAATATCCATTGAAAAATCTTTTTCCTTGTCTGATATTTCTTTCTTGTCTAAAAATATTGAAAGACTTACAAAATTCTTACCGAAGCTGATATTTGGATAGATATCCCTCTCTTTACATAATTTCTCAATTTCCCCCATGAATTTACTAATTTTTGAGTATTGATCAAATTCAAATCTTTTTTCAATCCTCAAAGGTGATTTTCTTTCTTTCCACATTACATTCTTTATTCAAGACTAATTACACTATAGCTTCAACAAAGTTTCTAAATAAATTTTTATTTGAGGTCCTTAATCAGTTTCCCAGTAATCAATAATACCGCCAATTGTTAAATCGGTTTGAACTTCTGGATTAGGGCATGCAAATCTAGCGGCAGAGCCACTAGAAGTAAAAACCCAGTTACCTTCTCTTGCTCCAACTGGATCAACAGCAACTACTTTCTTTCCTTTATTATTTTCTAAAATTCGTAAATTCATATGACCTAAGCCAGCGACTCTTTGAGTACATACCATCCTTCCAAGTACCTTCATAATTTCCACAATTTATATCCTCCTTTTTTATGACTTGTCAGGATCCCAATGATCAATTATTCCAACAATCGTTAAATCGCTTGGATATGATTTACTTCCCGCTGCTTCCCTAGCTGCAGAACTTCCTACACAAATAACCCAATCTCCTGGCTTACAGCCAACAGCATCAACTGCAACTTTACTTGAAGAACCATCTAATACAACCTGCAGATGTTTATGTTCAAAACCAGGAATCCTATTGGTAGAAACAAGTGGTTTTACAACCTTGCAAATTAACATAATTAGTGAGCCTCCTCTGTTTTTTTATCTAAAGACATTCCAATAATTTGGGCGGAATGAATGTTGTCCCTATCTCTAATAGTAGAGCAAGTGTGTAACAACCCTTGATCAACTAAATTTTTATATCTAATTGATATCGCATTATTAACTCTTTCACAATCATTTATTGCCCTCTCTTTTGCGCCGGGGACTTTTCCAGAGTAATCAAATCTTATTACTACCGGAATAGGTAGATCTTGAGAAACATTTAATCCAGTAAAAATCTTCACTCCTACATCTAAATCTGGAGCCCCTTCTTCGACTGTATCTAAATGAGCAAAATAAGTTAAATTCCTGAGATGTACTTCTTTGAAACCTATACCTACTCCAATAAACCTCTCTGCATGACCAATATCTTTATAAGAACCATTATGAAAACTCTTAACATAATCAATTTGAGAAATATTATTGATAATTAATTTATACGTAAATTTTTCCAGTCCACTGAGTTTATCTTTTGAAGATTGCTTAGAAATTGTCTGGCAAATTTCTCTTTCTGCATCCTCTCTTGAGAAATTTATTGTTGAATTATAAATTTCTAATGTAGAAATAGTTTTTTCTAAATCTATAGCGCCATCGCTAGTTGATAAATGTATTTTTAATGAATCAGTGTCTGTATCAAGTCCAATTAACATTAAATCCACAGAAGCTCCGCAGCAAAAGCTATTCTCTACAGCCTCTTTGAAAGCATATAATTTATTTCTACCTTCTGCTGCAGCTAACTCGTCATTACTCCCATGAGCTGCGCATCCCTGATGCAAAGGATCTACTGAACTAAAGTGATAAGTTACAACTTTTAAGTACCTGGTATCTTTATGAGCTTCATTAGGAACATTCTCTCTATATCTTTTATGTTCAGTTTTTACCCATCGATTAACGGTATTTTCAATATCAAACAGTGCTCCAGCATGGGATCTTCTTCTTACTGAACTAAAAGGTATTCTCATTACATAAGCAACTGAATGAGCTAATCTTCCATCTGAACAAGGAGTTATATCAAGTAAATGTATTCCACAATCTAAGAGGAATTTTTCAAAGTCTTCCGCATCCCTACTTCCAGCGGCACCTTCAAGTGGATCATTGTTAAAAAAATTGTCGCTTAGTTTCTCATGCTGTTTGAAAGCACACCATGCATATAAAGCTCTCATATCAAGAGGTTTAACCCAAGATTTATCTAATACATGTAGGGGTAAATCTATTCCCAAATTTTTTCTTGATATTTTCTGTGCCTTATTTATAAAATCTTCGTGATGTTGAATTCGAGCAATTTCCTTGAGAGTTGGAACAATTTCATCAAAATCACTTTTTATTTTGCTTTCATACCTAAATAGATTTTCATTTTGGATATTATTGGTTAATTTATGAGACTTTCCAGAATTTAGAAAATTATTTGATTCTTTACTTTGTGTATGGACATTTTCAGTAAAAGTTTTCATTGGAGCTGTTGGCCCCAATGTGAAGTTCTTGGCTTTAGCCAGTCCTCTTAAAGGCATTATTTACTTAACCTCTTGCACCACCTGAAAAGGTAACAAGTTGTCCTTCACGAGTATTTCCACTAGATCCAGTTATCAAGAAATCTGGTTTTTCTGTTTCCTCATTTCTTTTAACATCCATAGGGGGCATTGCGCTCATAAATCCTGCTCTTGATGGATTTCTCTTTCTAGAAGAAGCTCCCTCTGTACCTGTTACCTTATCGCCGCGATCCCAATCATCACCAGTTACGTTTCCTACTGATTGACCTTCACCAGTAATCCTTGATGCGACTCTTTTTTCTGGTGTTTTTGCAGCACGGTCTGCCTCTTCAATTTCCATTTTTTGTTTATAAGTAATATTTTTATTCGGTTCAAATCTAAATTTTTCAGTGCCAGTGACCTTATCAACTGCCATATCAAAAGGCCCTGTTACCTTTGAACCATTTTCATATTCATTACCTGTAACTCCTTGAGTATTTTTTTCAGAATATTTATCTCTTGATGGAGATTTAACAGAGAATTCGTTCCAAGAGTTAGCTGCCGACTTTTCCGGATTGGCATAAGCCGCATCATGTGGAGGATTATCACAAGCTTGTGAGAGCTGATCTCCACCAACATAGGGAGTACCTGTTAGATTTTTACAAGCACCTTTCTTAGCACCTGTCATTACTCCGCCAATTCCTGGTTGCTGTCCTGTAAGTCTGGCATTTGAATTATTTCCAGAATTAACTGTTGCTCGGGATTTCATATCTTCTGAAATCTCAGTACTACAATTTTCATTAATCTGATCTAAGCCTGCGTATGGTGTTCCTGTTAACACTTTGCATGAACCTGGTTCATCTCCAGTTACTATTTCTGATCTTCCTGTCATAGTGCCGCTTATTAAATTTGACTTTGAAGAAAGGCTTAAACCTACTTTTCTGGCTTCTGGTTTTGGTTTTGAACCGCAAAACTTCTCATATTGTTGAGATCCTATGTACTCATCGCCAGTTACATTCTTACAACTCCCATGTTCATTGCCTGTCATATGGTCTGATCTTCCAACCCCTGTACCAGTTACATTATTCCCATTAAGAGTGTTGTAACTGCCTACTTTTTCAAATGCTTTACCTTTTGGATTTGGCTCAGAGCCAAGATATTGATCTCCAGTTAATTGTTGTCCAGAACCTGATTCATCTCCAGTAACTAGGGTTGATCTACCAGGAAGTGATCCAGATACTTTTAATCCATCGGTTGTAGTGCTGTGTTTAACCTTTGAAGGATTTTTTGGGACATCACCACAATACTTCTGCGACTGATTTGAAGATACATATTCAGTACCTGTAAGGTTTTTACAAGTTCCTGGCTCATCGCCTGTAACTCTATCAGATCTACCAACTTCATTTCCAGTTACTTTATTACCTGATGTTGTAGAGGTAACAGTAGATCTAAGTGGTTGTTTATAAATTGGTCTATCTTGACAAAATTGATCAATAACTTCTGATCCCATATATTGGGTACCAGTTACAGTTCTGCATGTACTTGCTTCATTACCTGTAGTTTTTACAGATCTATTAGCTTGAGTTCCAGTAACTATTTGACCTGAATCAGTTTCACTTTTACCAACTTTCCAGCTAGCATCTGCAATATTTTGTTTGGCACCATTTTTATTTGGACCACATGGTCTACATTTACCATTACCTTTTTTGCCTGTGGCACCAGTTTTACTTCTTAGCTCTCTCACTCTCTGAGAAATTTCTCTACTACTTAAATCTGGGTCTCCCCTTCTAGCTAAGGAAGCGGCACTAGTATTTTGTTTAGTTGCTGATTTACCATGTTTAGATTGAGCTTCTCTTCTCGCTAAAACAATATCTCTACTTGTATTAGTAATAGGCTTTCTCTTCTGATTAATTCTTCTTTTAAAGTTTGGTTTTGATGTTTTAATTTCAGTATTATGTGAATTTTGAACTTCTTGATTTTCGCTTGTGGTAGTTTTAACTGTGTTTACAGGACTTTCTTTTTTAACATCAGTACGGGTTCTATCAGATGAAGTTATAGCTGATTTCCCATGGGTAGACATTGCTTTTCTTCTCTCTATTACTAACTCTTTACTAGATAAAGTTGTTGAAGAATTTCTGTTTACTTGAGTTTTTGGAATATGTTTTGTAGCTGGTTTAGAAATATTATTATGAGAAGACTGAGTCCCAGAAATCTGTATATCTTGAGAAGATCGAACTCTATCTTTGGTAGTTGAAGAATAAGCAGCAGCTTTTTTACCGCTATCACTCATCGCCTTTCTTCTTTCTAGTGCAATCTCTCTACTGGTTTTTTTTGACATAATCTTCAAATGTGAAACTCTTTTGAAAAACTTTCTCCAAAAAAATGTTTTGGAGAAAGATATTAACTACGATAAGTAGCTTTAACGTCCTTGGAAAACTACAAAAGCTGTTCCTTGACTTTGAGTGTAAGCATCGTATCCGATGATTCTTACATGATGATCAGGGTATGCTCTATGGCATGCCTCCAATTCGCTCACGATCAAGTTAAGATCTTTTTCCCCAAAAAATGGGAGTTTCCAATAAGACCAATAAGTTTGCATACATCCACTAGGATGAACATGCTCAATAACAGGACTCCAACCTTGAGCAATTATGTATGCAATTTGGTCATATATTTCTTCCTGGGTCATCGGTGGTAAAAAACCGAATGTTTCCAGGGTTGCAACTGTTTGATAGTCACTTACTGTGCTCTGGAAAGGCATAATTAATCAAAATGTGAATGAAATTACTCGTAAAAACGAGATTTTAATAAGTTTGAGGAGAATAAATCTCCTCAATTTCGAAACTTGAGTTAACCCTGAACATCAAGCTTGTCGACAGTGTCAAACTCAAACTTAATTTCCTTCCAAGTTTCTAGAGCAATAGCTAATTCAGGACTATGCTTAGCAGCTTCCATAAGAATGTCTCTACTCTCTTTTTCGATTTCGCGACCAGCATTACGTGCTTTTACACAAGCTTCTAAAGCAACTCTGTTAGCTGCAGCTCCAGCGGCTGAACCCCATGGATGACCATGTGTTCCTCCACCGAACTGAAGACAAGAATCATCTCCAAAAATCGCTAGGAGTGCAGGCATATGCCATACGTGAATACCACCTGATGCGACAGCAAATACTCCTGGCATTGAACCCCAATCTTGATCAAAGAAGTTACCTCTTGATCTATCTTCAGGAACAAATGACTCTCTTAAGTTATCAATGTAACCAAGGGTTGTTTGACGATCACCTTCTAGTTTTCCAACAACAGTTCCAGTATGTAATTGATCTCCTCCGGAGAGTCTCAAACATTTTGCTAGAACCCTGAAATGGATACCGTGTTTTGGATGCCTATCAATAACAGCATGCATCGCTCTATGAATATGAAGAAGCATGCCATTTTTACGACACCAGTTTGCTAATCCAGTATTTGCAGTAAAACCACCAGTTATATAATCATGCATGATGATTGGCATATCTAGCTCTTTTGCAAATTCAGCTCTTTCGTAGAGTTCTTCAGGAGTGTTAGCAGTACAGTTTAGATAGTGACCTTTAACTTCTCCAGTTTCTCGTTGAGCAAGTTTAACTGCTTCTGCAACAAACTCAAATCTTTCTCTCCAACGTTGGAATGGCTGCGAGTTTATATTCTCGTCATCCTTCGTTAAATCAAGACCACCTCTAAGGCACTCATATACAACTCGACCATAGTTTTTACCAGATAATCCTAATTTAGGTTTAATGGTACAACCAAGAAGAGGTCTTCCATATTTGTTTAGACGATCTCTTTCAACTACGATTCCATTTGGTGGACCGCCGCAAGTTTTGATGAAAGCGATTGGAAATCTAATATCTTCTAGACGTAAGTGTCTTAGAGCTTTAAATCCAAAAACGTTTCCTACTAGAGATGTTAATACGTTTGTAATAGAACCTTCTTCAAAAAGATCTAAAGGATATGCAATAAAAGCATAAAAAGCTTCAGGATCTCCAGGAACGTCTTCGATTCGATAACAACGTCCTTTATAAAATTCTAAATCTGTAAGTAACTCGGACCAAACTGTTGACCAAGTACCTGTTGAAGATTCAGCGGCAACAGCTGCTGCAACTTCTTCTCTGGGAACACCTTCTTGACCTGTACATTTGAAACAGGCTAATAAATCGGTGTCTAGGGGTACATATTCAGGAGTCCAGTAGGTATCTCTGTACTCCTTTACCCCTGCATCATACTTCTTACTCATAAGGATAAATTTAGGTCTGTGTAGGGAAAATAATTATTGTGCAAAATTTACAAATTTTGCTTTACTTAATTAGTCCTTTTGACCAAGAAATTCACCGTTACCAAGAGCAGGTTCAACTTCTCTATGAGGACGAGCAATAATGTGAGCTGCAACTAAACCGTCACCAACTCTTTCACAAGCATCAGCACCAGCTCTTACAGCTGCGTTAACTGCGCCTGTTTCGCCTCTAACTAATACTGTGACATAACCGCCACCTACGAATTCACGACCAATAAGGCGAACTTCTGCTGCCTTTGTCATTGCGTCTGCTGCTTCGATTGCAGGTACAAGTCCGCGTGTCTCGATCATGCCGAGAGCGATACCCATTGTTTCTGTAGCCATTGTCTACTAAATACTAAATGTGGAATGTTCAATTCGAAGAATGCTTCATTAAGTACTTATAAGTCAAGCGTTTTCGACAAAATCTCCATTAATGTTTTTTCTATCATTCATAAGTTAAACTTATCACCCTTGGTACTATTGATATATCAATACTTATGCAAATTAGTTAGTGCATCAAAACATACTGTTGTGTTAAGAAAAAATTTACATTATGTTATTTCCGTACGAGGCAGGCCCTGTCTACACAGGTGTGGAATGTTCAACCTTTCCTGTCTCCGTATCAAGCTTTGAAGTAAGATAATATTCACAATAAATTTATTTGTTATTTTGAACCTCCCAGTTCTAACTATTGCTAGTGGCAATCAAAGAAAAGTATCTGAAATTTCAGAGATGCTGGATGTTTTGTCTTTAAAGGTTCAGAAGCAACCAGAATATTTAAATGTCGAAGAGACTGGAAACACATATTTTGAGAATGCACTTCTAAAAGCAAAAGCAGCTGCTTTAGAGACTAAAACTTGGGCATTAGCTGATGACTCGGGTCTTGAAGTAGATGTTTTAGATGGTCGGCCAGGAATTTATTCTGCTCGATATGCCAAAACTAATGATGAGAAAATTAAAAAATTAATTAATGAACTTTCTGATAGTCCTTATAGGAGTGCAAGATTTATAAGTTGTATGGTTTTGTGCGATCCCTCAGGAAACTTAATTAAAGATACAACAGGAATATGCTGGGGAGAAATTCTTAAGAACCCCAAATATCCAAACGGGGAATTCGAATCTATTTTTTGGGTAAAAGAGTCTAACTGTGTTTACGGTGAGCTCTCACAATCACAATTAAATAAATTAGGTAGTAGAGGTAAAGCTGCCAAAATTATGTCACCTTACCTCAAAAAAGAAATTGGTTTAAATTAGAAAATTATCAATAATTTGAAATTTCATCAATTGCTCTTATAGCAGCGGCCGCTGCTTCTTCTACATCTCCTTCTTTCCCAGCGAGAGTTAATCTACCGAAAGCGCCAACTGCCTTTACATCAACAACAGTTATATTTGATGCTTTTTCTGCTTCATTTGCTGCTTTTAAGACATACCCAGCTGGTTCAGTTTCTAATATAAACATGCTCATTCCAGATTGAATCATTGATCCACTTCTGTTTTGTCTATTAATTAAAACAGCATGATCTGGAGTAATAGCTCGAATAACTTCTGTCCAACTCGTTGAAGGTTTGGTTCTTTTTCTAACTTCACTCCCAATAGCATCTAGAACAACATCACCAGAATGTAAAACAGTACTTTGATCTTTGTGATAAAGAGCAAGAGAGCCAAATGCTCTTTCAACAATCATCTGACCAAGTCTTACATTACTTGCTTTTAATGCAATATCAGTGACTCTATGCACGGCCATCCCAGGTGAGACTTCCATCCAAAGGCATGAATCTCCAGGTATAGGTAAAAAACCTCTACTAACCGTCCCCATATATGCAGCTAATTGAGGTTGAAGAGAATCCAAAAAAACATATGTTCTCAACTCAATTTGCTCAACTTGACTTGCTTGTCTGGACACCAAAGACTTTTCTGAATCAGTTGTAATAAAACAGCTTGCACCACTGGCCTGAGATTGCACCTCAGATCCTGTGACAAGAGAACTGCCTTTTTTTCGTTCTCCTCTGTTTAAACTAGAAGTTGGTTCCATTCACGCGACTATAACGGATAATGGTTCATTTTTTCTATTAAATTTACTTGCATGCTTCCCACAAAACGATAAGTTCAAGTAAAAGATATGCATTTTTATGGGAACTTCTCAAAAAAAAGAACCAAATGTTTCTGGCACTGAAAAAGAATTAACTCCTGATCAAACTCTTGGATTAGTTAGCCTAAGCTTAATGCAAAAACTATCTCAGAAAGACCCATCTTTTAGTTGGTTAGAAGAAGATAAAATCGAAAAGGTAAATCTTAAAAACCTTAGAGATAGATTGGAGTTGACGCAATTAGCTATAAATACTGGAGCACCTTTAACCACTTCAGAAGTGACAGCTTTAATTGGAGCAAAGCCCGGCAAATCTAAACTAGAAAGAGCAGGATTATTAGCAACGAAAATAGCTAGAAATGTTTGGAAAATTTCAAAAACAAGTCAAGGAAATTCCTTCTACAGAAATTAGGAATCATTCTAAAAAGAAATTTCATAACTCTCATTTAAGTATTTAAACATTCATATAAGTTTTTTAAATGTGTACATTTTGTAAGAGAACTTATTAATTACTTTCTTAAATTTAAAAGTTTATGCAAGCTTGAAATATAAGCTCTTGAAAATTTTTAATGAGTAAAGTTGAATTTAATAAGGAAACTGGACCGAGGGAAGTTTTTTGCGGTTTAACTTCAATAGTTTGGCTCCATAGAAGAATGCCTGATGCGTTTTTTCTGGTAGTAGGTTCAAGGACATGTGCTCATTTAATTCAAAGCGCTGCTGGAGTTATGATTTTTGCTGAGCCAAGATTTGGGACGGCTATTCTTGAAGAAAAAGATTTAGCTGGTCTTGCTGACGCTCATGAAGAATTAGATCGAGTGGTTAATGATCTTATTGCAAGAAGACCAGAAATAAAAACTCTTTTTCTAGTTGGATCTTGTCCAAGTGAAGTAATTAAACTAGATCTTGCAACTGTCGCAGAGAAATTAAATAAAAGATTTTTAGGTCAAGTAAGATTCGTTAATTACTCTGGCAGTGGGATAGAAACAACTTTTACCCAAGGAGAGGATGGCGCCTTAAAAGCTTTAATTCCATTAATGGAATCATCAAATGAGGAAAAATTATTATTAGTTGGGACTCTTGCAAATAATGTAGAGGATAGGTTTAAAAAGATTTTTAGAAATTTAGGAATTTCAAATATTGAGAGCTTTCCACCACGGCAATCAACAGAATTACCAAAGATTGGCAAAAATACAAAGGTATTATTAACTCAGCCTTATTTAAGTGATACGGTGCGTGACCTCAAACATCGGGGTTGTGAAATAATTTCAGCGCCATTTCCTCTAGGTATCGAAGGCAGTACAAAATGGTTTTTAGCTGCTGCCAAAGCTTTCAAAATTAGTGAACTTAAAGTTCATGAAATTATTTCGCCTTTAATCAATAGAGCAAAACTTGCTCTTGATTCACACAAAGAAATACTTAAGGGGAAAAGATTGTTTCTTCTTCCTGAATCGCAACTAGAGATATCTTTGGCAAGATTCTTGCATAATGAATGCGAAATGGATCTTATAGAGGTAGGCACTCCTTACCTAAATAAGGATTTAATGAAAGAGGAGATTAATTTATTACCTGATAATACAAAAATTGTAGAAGGGCAACATGTAGAAAAACAATTAGATCGAGTGAGAGAATCTAATCCAGACTTAGTAGTTTGTGGCATGGGTTTAGCTAACCCACTTGAGGCGGAGGGGATTAGTACTAAGTGGTCCATAGAAATGGTATTCAGTCCAATTCATGGAATTGATCAAGCCGCAGATTTGGCTGGTCTCTTCTCCAAACCTTTAAAAAGAAATCAAATACTAACTTCAAAAACTTTAGTAACGCATTAAAAACTATGGAATTAACTCTTTGGACGTATGAAGGACCACCACATGTTGGTGCTATGAGAATTGCTTCGTCAATGAAAGACATTCATTATGTGCTTCATGCCCCCCAAGGAGATACATATGCAGATCTTCTCTTTACCATGATCGAGAGGAGGGGGCAAAGGCCTCCAGTAACTTATACAACTTTTCAGGCTAGAGACCTTGGAGGCGATACAGCAGAATTAGTGAAGAAAAATATTAAGGAAGCGGTTGAACGATTCAAACCCAAAACTCTTTTAGTCGGAGAAAGTTGTACAGCAGAACTTATCCAAGACCAACCTGGAGCACTTGCGAAAGGGATGGGGTTTGATATGCCGATTGTTAATCTTGAATTACCTGCTTATAGCAAGAAAGAAAATTGGGGAGCTTCAGAAACCTTTTATCAACTAACAAGAACCCTTTTAAAAGAAAAAGTAAGTTCTTCAGACAAAATAAATCCCCTTAGGTGGAGGGAATTAGGTAGGAGACCAAAAGTTAATATACTTGGCCCTTCATTACTAGGATTTAGATGCAGAGATGATGTAATCGAAATCCAACGCATACTTTCGGAGCAAGGCATAGATACAAACGTAGTTGCTCCATTAGGTGCTAGTCCTGATGATATTGAAAGACTAATTGATGCTGAAATAAATATCTGTCTTTATCAAGAAATTGCTGAAGCTTCATGTGAGTGGCTTAAACGGAACTTTGGAATGGAATATACGAATACTATTCCTATTGGAATAAAAAATACAATTGAATTTATAAATGAAGTTCATGAGAAATTAGATCTTCCTTTAACGAATAAAGAAGAATTAGAAAATAAATCAAAACTTCCTTGGTACTCAAAATCAGTTGACTCTAATTATCTAACTGGTAAAAGAGTTTTTATTTTTGGTGATGGAACACATGCAATCACAGCAGCCAAAATTGCTAAGGAAGAATTGGGTTTTGAAGTAGTGGGTCTTGGAACATACAGCAGGGAGATGGCCAGGCAAGTAAGAGCTACTGCAAAGGATCTGAATGTAGAAGCTCTGATAACTAACAATTATCTAGAAGTGGAAGATGCCATGAAAAAGGCCGCCCCTGAACTAGTTTTAGGGACCCAAATGGAAAGGCATAGTGCAAAAAGACTCGGCATTCCATGCTCAGTAATTAGTACTCCAATGCATGTTCAAGATGTTCCAGCAAGATATAGCCCTCAAATGGGATGGGAAGGAGCAAATGTGATTTTTGATGACTGGGTACATCCCCTAATGATGGGCTTAGAAGAGCATCTTATTGATATGTTCAAACATGACTTTGAGTTTACTGATGGTCATCAAAGCCATTTAGGACATACAGCTAGAAACACAAATAACATTTTAAATTCTGACGAGAAAAAAGAAAAAAATGGTAAAGAGGGAATTATCTGGACTGAATCTGGTAGAGCTGAATTAACAAAAGTTCCATTTTTTGTAAGAGGTAAAGTTAAAACAAATACTGAAAAATACGCAATCTTAAGAGGAATTCCAGAGATAAGCGATGAAACTCTTTACGATGCCAAAGCATATTTCAGTTAATTTTTACTAATAAAATATAATTAAGTCATGAGTATTTTCACTCATAATCAAATAAATTTAATCGTAAAAATTCAGTTATAAGAACATATTTCACACTTTTAATACAATTAAATACATATTTGTTGTGAAATATATTTCATGTGTATTTGCGCTGCAAGAATATAAATAATAATGTGTTTTAAGCTTTAAATGACAAGTACTATAAATAGACCTCTTGATGGAGAAGGAAGTGTTCAAGTAAAGCAAGATCCAAAAATAAATATTGAGGAAGGAGCTTTAGTTATTGCCGTCTATGGGAAGGGTGGCATCGGAAAATCAACTACATCATCAAACCTTTCTGCAGCATTCTCAAAATTAGGCAAAAAGGTTCTACAAATTGGATGTGATCCGAAACACGATAGCACTTTCACTTTGACGCACAAAATGGTTCCTACAGTTATAGATATTCTCGAAGAGGTGGATTTTCATAGCGAAGAATTGAGGCCAACCGATTTTATGTTTGAAGGTTTTAATGGCGTAATGTGCGTTGAAAGTGGAGGTCCTCCTGCTGGGACAGGGTGCGGGGGTTATGTAACTGGTCAGACAGTTAAACTATTAAAAGAACATCATTTATTAGAAGATACTGACGTTGTTATTTTTGATGTCCTAGGGGACGTCGTTTGCGGAGGATTTGCAGCTCCATTGCAACATGCAAATTATTGTCTAATTGTTACTGCTAATGACTTCGATTCAATATTCGCTATGAATAGAATTGTCTCTGCAATTAAAGCAAAAGCAAAAAATTATAAAGTCAGATTAGGTGGGGTAGTCGCAAATAGATCAAAAGAAACAGATCAAATTGATAAATTCAATGAAAGAACAGGTTTAAAAACTATGGCCCACTTTAAAGATGTCGACGCCATTAGAAGATCAAGACTAAAAAAATGCACCATTTTTGAAATGGAACCTACTGAAGATGTTATTGAAGTTCAAAATGAATATTTATCTCTTGCCAAAAATATGCTTGAAAACGTTGAACCTTTGGAAGGTAATCCACTTAAAGATAGAGAAATTTTTGATTTATTAGGATTTGACTAGTCTAAATTAATCTAATCCAACCAATTGGCGTGTTAAATCATATGTTTGTTGAGAGGTCTTCGTATCAATTATTCTTTTTGACAACTTTTGAGAAAAAGCTTGTCTACCAGTTTTCTGACGATTTCCCCAGCTCCAGTGGACTGATGGTTTAGCAAATTCTTTATAAGTTGCCACTTGCGCTACTCTCTCTCCTGCCAGTCTTTGTGAAACATATCCTTTTGTTATGAATTTTTGAAATATCGGGAAAAGGAATCTAAATAACCAAGGTGTATCTCTAAAAAGTTTTGTGTCAGCAACACATCCAGGATATAGAGAATTTACAATAATCTTCTCTGCAGGATATCTTTTTGATAATTCCTGAACGGTCACCATATTGCAAAGTTTACTATCCTTATAAGCCTTACCAGGTTTAAATTTCTTTCCGTTCGCCATACTTATTGGAGATAAAAAACCATTTTTGAATCCAGATAAATCTCCCAAATCAGCTGGGGCAGGAATGGGAATCCTTCCTCCAAGTTCTGAATAATTAGCCGTAACAGTCCCTAATATTGTAATTCTTGGCTTGAATACAGTTGATTTGCCATTGAAAACAATTTCTCTTTCAGAAGATAAAATATTTTCCATAAGTAGGTTTATCATAAGAAAATGCCCAAAATGATTTACTGCCATAGAGTTTTCAAACCCCTGAGCAGACCTTTCAGGTTTCTTTAATCTCGGTTTATAAACTGCTGCATTACAAATAAGAGAATTTATTGGCTTCTTAAATCTTTCTAATATTTCATCGCAACCTTTTCTCACATCATTCAAGTTAGAGAGGTCTATTTCTATAAAGTGAACATTTTCAACTTCCTCTTTTGTCAAGAATTCCTCAGCTATTTTTATAGCTCTTTTATTTGATCGATTAACTGCTATAACCTCCCATCCAAATCTTAAAAGAGGTTTTAGAGTATTTAATCCAACTCCTGAAGTTGTCCCTGTTATTAGGACTAAACCCTTAATGTTCTTACTCACTAGCAATAAAGTTAATTAAAAAATGAAAAGCAGGATGATTCAAGATCATCCTTATCAACGCCATATTACTCTGATAATGTCCCTAGAAATTATTTGATCCTGATCCTTCATAAATCTTTGCTCACCTTCCGAAGAGAATAAATCATCAAACTTATCTGTTAAAAGATTAAATCTATATTTTTCGTATAAAAATGATTCTTCAATTTCCCTTAATCTGGTCAACCTTACTTTAGAGCTATAGCCAAGCTTAATCAGGCTTATTATTGCTAAAAGGGAAAAACTAATTTTTATAATTAAAAAAATCAATGATACAAAATTATCCTGTTTCTGTTGTCTTTTTAAAAATACAGACCCAAAATATTTTTTGATAAAAATACTATTTTTGTAAAAAGATTTTGACAAATTAAGTACTTGATATTTTACTGAATAAATCAATTCAGTCTTACTTTATTATTACCTTATAAATTTAAATTTTCTAATAGACTTTAGTTTCTACCTAAACTAATTCCTAGTCTTAATGCTAAAACTCCTGCATGCATAACAACTATGAGGCTTAATGCAATAAGATTTATTGTTTGAGTTGGCTCCATGGTAAAAAAATTATTTTCTATATTCTCCACCGAAAAGAGAAGATTTGAAACACTATTACAAAATGATGTTACGTAATTAACAAATTGAAAGAAAAAATTTATTGAAAATTATCATATATAAACTTACAAAGTTTATTTTGGGAATTGAAAATCAGGCTTTAATTTTTTCAACAAATAATTTACCTGGATTTGATCAAATGGCTTTAGATTTAAATTCTTTAGATCAGACAATTTCGAATCCCGAAATAATTCTCACATTGAGGTTCTACTATTGGACTGGGGATTGGCTATCAATTGGCTTTCACCAAAAGGAAATTCCTCTTCATTGGAAAAATTTATTATCAAATGGGGAAATTAATATTGTTAGACGTCCCTCTGGAGGGGGAGCTGTTCTGCATTCAGGAGGCATAACATATGCATTAACATTTAAAAAAACTTACTATAAATTCTTTAGTTATGAAATGGTTAATAATTGGTTAATTAAAAGTTTTGGAGAATTAGGTCTAAACTTACAATATGGTAATTTACGAAAATCCAGTATTAACACGAATTGTTTTGGGACTTCATTAATTTCCGATTTAGTTGATCAGGATGGGTTTAAGAGAATAGGTAGTGCTCAATTTCGTAAAAAAGATGCATTCCTTCAACATGGAGAAATTCAAACAAATCCTTCAAGAGATTTGTGGTTCAAATTATTCAAAGAAGAAGCTCCACCAAAAATAAATTTAAAACTAACAAATGATGAAATAGTTCAACATTTGAGAAATTCATTCCTGGAAAATAAATCAAATATAAATTTCAAAAATATTGCCATAAATAATAAAAAATAGAAATTTTAATGGCAAGAATTATTAAAGATCTCCTTTCTGCTTCATTGAATTAATTATTCTCGGCAATTCAATTCCTAAAGGATAATTATTTTTAAAGTTTAATTTGTTAACAATATCTGAAGGCAAATTAAAACCTAATTTATTCAAGACAAAGTTTCCAATTTTTGACCTATCAATTATCCCCAAAGGGATATTTGCAGCATTTAGAACCAATAAAAAACCTTCATTTGTTTCTTCAAGTCTTTCTATAGTTCTCCATAATTTATCGTTATGAGATACATTTTCAAAACTATCGATTGGTTTCTTAAAATCTCCAACAAAGTTCTGTTCCCATTTTTTTAAGGAAACAGTTTTTAAAATATTCTCATCAACAAAACCGGTCCACCTACCATTATTCGTAACAAAAAAATATTTATCCGATGCATCCTTCTTATTTTTTATTAACTTATTAAATTCTGAGAAATTTGAATCATATTCAATTTTCCTCAATGGTTTTAATTTGATCTCAGAAACTTTACTAAATTTAAGTATGTTTTCAATTTTAAAAAATTGACTTTCAGATTTTGAAGAATTAATTGCAAACAAACCCAAAAAAGAAAGAATAAAACCAAAGTAAAAGTTAAATCTAAATAAACAAATTATCCCAAAAAATAAAACAAAAAAAGATAATAATAAATTTACTTTATTGAGGAAATTTCTTCCTTTATTTTTACTCCCTGAGAAATGCCAAATAATACTTTTTAATAAATTCCCTCCATCTAAAGAACCAATTGGAATCAAATTTAAGAAGCCTAAGAATAAATTAAATATACCTACTCTTGAAATTACATTAACTGCTATTTGTTCCTGAGATGCACTGTTATTACTAATTAAAAGTAAGATAGATGCTGTAGCGAAACATAAAAGAGGTCTTACAATTGCAATTTTTATATTACCTAAAGCAGTTTGACAATACTTATCTATTTGAAAAATTGCTCCTAAAAAATAAAAAGTAATTTTTTTTATTTTTACACCCTGATTAAGTGAAACAAAAGTATGAAAAACCTCATGAAAAACAATTGAAGATAACAAGAAAAAAGAAGTTAAAAACCCTATAATCCAAGCTTCTTTATTATTGTAGATATCGCCAGAAGATAAATTGACCTGATTACTAATACTCCATGAGAATAAAAAGAGAATAACAAACCAATAGGGATGAACTTTAAAGGGAATTCCCCATATTTTAAAAATTTGCCAACTTCTCAAAAATAATCTCCGCTATATTTAGCAATAATATTAATCTTACATGCAGGATAATGATATGCCCAAGACTAATCCTTTAGTTAAAATTTGTGGACTAACTTCTGAAGAACAAGCTCTTCAAGTCGCTAAATTAGGAGCGAATGCTATTGGCATTATTTCGGTTGAAGAATCGCCAAGGTATGTATCAGCTGAAATTAAGAAAAAAATATTTAAAACCCTAGAAAACTTTTATCCAAAAATCGATAGAGTAAATGTTGTGCAAAATTGTCCTATAGATTTAATTATCAAAAACTTTTTAGGCAACCCAAGTGAAACTATCATCCAATTACATGGAGATGAAGATATTGATTATTGCAAAGAAATAAGGAAAAAAATTCCCTATATTGGCCTATGGAAGGCTTTCAGAATAAAAACGGAAAAGGACATAGATAAAATAAAACCTTTTGAAGATTTTGTAGATGCAATACTACTTGATTCTTGGAATAAAGAAACTTATGGAGGTTCAGGGAAAAAAATAAATTCTATTTATTTAAAGAATTTGCAATTTAGCAAACCATGGTTGTTGGCAGGTGGAATATCAATCGAATGGATTGATGAAATCCTTACTAACTTCAAACCAGATGGCCTAGATATTTCAAGTAGTATTGAAATATCTCCAGGTTTAAAAGATATAAAAAAAACAGAGGATCTTTTTAAGTTGTTAAAAAGATTTTAGTAATTATTAGTGGCGGACTGCTGTTTTACAAGCTCAAAAAATTCTTGTTTTAAACTTAAATCGTGTCTAAAATCGCCTCTCACAACAGAATTAATCATACTTGTATTGGGTTCTTTGACTCCCCTCCACTTCATACAATAATGTTGGGCCTTCACAATAATTCCTAAACCTTTAGGTTCACAAAGTTTTTCAATTTCATCTGCAAGGATCATTACAGCTTCTTCCTGAATATGAGGTCTTGAAAAAACCCAATCAGCAACTCTCGCAAATTTTGAAAGTCCTATGACTTTATTTCCAGGTTTAATACCTATCCAACACTCTCCTAGGATTGGTACTAAGTGATGTGAACATGCAGATCTGACCGAAATCGGGCCAACTGTATAAATTTCATCAAGATTCTTGTCATTAGGAAAACTTGTAACTTTAGGTTGTTCATGATATCTGCCTTTAAAAACTTCGTTTAGATACATTTTTGAAACTCTTTCAGCAGTTTCTTGAGTATTATGATCATTCTCAACATCAATTATGAGGGATTTTAATAGGTCTTTAACTCTTGAAGCTACTTCTTTTTCTAAAATTTCTAATTCACCAGGATTTATAAAATCAGAAATATTATCGTTCGCACTAAATCTTGTACCGGAATTTTTAATTCTGTCTCTTATAATTTCAGAAATTAGTTTATTAGTAATCTGGTCGTCAAAGTTTCTAATATTATCGTTGGGTAATGTAGAGGTCATAAAATTCTAAACAGAAAATAGTATGCAACTTAATTAACTGTATCTTCCAAAAGCTTAATTGCTTATTTACTATATCACATTCTCTTGTTCAATCGGGTTCTAATAGTACTAAAAAAAATCACTGTTTTAAGACTAATCAGATAAACAGAATGTTTAAAAGGCTCCTCCAGAAGGCATCAAAGTCAAGTCTTCGATCAATTGTGATTGAGGTTTATTAGCCATGTAGAGAATAGTTTCTGATACCTCTTTTGAGGAGAGCATAGAAGTTCTATCAAAGTCAGAATTGATTGATTCGGAGTCCCAAAGAGGAGTATTGACTGAACCAAGAGTTATTGTGCAAGCTCTTATTGAATTAGATCTCTCCTCCTCCCTCAAGCATTTAGTAAACATAGCTAATGCAGATTTTGAAACACAATAAGCTCCCCATTGGGGGAATGCATTATAAGAGGCATGACTACTAACATTAATAACTAAACCACCATTTTTTCTCATTTGAGGAATTATTGAACTACAAATTTGAAAAACACTTGTCAGGTTTATTTGAATAGTTTGTTCCCATTGACCTAATTCCATTTCGACTAAGGGGCTATTAAATGCGCAACCAGCATTATTTATCAATACTGAAGGGCACCCATACTTCTCAATTGCCTCTTTAACACAATGCTCTATTTCTAGAGGATTAGATAAATCGCACTTTACTAAGTAAATTTTTGATTTAGTGGTCAACAGTTCGCTCTTTAGTTTCTCCATTAAATCCATATTCCTGGAGAGTAAAATTAAATCCCAGCCAGCATTGGCAAAAGTAATTGCGGTAGATCTACCAATACCTTTTGTAGAACCCGTTATAAAAGCTAGTTTCAAGTTATTCAGTTTTTTGGGGGATTTCACTATAAATCTCTTCAATATTATTTGCTTCGATAAATTTACCTAAAACCCTAAACTTTTTGTATCTTTCCTCAATTAATTCCTCTTCAGGCATTTGCAGTAAAGCATTAAGGTGTTTTTCAATAGCCTCTTTTAGTGTGTTACCAGCATCTAAAGGAGCCCAATTATTACCACCAGAAGGTTCTGATAATACCTCATCTATTATACCTAATTTAAGTAAATCTTTACCTGTGATTTTAAGTGCTGATGCAGCTTCTGGTGCCTTCGCAGCATCTCTCCACAAAATTGATGCACATGCTTCCGGACTAGCAACTGTGTAAACACTGTGTTCAAACATTAGTAACCTATCAGCAACACCTATTCCAAGTGCTCCTCCAGAACCTCCTTCTCCAATGACAGTGGCCACAATTGGAACTTTCAATCCAAACATCTCTCGAAGGTTTCTTGCAATCGCTTCACCTTGACCTTGTTCTTCAGCTTTTAAACCAGCATAAGCTCCAGGAGTATCAATAAATGTAAGAATTGGCAAAGAAAATCTATTTGCATGCTGCATTAATCTAAGAGCTTTTCTGTAACCTCCTGGTTTTGCCATCCCAAAGTTTCTTACTACATTTTCTTTTGTGTCCCTACCTTTCTGATGCCCTAACATCAACACTGGTCTATTATTTATCGAACCTATCCCCCCAATTAGTGCCATATCATCACCACCATTTCTGTCTCCATGTAATTCGATCCAGTCATCACAAAACATTTGAACAAAATCCAACGTACTTGGTCTTTGCGGATGTCTAGCTACCTGAATCTTTTGAGCAGGGGTGAGAGATTTAAATATTTCTTCTCTTCTCCTAGCAGCTAAGGTTTCAAGCTGAAGAAGCTGTTGACTAACATCTACTTCTGAATCTCGAGCTAATTCTTTAATTTGCTCTATCTGCTTCTCAAGTTCAACAAGAGGCTTTTCAAAATCAAGGAGGTAACGTTTAGCCATAATTTAAACAGTTAATACTTTAGGCTGCTTATCGAGTCCAATCGCAGAAAAACCATGCTTTAAAGATGCTGCCCCAATAAACTCCATCTTTTCAAGGGAAATGTTATTTCTTCCCCAACTAAAGTTTGTATGACACTTTTCGAATTCTAAAATCATCGCTTCTGCAAAGCAAGCAAACATCTCTCGCTGAGGGTTTTGCATTTCGGCAAGTTCCATCATATTCCAACCAATATCATTGAAAAACTCTACTATACCTCCTTTTAAAACATGAATATTTTCACCCTGAAATTTCTCATCAAGATTTTTGGGGTATCCGCCATCAATCATTAAACATGGTTTTTTTAAGTTATCTGTATCAATTTCAATAGTTTTAGGCATACTTGCAACCCATACAACAATATCCGCCTGAGGCAATGCCTCATTTAAGCTTGTTACGGTGCCGCCATCTAATTCTTTTTGTAATAGCGCTAGTGGTTCTTGTTGTCTTGCTACCATAAGAAGTTCTGAGATCCCAGTTTTATTAATAAGCCATCTACAAACAGCACTACCAATATCACCTGTAGCACCAATTACAGCAACAGTTGCTTTTTTAAGGTCTATCCCAATGCGAGGCGCATTTATTTCTAGTTGCTTACAAATGACCCAGGCGGTATGAGTATTGCCAGTAGTAAACCTTTCCCACTCTAATGAAGTATTTCTAATTTGTTTATGCTGTAGAAGATTAAAATTCTCAAAAATAATAGAAGTAAATCCTCCTAAAGCGGTAATGTTAATCCCTTTTTTCTGAGCTAGTTCCATAGCATTTAGTACTTTTCTTCTAGCCGTTTTAAACCTAGAAAGCATTTCAGGAACAAAGCACGAGTCTATATAAGAACCTTCAATAGATATTCCTGTAGCACTCTTAACTTCTACATTTTCAACAAGCTGAGGAGGAGCAGTACACCAAACATCCAAGTCGCCATCAGCAATATGATCAAAGCCTAGCATCGAAGCTTTTCTTTTTGCATCTTCAAAACTCGTTGAGTGGCCTATTAACCCAAACATTTAAAATTTATAAATGGTTTCTATACGATGTTATGAACAATAGCACAGAGGTAACAACTTAAATAGGATTGATTAATTATTAAAATCCTTAATTAATTAGAAATGTAATTAGACGATAGCTGCCATAGCCATTCTTGCAATTTCTCTATTATCTAGCCCTATTTCCATCAATGTATCTTGATAAGCAATCATAAATTCTTCCATTAATTCTTCTCTGTCCATAGCTAAAACTGATGCGTCATCTGCTACTTCATCTAACATCTTTTTGATTAATGGAAGATTAATCTTATTAGCCTCCATTAATTCCTCCTTACAAGAAGATAGATTCTCTTTAAGCCACTCTTGACCATAATTTAAATGAAGATATTCATCCTTAACCACTCCCTCTGTTATTTTTTTGGCAAAAGGATCTGCAACTCTTATGTAGACGTTATAAGCAGAGATTGCAAATGCTTCAATTAAGATAGCTTGAATTAAAAGACAAGTTGTTAAATTTCCTTTTCCAAGAGCAACTTGAAAATTGCCATGTAATTTAGAAAAGAATTTTTTAGCAAAATCCATATCAGCTACTACACCTAAATTTCTTCCACATGCAGTAAAGCCTTTTTTATGCTTCATTTCCATTCTTGCCAATTTAGTTAACTCCTCTAACTCATTTGGAATTAAAGTTGCTATTGAAATGTAATTATCATGAGCTTCTTGCTCTCCCTCTATAACAATTGCATTTATTCTGCTGTATGCATCCTTATAAGAATCAGTAGTGAAATCGGGCAAATCTAAAGAAATCGGATTATTCGATTCTTCAATAGTTTTTTTATTTGATTCTAGAGTTTGCATGTCAGTAATCTTTAGCTCATTATGCATGAATATTACATTATTATAGAGAGTTTATTTAAATATCATGAAAATAGTTTCAATTGTTAAGTGACATTTTTAACTTAAACTTATTTAAGAATTGTTTGGCCAATCTGATTGCATCAGATTCATAATTAATTTGAACCAATGATTAATCAATAATTCCTTTAAATTTTTCCCTAAAGATTCATTTGCTCCTCTACTATCTCCTATAACACCTGATTTACTGAAATCGTCAGTAAGCCAAGCAGTAGGAGCACTGCCCTCTAGACTCCAACCTTCAGGGATTTCTACTTTGTTACCCTCATTTGGGCGTTCATCACCTACTAATTCTGGTTTCAAAGCCAGCATCAAACTTGTTTCAGCTAAAGAAGCATGAAGCCCATCCTCGATCTCAGTTTTTGTTAACAATTCACTTAATCCATTAACACCACTCCATAAGAAACAAGGAAAAACTGCCATCTCTGGGGATAAACTTCTAAGCTCTCTTGCCGCTGTATTTAATAGTGAGATTTGACCTCCATGTCCATTAATCAATATCAATCTTTTAAAACCCATTTCAGATAGTTGACTTCCGACTTCCTTAATCATTGAGGTTATTAAATTTGAGGAAAGTGAAATTGTCCCGGCAAAACCCTTATGCTCTGGAGAAAAACCAATATATTGAGTTGGAAGTTTTTTTAATGGAATATCAGTAGAGAATAATTTAAAAACTTCGCTAATAATTTCATCAACGAAAATACTATCTGTCGCAAGAGGCAAATGCGGCCCATGTTGCTCAACAGCACCGAATGGCCAAATCACTGTAGATCTTTTGTTTTTTGCAACACTCTCAATTTCTTGCCAATTTAAATGTTCAAATTTATTAGGTATTGGTTTAAAGTTCATTAATTTTAATTTTGAGTACTAACATTTAGAGTATGTTAATAATTAATTATTCTTATTTTACCTACGATGGGAGTCAATAATAAAAACGCCCAAGATAATATCCAATTAAAGGGCAATAAAAAACCTCTTCAGGTACTGCACATAAGCAAGAAAGATACTCAAAAAAAATCTCAAGACCTAGATAATGAGCAAACCAATTCGCAAGAAGAAATTACAAAAGAAAATATTGCAATCAAACCTCAAATCATTAAAGATGATTCATTAAAAGAAATTGATGACAGTCATGAAAAAACTAAAGATTTTGATATTTCTAAAAAAGACTTAAATAGACCCCTTAATTTTTCTGAGCAAAACACAGATTTTCAATTAGAAAGAACTGTTGATGATTTCGATTTTGATGAAAGTGCTTTTTTGGAGGCTTTAAATGCAAATGAGCCAATTGGGGCTACAGGAGAAACAATTTCAGGTAAGGTTATAGCAATTGAAAGTGATGGACTATATGTTGACATTGGTGGGAAAGCACCTGGTTATATGCCCAAAAAAGAATGTGGTTTGGGTGTCATAACTAACTTTAAAGAAAAATTTTCTGTAGGCCTTGAAATGGAAGTTTTGGTTATCAAAGAACAAAATGCTGATGGGATGGTAACAGTGAGCGCTCGGGCATTAATTCTTAGGCAAAGTTGGGAAAAAGTATCAAGTTCAGCAAAAAATGGAGAATTAATTAACGTTTTAATTAATGGATTTAACAGAGGTGGTCTTACGTGTGATGTAGATGGATTAAGAGGATTCATCCCAAGATCCCAACTTGAAGATGGTCAAGACTATCAATCTTTTGTTGGCAAAACTCTAAAAGTAGCATTTCTTGAGGTAAATCCAGAATCCAGAAAATTAGTTCTCTCTGAAAAGAAAGCATCATTAGTCTCTAAACTTACAAGTTTAGAATTAGGTCAATTAATTGAAGGAGAAGTTTTAGCAGTAAAACCATATGGCTTCTTTATAGATTTAGGAGGAGCTAGTGGACTTCTTCATCAATCTTCACTAACAAATGGATCGATTCGTTCTTTAAGAGAAGTTTTTAGAGAAGGGGAAATGATAAAAGCTTTAATATCTGAAATTGACCTCGAAAAAGGGCGCATTGGTCTCAATACAGCTCTCCTAGAAAACTCTGCGGGAGAATTAATTATTGATAAGCAAAAAGTTATGCAAGAAGCCACAGAGAGAGCACTAAAAACTAAAGCACTCTTCGATAAAAAAGAACAAGATAAATGAACATTAATAAAACAATGGAGTCGAGTCTTAAATTAAAAATTTCAGATTGGGAATTAGACTTCTATTCGAGACCAATTATTGAATCAAATGGAAAAAAAAGGTGGGAGTTAATTATTTGCTCTACAAAAAGTTATAAGACAGAAGATATTTTTCTTTGGAATAAAAAATGCCCTGCTAATGAAGTCAATTCAGTATGGCTTACAAAGGCACTAAATGAAGCAATAAGTGAAGCAAAAAAACAAGGGTGGGGGAAACCTTCAATAGTTCGATTCTGGAGGTCGTCAATGAAATCGATCATTAAAAAATCCCTGGAGGCTGTAAGTATTGAGGCTCTTGTAAGTAGGAGAACTTACGATTTATTAGATAGAATCGAATTTCTTGAGAAAGAGATTTATCCAAAGGAAAAAGGTTATGTAAGAGGTGTATTAGCTCCTACTTTTACTTCTAAAATGGAAAACCCTCCTACACCTTTACCAGAAGAAGTAAGGGGTGATGCTTTAACTATCTCTGAAATAACAATTGGAGAATTGAAATCAGCAGAAAATTGGCCTATTGAATTTGGAGAAATTTTCCCAATTCAGCAAGATTTAGATGATAATTACTTAGTTCCAGGCTTGAGACTTTTTAGCAAAGATAGATCTTTAGCACTTTCTGCATGGTTCAGTTGTTTAGAACCTATTAAATTAGTCATCAATAAGAACCAACTCATACTTGAAGCTTCAGAAGATGATAAATGGCTGGTAACAGATTTGCCAGAAAAAGATGCAAACATTTTAAGTACAAAGTTTTTAGAGAATAAAAAAAATTCATTTGATTATCAATTTATTTCCATACAGTCAACGCCATACATCGAAAAATTTGCAGGATTCTGGATCTTGAGAGATATTGAATTAATTTCATAAATTCAGCTTAGGAGCAGGAACTATTCCATACAAAGAAATATATTTCTCAAAAGCTGAAATTTTTATTCAAAACAAAAAATTTGAGTATTATTCATCCCCTATTCTTAGTCAAAATAATTTCAAACATGCATATTTTACGAAGTCAAGCTCTGAGAAGTTTCTTCAATTATTAGGGAATCACTTTAATGAAAATTACATAAATTGTGTTTCCAATCAAATTCACAGTAATGTAATAGTGTTTGGATCACATTCGGGAGAAGGGATTAAGACTGATGCAGATGGTATTGTTGGTAATAAATGGAATCAAAACTTATGGGTATACACAGCTGATTGTATGCCAATATTTTTTGCAGATAAAAGGACAAGAACTGTAGCAACGTTGCATTGTGGAAGAAAAGGTTTAGAAAAAAAAATAATAAAAAATCTGGTTAAAATTTTCGATAATTTAGGGACATCTAGAGATAACTTACTTGTTGCAATAGGACCAGCGATTTCCAAGGAACATTATTTAGTTGATAAAATGACACTCAAAGAATTTTATAAAAAAGCCGAAAACAAAACTATAACCCTCAATTTGACTAAAGTTGAAAAAGGTCTTTGTTTTAGTGCTTCAAATCAATTCAAAGAGAAAAACTTAAATCAACTTGATCTTAAAAGATCTGCTTATAGACAACTCTTAAATGAGAATATTCCCTATACAAATATAGACATCTCGAATTTATGTACATACAAATTAAAAAATGAATTTAATTCCTGGAGAAGGACTAAAACATTCTCGAGACAATGGAATTTTATCTGCTCATAGAGATTGTTAACTTGGACAAATTTCACTAGTTAAGTCTTTAGCAACTAATAATTCGGTCATCTCCTTATTACCTTTAATATTAAAAACTTTGGCTAACAAAACATTCTCTTTGAAACCAAAAGGTTTTATTTTCACTTTGCTTCCCCTTGGGAATTCACTCTTGAGTAAATTAGTTGCTTTAAGCTCATCATTTTCATTTACATCTACACAAATTAGTCCAATCGTTAAATTCCTATTTTGATCCCCCACCAAAATAGTATTTGAACTTTTAATTTGAAGAATTTCGGCCGAGTTAACTATTACAGGATTAAGAAAAATCAAGCAGATAATAATTAAAATTTTTGATAATTTTTTCAATTCAATAATATTTAAGTTTTTAAATTATCTTAAAGTAATTTTTAAAATGACTAATTTCAAAAACATTAGTCTTCACAATTAACATATCCAACCATTTGAGCATTACTTTTACCTGGAGGAACCATTGGATAACAATTTTCACCTCTTCTGACAAGGATATTAATCAAGGCAGGGCCGTCATGATCAAGCGCATTTTTTAATTCATTCTGTAATTGATTTCTATCAGAAATTAAGTATCCTTTAACTCCAAAAGACTCAGCAAGTTTCACAAAATCAGGTTCACCACAACTCATATCAGATGAGGAATATCTTTCATCGTAAAAACTTTCCTGCCATTGTCTTACCATCCCTTGCCAGCGATTATTGATAATAATCAATTTTACCTTTAGACCATATTGAGATAAAGTTCCTAATTCTTGAATATTCATTAAGACACTTGCATCTCCTGCAATACAAATTACATCTGAATTAGGTAAGGCTGCTTTTACTCCAATTGCCGCTGGCAATCCAAAACCCATAGTGCCTAAGCCTGCACTACTAATCCATTTTCTTGGAGAATTCCTAAGGTATTGAGCAGCCCACATTTGATGTTGACCTACATCTGTAGTTACATAAGCTTCTGGAGAAAATTCTCTCACTTTTAAAAGAACTTCTTGAGGATAAATTTCTCCTTCTTTAGGCGGGTCATATAAAGGGTGTTTATTTTTCCAAAAATCAATTTTTTCTAACCAGTTTTTTGTCCGAAAAGTAAATTTGTTTTTTAGAGATTGTTCATTAATTTTGAGAACAGCTTTTGAAACATCAGAAACAATTGCAACATCTACACGTCTATTTTTATTAACTTCTGCTGGATCGATATCTATATGAATTACCTTTGCATTAGGCGCAAAAGTATCTAATTTTCCTGTCACCCTATCATCGAATCTAGCTCCAATAGCAATTAAAAGATCGCACTCTGTAACAGCGAAATTTGCGTAAGCAGTTCCATGCATTCCTAACATCCCTACTGATAAATTATCTTTTTCATCAAAAGCGCCCTTCCCCATTAAGGTTGTGGTAACTGGTATTTGATAATTCTTTGCCAAAGTTTTTATTTCATCATGAGCCCCTGAAGATATCGCCCCACCTCCTACGTATAGAAGGGGTCTTTCAGAATTTTCTATTAATTTAATTGCTTTATTTATATCGGAGTCATTAATTTCTCCATTCCTTTTAAATCCTTTAGGAATAACCTCACCAGGCAAAACTCTTTGGTAATTAAAGAACTCCTGACCTACATCTTTGGGTATATCAATTAAAACAGGGCCAGGCCTTCCAGATGAAGCTATAAAAAAAGCCTCAGAAACTACTTTCGCGATATCTGAAGGATCTCTTATAACCCATGAATGTTTCACTATTGGAAGAGTTATACCAAAAATATCAGTTTCTTGAAAAGCGTCTGTCCCTATAGCAGGTCTTGGGACTTGACCTGTAACTACAACTAGGGGGACTGAATCCATTTGCGCAGTAGCAATTCCGGTTACCAAATTTGTTGCACCTGGGCCTGAGGTCCCAAAACATACTCCTACTTCACCAGTAGATCTTGCATATCCATCAGCCGCATGTGAACCACCTTGTTCATGCCTAACCATATAATGCTTTAACCAACCTTCTTGTTCTGCCTTATGAACAGCGTCATATATTGGTAGTATAGCTCCCCCAGGATATCCAAATATAACTTTTACTCCATGAATTTTTAAAGAATCCATTAGTGCATCTGCACCAGTTATCCATACTGGATTTTCATGTTTTGAACTACCCTTTGAAAAGGATCTCGAAGTAAGAGTCACTAAAGAAATTCAATATTTACTATAAATATTAAACTTAATTAAATACTTTTGCCTCATTTAGAAATGTAATGTCAGAAATGTATTTAAAATAATCTTTTAATAAATTAAAAATTATCAAATAAATTTCAATTGTTCTTTATAAAATACCTAATTTATGTAGAGGTCCAGAGCCTGAAATAAGTTCAATAAAGAGCACAAGGAAAATAATCATTGCAACCCTTCCGTTCCACACTTCTGAACTATTATTCCAACCCCATTGCCACTTCTCTTGGGGATAAAGTTTAACTTTTTCAGGCAACTGTGAAGCCTCTTCTATATTAACGAGAGGTCCTTCCAAACAGGAAATCACTAAATCACTTAGTCCTTCAATGAAAGTAGGATGAGTATTTAAAGCTTTAACTCTCCGAAAGTTTTTAATGCCAGCCTTTTCAGCAATTTCTTTATATTCAATATCAATTTCTTGCAATGTTTCGATATGCTCTCCAACGAAACTTATAGGGACCACTATCAGATCATTAACATTTGACCTTCCAAGATCAGCTAAAACTTCTTCTGTATATGGCTTCAACCATTCAACAGGGCCAACTCTACTTTGATAAGAAAGTGTATGAGGGTTACCATGCCCTAAACATTTTTCCAGCTCATTTATAATTAATAAAGAACAATCTTCAATTTGTTGTTTGTAAGGGTCTCCAGCTTCTTCTACGTAACTCTTAGGAACTCCATGAGCAGTGAAAAATATATGGGCTTTTGAAGGTGATTCACAAAGTGAAACTTGTTCAGAAATTAATTCAACCATAGACTTTAAGTAACCTGATTGACTGAACCAACTCCTTACACATCTCATTGGAACCTTTTTAAATTCATCATCAGAATCTCGCAATTTTTTTAATTCCCTAAAGCTCGAACCACTAGTACTTATCGAAAAATGTGGATACAAGGGTATTACAACAACTTGATCTATTCCATCTGCTTTCATATCAGCTATTGCTGATTCTGTAAAAGGATGCCAATACCTCATAGCAATGTAGGTAGTAGCATTAAATCCCTTGTTCCTTAATTTAGATTGTAATTCTCTTGCTTGTTGCTCAGTTATCCTTCTGATAGGTGAACCTCCACCTATAGAAAGGTAAGCCTGTTGTGAAGTAGTACTCCTAAGCGTGCTAATTAACCAAGCTAGGGGCTTTTGAAAAACAGGAAAAGGGGTCCTGATGATTTCTGGATCAGAAAAAAGATTGTATAAAAATGGGCCTACATCATTAATGCGTTCAGGCCCTCCTAAATTCATTAGTAAGACGCCTATTTTATCCATTTAAAATTTATGAAGATTGAAAATCAACATTAAAAACGTCATTATATGGTCAATTATATAAGTAAATGAACGTAATTCAGGAAATTAATAATGTCAATGATAAATTTGCTACTCAAGGCAGCAAGCTTAAAATTGAAAAAAGAGGAGAGAAATTAAATATTCGTGGTTCACTGCCCTCTAAAGAAGATAACAATAACTTCAAAATTCAAAGAATATCTCTTGGTTTAAAGGCTGATATTTCTGGATTAGAGGAGGCCAAAAAAAAATTACAATTAATCAATTTGCAATTGGAATTGAATCAATTTGATTGGATTAATTGGATAGGCAAGCCTTATAAAAAGGAAAAAAAAGATGGGTTTGAATTTCCAAAAAGATTAAATCAATTTGAGGAATTTTTTTTTAAAGAAAATAAAAGTGATTTTCGAACCAGCACTAGAAAAACTACTTGGAGAAGTTCTTACAAACCATATATGAAAAGAATCCTAAATATTTACAATGACTATGGTAATGAAGCTTTAGAAAAAATATTTCAAAAAACACTTGAAAGTTATAAGGAAGGGACCAGAAGTAGGAAACAATGCGCTACTTCTTTAAGTGTTTTGGCTAAGTTTTTGGACGTTAAACTACCAGAAGATTGGAAATTAAATTCTAGGGGATATGGTTTGAACAAAGCAGGATTTAGGGACCTTCCTAATGACGAATTAATAGAGAAACTTTGGGAGTCTATACCTAACAAGTCTTGGAAATTTGTTTTTGGTCTGATGGCTACATATGGATTGAGAAATCATGAAGTATTTTTTTGTGATTTAAGTTCTCTTACTAATTTTGGGGACAAAATAATTAGAGTTTTACCTACCACTAAAACTGGAGAACATCAAGTTTGGCCATTTCATCCTGAATGGGTGGAAAAGTTCGAATTATCAAAACTTGGTGAGAATCCAGAACTTCTACCAAATATTAATAGAGACCTTAAAATTACAACCCTACAGAATATTGGAAAAAAAATTACAGATCAGTTTAAGCGTTACTCCTTACAAATTAAACCTTATGATCTGAGACATGCTTGGGCAGTGAGAACAATTTTTTATGATTTACCTGATACTGTGGCTGCCAGAATGATGGGACATTCAGTTAGTTTGCATACTCAAACTTATCACCACTGGATTACGAAAAGAGACCAGCAACAGGCAGTGAATAATGCACTTACAAAAGTTAAAGGAGTTAAAAATACTTAAAGATTTATAATAATTAAATAAAAATAAGGGTCATATGCAAGAAAAACCTTCATCTTCCGAGAAAATATTTAACCTCGATAATCAAGCAAATAAACTTGGAATGGGAGGTAAATTATCCCCGGAAAGCGATGAGAGCTCATATAAAAAAAGAATGCAGCAAAGAAAAGATATTCAAGCCGAAAGACTACAAATTAGAAAAACGAAAAAAGGATTATTGATTGTTTTTACAGGAAATGGCAAGGGCAAGACAACTGCATCTTTAGGTATGGCTTTAAGGACGATAGGGCATGGCTATAAAGTAGCAATAATTCAATTTATCAAAGGAGGCTGGACCACTGGAGAAGAAAAAGCACTTAAAAACTTGTCTTCAAACATATCCTGGCATTCATTAGGAGAGGGATTTACCTGGGAAACCCAAGACAGAATAAGAGATGAGAAATTAGTTCAAGAGGCTTGGCAACTAGCCAAAAAATACATCCAAAACGAATCTTATAAACTTATTATTCTTGATGAAATTAATATAGCGACAAAACTTGGTTATCTTGCACCCGAGGAAATAATCACTTTTTTAAAAAGCTTAAATAATAGAAAAAATCATATTGTTTTAACTGGAAGGGGAGCATCTGATTCAATTATAAATTACGCCGATCTAGTTACAGAGATGAAACTAATAAGACATCCATTTAAAGAACAAGGAATAAAAGCACAAAAGTGTGTTGAATTTTAGTTAAGGTAAATTACTATTTAAAATTTCTTTAGGCAGATTTAGAAATGTTTAAAGACGCAAGCAATATCTGAACAAAAAATAAATTTGGTGCTTTTACTTGCTAAGGTCTTAAGAGTACGATTATTGAATGACTTACAAAAGAGTTCTCTTAAAACTTAGTGGTGAAGCACTAATGGGTGAAAAACCATATGGTATTGATCCTGCTATAGTTCAGTCAATTGCAGAGGATGTTTCAAAAGTAGTCGAAAATAATGTAGAACTTGCAATAGTTGTGGGGGGTGGGAATATTTTCAGGGGCCTTAAAGGGTCTGCAGATGGCATGGATAGAGCGACAGCTGATTATGTTGGGATGCTCGCAACAGTAATGAATGCTATTTCACTTCAAGATGGTTTAGAAAGAGTAGGAGTTGCAACAAGAGTTCAAACTGCAATAGAAATGCAGGAAATTGCCGAACCCTATATAAGAAGAAGAGCAATGAGGCACTTAGAAAAAGGTAGAGTTGTAGTTTTCGGAGGTGGATGTGGAAATCCATTTTTTACAACCGATACTACGGCAGCTTTGAGAGCAGCCGAGATAAACGCTGAAGTAGTTATGAAGGCTACTAAAGTTGATGGAGTATACGATCGTGATCCTAATCAATTTAAAGATGCAAAAAAATATTCCTCTCTCAGTTATCAACAAGTTCTTAGTGATGAAATTGCCGTAATGGACAGTACTGCGATTGCACTTTGCAAAGACAATAATATCCCAATTATGGTTTTTGATATATTCAAAAAAGGAAACATTTCTAAAGCTGTTGCTGGTGAGCCAATAGGATCTTTAATTAGTTAGAGATCATTTAATTTTCTTAATTATGAACAAAAAAGAAATTCAAGAAAATATGAATAAAAGTATTGAAGCCACACAAAGAAACTTTAATACAATTAGGACAGGCAGAGCTAATGCTTCCTTGTTAGACAGAGTAAGTGTTGAGTACTACGGAGCAGAAACACCAATCAAATCGCTTGCCACTATAAGCACTGTTGATTCGCAAACAATTTCAATACAACCTTTCGATATTTCATGTTTGCAAGCGATAGAGAAATCTATTTCTATGAGCGATTTAGGTATTACTCCAAATAATGATGGGAAAGTAATAAGAATAAATGTTCCTCCTTTAACAGAAGAAAGAAGAAAAGAATTTTGTAAATTAGCCTCTAAATATGCAGAGGAAGGAAAAGTAGCTTTAAGAAATATCAGAAGAGATGCTGTTGATAAAGAAAAAAAAGACGAAAAAGATGGCCTTATTTCTATTGATGAATCGAGAGACAATCAATCTGAAATTCAGAAAATTACTGACAAATATATTTCCTTAATAGAAACTAAATTGTCTGAAAAAGAAAAGGAAATTCTAAAAGTTTGATAGGTTTTGACGTTGTAATAATTGGTGGAGGTTTATCAGGATCTTCTACCGCTCTTAACCTATCAAAGAAAGGATATTCTGTTTTAATTATCGAAAAAGAAAAATCCCAAGATTACAAACCATGTGCAGGCGGGATGGCATCTTCAATGCAAAGATTTCTTCCTTTAGATATAAAAGATGCCATAGCCTCAAAAATTAAGAATGTTGAATTCAGATGGAAAGCTACAGATAATGTAACTGCTGATCTGACTGGTGAATCGCCATTTTGGATTATTAAAAGAGAGAAACTTGATCAATTATTACTTGATGAGTCCTTAAGTAATGGAGTTCAGATCATGAGACCATTATTGATAGAAAAAATTATAAAAAAAAATGATAAATGGGAAATTACTTGCAATAACAAAATAAAATATATTTCAGAATTTCTTGTAATTGCAGATGGGTCCCAATCGAAATGGGCAAGTTATTTTAATTTAGGGCCAAGAAAACCGAAATTTGCGAACACAATCTCATTAAGATTGAAAGGGTTAGGTGCAATCCCTAGAGATGCAGTTAGATTTGAGTTTGGATTTATAAAATATGGGTTTGCATGGGCATTCCCCCTAAGAGAAAGCTTAAATATTGGTTTAGGTACTTTTATAAATAATGGTCTCCTAGAAAATCAGGCTATAAATAGACAAGTAATCAGAAGCTTCGGTTTTGATGATTTTCCTCAAAAAACAATTAGTAAGAAACTGAGAATATGGAATGGCTTCAACTCAATTAATGGAGACAAAGTTTTAGCGGTTGGTGATGCAGCATCTCTATGTGATCCATTTTTAGCTGAAGGAATTAGACCATCTTTAATTAGCAGTTTTTATGCTGCAGAATATATAGATCAGTTTCTATCAGGAAAAGTAGATGATTTAAATCTTTATACGAAAAAAATTAACAACATTTGGGGGAAATCAATGGCTTGGGGAAGGAGAATAGCCCAAGTATTTTATAGATTTCCCAAAACTGGATATCAATTAGGAGTCAAAAGAAAAACAGCACCCAAACGTATTGCTCAAATATTATCAGGAGAAATGAGTTATGAAGATATTGCAAAAAGAGCTATCAGAAGACTTTTAACCAAAAGTGGGGCTTAATCCTTTTTCAATTCAAACTTAACTTTAGTTAGCAGAAATCAATTTGTAATTTTTAATCTCTGAATATCTCTTAAGTAGCAGTTCCTCCAATTCTTCTATAGCCTTACTGAATCCAGTGATACCTTCACTAAGCTTTTCACTTGCCATTTGATCTTCTAACATACTTAATCTGAAATCTTTTTCTTCAAATTTATAGTCAATAGAATTATTTATTTGAGTACTTACATCTAATTTTCGAACTAACTCTCCTTTTTCTTTTTTCAATTCCTCAAGAAATTTTGGTGCGATTGTTAAAAGATCGCAACCTGCTAATTCTTTTATTTCATCAAGATTCCTAAAACTCGCTCCCATTACTTCTGTCTTGAATCCCTTTTCTTTAAAGTACTTGTATATTTGCGTAACCGAAATAACTCCAGGGTCTTCAGCACCCACAAAACTGGTTTTACCAGTTTTTGCTTTATGCCAATCCAATATACGACCAACGAACGGAGAAATTAGAGTTATCTTTGCATTGGCACAAGTTACTGCTTGGCAGAAGTTAAAAAGCAAAGTTAAGTTACACTTAATACCCTCTTCTTCCAAAATTTCAGCTGCCTTAATTCCCTCCCAAGTTGCAGCAATCTTAATCAAAACTCTTTCCTTTTCAATTCCAAAGTTTTTGTAAAGATTGATCAATTTTCTCGCTTTTTCTACCGTAGCTTCGGTGTCAAAGCTCAGTCTTGCATCAACTTCTGTAGATACGCGCCCTGAAATAACTTTCAATATTTCTTTTCCAAAAAATACTGAAACTTGGTCAACAGTTTCTTTGATTAATTCAATTTTGGAGAATCCTTGGGGCAATGCATTTTCTGAACTGTCTAAAGCTTTATCAATTAATTTTACATAATCAGGGTTCTTAGCAGCAGCAAGTATTAGTGATGGGTTGGTAGTAGCGTCCCTTGGTTGAAATTTTTTTATCGAATCTAAATCTCCAGTATCAGCAACAACCACCGTCATTGAGGACAATTGTTCTAAAATTGATTTCATATCTAGATAATCATGTATATACATAAACTAGCTTTTATTCCAGATGAAATCATCAGATAATGAACTAAATATTTATAAAATTGGAAAATTTTAGGGTTTTTTAACAATCATTCCATAATCTTTTATCTTGGGAGGTATTTTTTCAATTACTATCAAACTCTCGATAATTTCTTTCGCAACTGGCACGGCTACAGTTGAACCATATGCAAAAGATTTAGATGGTTCATCAACTACTACTAGGACAGTATATTTCGGATCGTTAACTGGTAAGGTCGCTACAAAACTACAAACTTTTTTGCTTGTATAGGAACCGTTTAAGGCTTTTTGGGAAGTACCTGTTTTCCCTGCTATCCTATAACCCTCGATTTTCACTCCAGATCCACTACCTTTATCAACTACACTCTCCATCCATTCAAGAACAGTTTTGGAGACTTCGTGTGAAAAAAATTGTTTTTTTGGATTTTTATTACCTCTTTCTTTAAAAGTTGAGGTTACGTGAGGAGTAACTTCAAAACCACCATTTGCAAGAGCCGCATGAAGTTGAACCAATTTAAGTGGCGAGATTGAGAACCCTTTACCAAAAGAAGTTACGGCAGGCTCAATTGATTGATTTACAAATAAATCTTTTCTCTTTAGTTGGCCAGCAGTTGATTCAAATAAGTCAGTCTCTAAATTTTTATTTATACCTAAATTTTTTAGCCAATCCCAATAAATTTTGGGGTCTAAATTTTGCATTATTTTTACCATCCCAACATTACTTGAAACCTGTAATACTTTTGGATAGTCAATGTATCCGTTACCTTTTTTATCCCAATTAGAAAGTGTCCATCCACCAACCTTAATCTCTCCAATATCTTCAACTACTCCATCTTTCTGGATTACTTTTTCTTCTAAAGCTAAGGCAAGATTAATAGGTTTAAAAGTTGAACCAGGCTCAAATAAATCTTGAGAATACCAACCTCTAAAGAGTTCAGAATTATACTGCCAAAATTTATTTGGATCATATGATGGGAATGTAACCAAGGAAAGAATCCGGCCATTATTAACATCCATAACTATGGCAAATCCCTTCTTCGCTTTCCATTTACTTACTTGCTTTGATAATGCATTGAATGACGCTTTCTGCAGTTTGGAATCTATAGTTAGGCCTAAACTTTTGTAATCAGAAATAAAATCACCTGGGGCTGAATTATCCGGGAGAGGAGTTCCGTCTCCTCCTCTTTTTATTAAATTACTCTTATTAAAAACTTTAATTTGATTATCTAAATGAAGCTCTAAGCCTGCTGAAGCCTTATTCTCATCATTAACAAAACCTACAAGATTAGAATAAAGCTCCCCTTGTGGATAATATCTTTGAGAATATTTAAACAAATCAAGTCCGCTTATTTGCAGGTTCTTAATCTTTTCTGCCTTTTCTTCTGAAATTTTATCTAAAAGCTTGATACCGCTATTTTTATTATTAAATTTACGCAAGAGTATATCACCATTTATATCCAAGATAGATGACAATTTTTCTGTAACTTCTTCAATACTGCGAACTCTGTTAATTGAATCACCAGGAAAATTAAAATATTTTGGATGGGCCCATAATTTATAGAGCGGTTTATCGTAAGCAATTAGTCTATTATTTCTATCAACAATAGTTCTTCTTTTTTTTAAGGCGTTAGTTTTAGAAGACTGTATTAATCTAGCTTTCCTTTGCAAATCAGAAGCGTTAAAGACTTGCAATTTAACTAACCTACCAAATAAACAAAATATTAATAGTAAGCTAAAAATATAGAGAAATTTAAATCTTCCTTGATCAAGGGGTATTAGACGAACAACTTTTTTGTATTTTTTCATCAATATCCCCTTTGATATTTGCTATCACTAAAACCTGCAATGAAACTACTTAAATTTTTCTTAAATAAACTTTCTTTTTTTTCTGGAAGTTTATCTAGATAGATTAAATCTTCCGGTTTAGTTTTTTTAAAAGTATTGATAGATTCAAGTTCACTAATATAAAATTCCTCAATTTTAGAAATATAATCAATTAGATTGTTATTAATAGCTCTTGTTTTAGATAAGTTTTTATATGTATTTGACCATTTTCTTTGACTATTAAAAGACAAGAAAAATAAGGTGAAAATTAATACTAAAAGAGAGATATTAATGGTATCAAAAATTTGATGTATTAATTTGATATTAATTGTGGATATTTTTTCAGAATTTTTTTTACTTTCATATGAAACTTTTTTTTTAAAATTAAGTTGATTCCCATAAGGTTTCATCTAAGATTTATTATCTAAATAAAATAAGTGTTATTAATTAAATAAACATCTTTTTGTTTGATTCGCAAGTAAAAAAAATAATTCTTTTATATCCTCAATAAAAACAAATTTAAAAAAGTCAATCCATTCCATAAAGAATGCATAATCACTGAGGAAAACAAACTCCCTGAAGCAATTCTTGTAATTGCTAATCCAATACCTAGAACAAATAATGGGGGCATTTCTCCCAAACTTAAATGGGCTAATGCAAAGATAAAAGCTGAAACTATGATGCCCGAAATTACTCCAAAATCTCTTGAAAGAGTTGGCAGTAAAATACCGCGAAATATAATCTCCTCAAATAAAGGAGCTAATAGAGTTGTTGTTACAAATAATAGAAAAAATGATAAGTAATTATTATTATTAAGCACAATTTCCAGCAAAGGGTTACTACCATTCTGATTATCTATCAGACTATTCATAATTAGAGAGATCAATAAAACAAAAGGGACAATTGTTAACCAACCTTTAATTCCCTGAATAATTGCATATTTTATTGGCAAGATATTGAACTGTAAATAATCCTTTTTAAAAGTAAATTCACCATCCAAAGATTTAATTTGGTAATAAACTATCCCTAATGGCGGAATTGCCATAAAAAGATATCCAAAGAATATTTTTAAAGATTGAGATAATTCATTAGAAATATTTTTAGAAAAAAGTTCAACCAAACTGATAGAAAACAAAGGTGATACCACTTCTCCTAAAACAACAAATCCACCTGCAATTAATAAGACCATATCTATTAATTTTAAATCTAAGGATTGAATTTCTTGCCAGCCAAACTTTTTCAAAGATATAGCGGTCCATAATGTTTTTAAAGCCAGAATAGAACCAATAATTATTGTTAAAAGTGGTATAAGTCTTATTGCTAATATTTTTGAAAACATTTTGCTTGAAAATGATTTTGTTATTAATGCACTATCGTCAAAATCAAACTTCCGGCTTATAAGGTGATATAAAAATCTATCACCTTTAAATAAATCAAATTTATCAGAATTTGGATTATAAGAATTATTATTAGATTTTTTTTCTATTTCATCAATTAGAAATTTAAAGTTTTTATTTTCAAAATCATTGGATATATTTTTATAGGTTATAGGATCAGTTGATTCTGAAGTAATTATTCGAATTAATTTATTTCTCTCTGTTAGCTCTTCAAATGAGGCCTCAGAGAGTGATTTATTTATTTGTTCAACAGGATCATTAATAATAAAAAATTTTCTTAGATTTACAGGTATTGATTGGACAGATAATTCAACAATTTCTTGCTCTTTTTGACTAATATCAAATGAGACAGATGCTCTATTCAAACTATCTCTTAAGCCTTGTTGCCATACAAAAAAAGTTATGACTATAGAAATAAAAGCTAAAGTGAATTTTGACTTGGAAATATTTTTAAAGATCATAACTTATTATATTGTTGAAAACTATAGTTAGTTATCATTGAATTTCTTTATATTTATGTATCTATTTTAATCACGCCATGAGATGATTAAATTATCTTAATTTTCAAATTTATATAATGGCTATAAGATTAGTTTTAGTTAGGCATGGACTAAGCAGTTACAATGCAAAAGGATTAATTCAAGGAAGAACAGACGATTCATTATTAACTGAAGAAGGATATGTACAAGCCCAAAAAGCAGGAAGAGCATTATCAAAAATAAACTTCGATAAAATATATTCCTCCCCACTTGTGAGAGCTAAAGAGACTGCAATAACAATTAAAAATAACTTCAATAAAGAACAAGATATTGTATTCGATGATAATTTGCTAGAGGTAGATCTTAGTGAATGGTCTGGTCTGAAAATTGATGAAATAAAAAATAAATTTCCAGAAATTTACCCTATATGGAAAAATGATCCAGAAAATCTAATCTTAAAAAGAAAAGACAATAAAACTTATAAACCAATTCAAGAGTTATTTTTGCAAGCAACAAATTTTGTAGAAGATATTTTAAAAATTTATCTCGACAAAGATGATGTAAATATTTTAGTTGTTGGACATAATGCAATTCTCAGATGTTTAATACTGTTCTTATTAGGAAAGCCTAAGCAAGGTTTTAGAAAAATAAGATTAGAAAATGCTTCTCTCTCGATACTAAATATTTCAAGGAAAGATAACTCTTACAAGACCCAAATTGAATGCTTAAATCAAACTTCCCATCTGAATAAAAATATTACAAATCAAATTGGAGATTCTAGAATATTTCTAATAAGGCATGGTGAAACTAACTGGAACAAAGAAGGTAGATTTCAAGGCCAAATTGATATCCCTTTAAATGCAAACGGAAAAGATCAAGCTAGAAAGACTTTTGAATATTTGAGAAATATTGCTTTCAATAAGGCATTTTCAAGTTCAATGCATAGGCCTTTTGAGACTGCACAAATTATCCTTCAAAATAGAAAAGATTTAAAAATAGAAAGAATAGATTCACTTGTAGAAATTAGTCACGGATTATGGGAGGGCAAATTGGAAGCAGAAATCAGAGAAAAGTGGCCTGCTTTACTAAAAAATTGGCATGATAAACCAGAAGTAGTAATAATGCCCGAAGGTGAATCTATAAAAGATGTATCAGAAAGATCCGTAGAAGCTTTTGAAAAAATCTGTTCATCTCAAAAGGATAATGATCTAAGTCTTCTAGTTGCTCATGATGCAGTCAATAAAACTCTAATTTGTAAGATCCTTGGCATTAATTATTCAAATATTTGGATGATAAAACAAGGTAATGGGGGCATAACTATAATTGACCTTTTTAATGATCCCAATAAGCCACCTGTGATTAGCGCTCTAAACATTACAACCCACCTAGGAGGAATAATTGATTCAACTGCCTCAGGTGCACTTTAAATTAAAACTCTTTTTGAAAATTTATTTTTATCAAGTAAGGTGCAGGCAAAGGGGTTAATTATTAAAAAAGCCAACTTGACTAAGAGGCCAAAATCTGAAATATGCTTTACCAATTATCTCCTTTTTATGAAGAAATTTACTTCCAGGCCAATATCTTCCATCCCAGCTATTTGACCTATTATCGCCTAGAACTAAAAAATGATCTTCAGGTACTTTTATGTTTTCAAATTTACCACATTGATTAAACAGCGATAATGTACATTTATAAGAGACATATGGTTCAGGAATTAATTTATTATTTATAATTAATTCACCCTTATTGTTTACACTTACAATTTCTCCTGGAAGTGCCACCACTCTTTTAATATAGGCATCGCAAGCTTGATCCCTCAAACCAGGAATAAAAGAAATTGGAGGAAAACTCATAAAAAAACAATATCTTTTTTTTGGTAAAGGCTTAGATCTTGATGAAATTAGTTTTTCGTCAAAGGAGTAAGGTGAGTTAAAAACAACAATATCTCCTCTTTTTGGGAAAGAGTTTCTTAGTGAAAATTTTTCAATAATTAACCTATCATTTATTTGTAATTCTGGGAGCATTGAACCAGAGGGGATATAACGTGGTTCGGCTAAAAATGATCTACAAGAAGAAACAAAAAAAGTTAGTAGAATGAGGAGACCCCATTCTTTTAAAAAACTTTTAAAAGAAGTAGTCATAAAATTAATAAAGTCTTGATTTTTTAAGCTTATATAAGGTGTTTTTCATATTGAATTTCGTTAAAACCTAATATTACTTTCTTTCCTTCGTAAATCAAAAATGGTCTTTTTATTAATTTGCCATCACTTAAAAGAAGTTGAATAATTTCTTCCCTTGATAAACCATTAATATCAAGATTAAGAGTTTTAAAAGCTTTACCTCTTGTATTAAA